>NZ_REFJ01000004.1 GCF_003688415.1 Umboniibacter marinipuniceus
CTTTCTTTCGAATTAACGAGTAACTTGTTTCGATAATCTTTGTTGCGACTATCTCTACAAGTACCCACACGTATTGTCTGATTGATTGTTAAAGAGCGTTGCTTCTCGTTCGAAGCGGATGTGAATTATACACATCTAAACTTCACTGTAAACCCTTGTTTTTAAAGTATTTTAAAATAACTAAAAAAAGGGTTTTAAGACTGACAAATAATCGTCTGTGTCCGTGAAAGTGCGCGCAGTATAACGACTCCTGAAGCAATGTAAAGCTCCGAAGAATAGTTAGTTTTGCTTACCTGTGAATTAATCCGGCTGAAGCGCAAGAACTGCACGTTGAGTCTCGCGATTTAAGGTTGCGCTCGCTACTACTTTTTGCGCCGCTAGCGTGGTTACCGTATTCACCTGATCAGGCTCAATTTCCACTAAGACCTTTTGCTCTACGATCACTTCCTCAGGATGATGATCGCCAAGCTGGTATTGCTGGTACATCCACACATAACGAATATCGCTTTCAGCACCAACCCATTCCAAGTCAACGGTACCGAGTTCAGGTAGCGCCAGTTTGAAATTCATCGCAAGATAAGCCTTTAACTCTTCATCACCCACTGCGATATCAGTTCCACCGTTTATTGCTACAGCGATATCACGAATAAAGTATTTATGCACAACTTCTAAAACGCGTTCATTTTCATTCACGCTAATCTCGGTGAGACCGAAGTGATATTGGTGGGCATTCGCCCCCATAGTTGTGAGCATCAACAACACTAGCGCAATCAAATTCTTCATCATTCATTATTCCAATTGTAAAAAAAGGGAGCTTAGACTCCCCTTTTTTTAAGTTAAGTGCTTAGGAAGCGTTACTCTTCCGTTGCTTCTTCCTCAGAAGATTCCTCTTCATCAGCTTTTAGCTCAGCGGCCCAATTTTCCATCATGTTAGGACTGCGCTCTCGCTTGAACAACTGAAGACGAGATTCGACAATTTGCCGCGGATAATGATTGTTCGCCACATCAATGTCTGCCGTTTCCCAATGCGGGTCGAGCACAACTTGCGTCAGTATCTTTTCCGCAGGACGCACGAACATCTTCGAGACGTTATTCGCGTTACGCGACCAAACCTCAGCAGGAATACGAACCTCTTCCTTAGCACCGTCGTCGTAATGCATCTCAATAATTAGCGGCATAACCAAACCACCGAGATTACTGAAGTCGATGACATAAACGTTGTTATCAACTAGCAGCAGGTCACGCTCCCAATCCTCAAGACCTTCGACCAGTGAGTTATAGGCATTGCGATCGGCATTAGTTGTAGTGAAACGGTCATGCTCATTGTAGAAGTCAAGGAGTTGGTCCTGCTCTTCCACTTTACGGGGCATGCCATCGTTACGCTGACGTGTTATAGATAGCGGCTCTTGAGCAAATTTCGCACGCGCGAACTCTTCTTCAAGATCGGGATTGCGAGTATCGATTGAGAACGCGCGAACGTTATCAACGGAAATATCTACCGCGTCAGTTGTGTAGAACCAACCGCGCCAGAACCAATCCAAATCAACACCCGAGGCATCCTCCATAGTACGGAAGAAATCGGCTGGCATTGGGCGCTTGAACTTCCATCGCTCCGAATACTCACGGAACGCATAGTCAAATAGTTCACGACCCATGATCGTTTCGCGTAAAATATTTAGCGCCGTCGCCGGTTTACCGTAGGCATTGTTACCAAACTGCAGAATTGACTCCGAGTTGGTCATAATTGGCACTTGGTTTGGCGAACGCATGTAGTCAACAATCTGACGAGCTTCACCACGCTGCTCATTGGCATCAATGGTATCTTCCCACGCCTGTAGCGCAAGGAACTCAACGTAAGTGTTCAACCCCTCATCCATCCAAGTCCATTGACGCTCATCAGAGTTGACGATCATTGGATAGTAGTTATGGCCAACCTCATGTATCACCACACCTATCAAGAACCACTTAACCCCTCGACTGTACGTTCGCGCCATAATTTCTTCTGGCGTGACAACCCCATCTTCCATCTCAGCTTCTTCATCAATCACTGGACGCGGACCATTAAAGGTCATCATAGGGTATTCCATTCCACCCACAGGACCATTTACCGAAATAGAAACTGGGTACGGATAGTCGAAAGCATACTTATTGTAATGCTCCATGGTATGAATGATGGCAGCCGTTGAGTAGCGATCAAAAATCGGCATACCTTCTTGCGGGTAATAGGACATCGCCATAGTGTCTGTGCCACCGCTTTTGTAGCCCTGCGCATCCCAAACAAACTTCCGACTAGACGCCCAAGCAAAGTCTCGCACGTTTTCCGCTTCGAATTCCCACGTCTTAGTATTGGTCGCACGCGAAGATTCATTCTCAAGCGCCTCCTCTAAGGTGACAATGAATACCGGGCTATCTGCCGTCTTTGCCTCGGTTAATCGGCGACGCTGCTCAGCGCTAAGAACATCCCTGGGATTCTGTAGAACACCAGTGGAGGCAACAATATGATCGGCAGGCGCTGTAATCTTCACGTTATAGTCGCCAAACTCGACTGCAAACTCCCCTGAGCCCAAGAATTCTTTATTCTGCCAGCCGCTTACATCATTATAGGCGGCCATTCGCGGGTACCACTGAGCAATCTCGTAGAGGTAGTTGTCGTCTCGTTCAAAGTACTCGTAACCGCTTCGTCCACCGAGTACCTTTTGCTCAAAAACATTGTAGCTCCAGTCAATGCCGAACTCGATCTTCGAACCACTCTTAAGCGGGGAATCTAAATCAATTCGCATCATTGTCCCAACAATAGTGTGAGACAAAGGGTTGCCGCGACGATCGGCTACTTTGGTAATCTTATACCCACCGTCAAAAGACTCTGCCGTAAGAATGTTACGTAAGCCATAGTAAGAAAACGTATTAGGGCCATTTCCTTCGGTATTCGTTGTTCTAACTAGATTGGCATTCGAATTAGGCTCAAATCGGTTTTGATCCAACTGCACCCAAAGGTAGGTCAAATCATCCGGAGAGTTATTGGTGTAAGTGATTTTCTCAGAACCAATAATGCGCTGATTTTCATCATCTAGGGTCACCTCGATATCGTAATCAGCCTGCTGCTGCCAATATTCATGCCCAGGCGCTCCCGCTGCGTTACGATAGCTGTTAGGCGTTGGAAGAAGCTCGTCGAGCTGACGGAATTTATCGCCGGAAACACCCAAATTATCGGCCGCGAATAATTGCAACGGAAGGGTCAGCGCCCCAATCACAATTGGAATCAAAGTCATTTTTTTCATACAGGTCTCGCAGAAGTAGTTGCTTACGGGCAAGCAGCGCCCACAAATCTCTTGTGGATTATGACGCTTTTATAAGGAAATAGAAAGCTGGCTAGCTGCGCTTAAGCAATGGCGTTGCAGGAGAAATACGAACCAGTGTTGTGGCGTTGATGGAGGAGGACTCAATGAGCCAAAGATCACTATCCCACAACGAAGGGGCTAGTGATAATACCGCAGTCTGAAGCGCACCACTATCATGGCTATCGGGGACCAACATGAATGCCTTGCTGTTGTCAAAACACTGAGGGCAACTCTGGTCGATATCGAATACACCTTTGTTTCCGCAGAGCGCATTTAAGTGAGCAAGCGATCTCAGCCCCTCAAACGCGCTAAAAAGCTGTGCCCGAAGTCCAGCATCACAACTTAACATCCAGATGAACTCTTGCTTAGCGAAACGTTGCTGAGCAAATTCCGACGGTGGTTCGCCGGTTAACACAACAGTACGCATTACCGGAGAGAGCCCTTCATAAGCCTGCGCCAAACCCGCGAGAAGCCCCTCTACAAAAGGTTGAGAAACCGCATGAATAAGCAGATCACTTTCACAGAGACGCTGCACAATGACTTTTGCTAACCGTCGTCCATCTGACGCACTAGCCGCTCTAGACAACTCGACAACGGTAGCCACCGTGGGACCCGTTCGAAACAACGAACCGTTGACATTAGCGAGCTTTGGAATGGTATTAGGCACGTGTTTAACTTCTTAATTCTAAAATCTATTTCACATAAGTAAAACACCGTATGCCATCACTGTAAACTCTTTTTAGTACTATAGCCAAAACGACTAACACCAGAAACTTTCCGTCAATGTAAGACGGGTCAATCTGCGGTATAATTGCTACTTTTGTTAATCAAGCGAGATAATCCATGAAGCTTTGGGGAATTAAGAACTGCGACAGCGTTAAAAAGGCTTTAAAACAGTTAGCGGAGCTTGGGCAGCCCGTTACCTTTGTATGCCTTCGTAGCGAAAGTATCAGTAAGGACCTTTTGGCGCTGGCTATTGAGCAGCTTGGCATTGAGAAAATCATCAACAAGCGCTCTACCACCTGGAAGCAGCGTACAGACGAACAAAGATTACGCCTCCTCGCTGCCGATTTAGACGAAATTCTCGCTGAGCCAACTATCATCAAGCGTCCACTCATTAGTTATCAGGACCAATTTTATATCGGTGTAACGGACGCGCTTGCTAATCAACTAACCAGCACACAAGCTTAAACTTCAGAGATTACTTATGACTACTATTTATGCATACGGAATAGGCATTGCCACCAAAAACCAGGCTGGTGAAATTATCGAAGTATTTTACCCACAACCCGTTTTAGCCCCCTGCCAGGAGGAGCTTGAAGAAATCAATGCCATTGGGCTTTCGGACGGCACTAGTGTGTTAAATGAATTTCAACTCACAAGTCTTGCGGCAAGCGATTATCTTCCTATTGCAACGCTAATTGAAAGCCTCAAAGACGCTCGTAAAACCATCGTTCTCAGCATAGCTCAGCAAGATAGTGCACCCGCGGATGTGGGTACCGCATTCCTAAAGCTTCACCTACTATCTCACCGCCTCGTTAAACCTCATGAAACCGTACTCGATGGCGTATTCGGTATCCTACATAATTTAGCTTGGACCTCCGAGGGGCCGATAGAACTCAATGAACTGCCAGCGCGTCAATTACAAGCCCGTTTAGAAGGCCGCGCACTAAGCGTTAACTGCATCGATAAATTCCCTAAAATGACCGACTACGTTGTACCAAGTGGCGTTCGTATCGCTGACGCCGCTCGCATTCGCCTAGGCGCCTATATTGGCGAGGGCACCACCGTTATGCACGAGGGTTTCGTTAACTTTAATGCTGGCACAGCCGGCCCGGCCATGATTGAAGGTCGAATCTCAGCAGGGGTTTGGGTGGGCAGTCATTCAGATCTCGGCGGTGGTAGCTCAACCATGGGAACCCTATCAGGCGGCGGCAACATTGTTATTTCAGTGGGCGAACACTGCCTTATTGGCGCTAACGCCGGCACAGGCATTCCACTTGGCGATCACTGCACCATTGAGAGCGGCCTCTACATCACGGCCGGCACCAAGATCCAGTTAGTAAATGACGAGGGCACTCAAGGCGACATCATCAAGGCTAAGGAGCTGGCGGGCCAGAACCATCTACTATTTCGCCGCAACTCACAGAGCGGTGCGGTTGAATGCCATACCAATCTCAGCTCCATTGAGCTAAATGACATGCTCCACAGCAATTAATCCTCGAGGCACTTATGTCACCCACTATTGAGCTGTGCAAACAGTTAATTGAACGACAATCCGTCACTCCTAACGATGCTGGATGCTTTCCGCTGATCCTTGATCGCCTCGAGAATTTCGACATAACGGTTACTCGCCTGGACTGTGAGGATGTTGAGAATATCCTCATCACCATCGGCGACGAAGGCCCGCTGTTAATCTTCCTGGGGCATACTGATGTGGTACCCACCGGTCCGGAGTCAGAGTGGCGTTATCCGCCATTCGAGCCCACCGAAGAAGGCGACCTGCTCTTTGGCCGAGGTACCGCGGACATGAAAGGTAGTATCGCGGCATTCATTACGGCAACTGAGCGTTTTTTGGCATCAAAGCCCATGATGAAAGCGCGTTTCGGCATTTTGCTAACGAGTGACGAAGAGGGTGCCGCCGACTACGGCATACGCTACGTTGCGCCTGAGCTTCAACGCCGGGGCATTGATATCGACTACTGTTTAGTGGGTGAACCTTCAAGCACTAACAAGCTTGGAGACGTCATTAAAAACGGCCGTCGCGGATCACTCGGCGCCACGCTTAAGGTCATTGGCAAGCAAGGTCATGTAGCCTACCCTCAGCTCGCCGACAATCCTATTCACAAGGCCATGCAAGCCTTAAGTGATTTGGTGGCGACTGAGTGGGACCAGGGCAACGATTTCTTTCCGCCAACGAGCTTCCAGATTTCTAATATTAACTCCGGTACCGGCGCGACCAACGTCATCCCGGGTGATATGGAAGTTGTTTGTAATTTCCGTTATTCCACCGAAACTACGGCGGAAGAACTAAAAGCACGCGTAGAAGCGGTACTGACGCGTGCGGAGCTAAATTACGACATCACCTGGAAGTTAAACGGAGAGCCATTCTTAACGGCCGAAGGCGAATTAGTTGAAGCCTGCGTCCAGAGCGTAGAAGAAATAACCGGAAGAAGCCCTAACCTTTCTACGTCAGGTGGCACCTCTGACGGCCGTTTTATCGCGCCACTGGGTGCTCAAGTAGTGGAGTTAGGGCCACTGAATGCAACCATTCACCAAGTGAATGAAAACGTCAGCATGTCCGACCTAAACCAGCTCAGCGAAGTCTATGAAGCAATTATTCGCCGTCTGATGACCTAAACTTGCCAGGTGCCATTGATCTGATGGCGTAAATATCGAAACGCCCAGACTTACCTGTTAGGGATTGACTGGGCTTTCGGTTTGCTAAAAACGGCGCGCCCTTCGGACGCTTCACTACTACTCGATGGCTAGCAAGTTCTAACGCCTTAGTCAGCAATATATCAGCATCATCGTCGGTACCAACTAACTGATGAAATGCAGTCATCTCTTTTTTGACGGCGGCAGATTTCTTGCGTTCCGGGAACATGGGATCGAGGTAAACCACTTCGAATGGCTGCAGCGCTAGCTCAGAGGCATCGGCCTTCACTAAACTCAATCTCTGGGCAATAGCTTGTGCCTCCTCACTGACTGACGCTCGCTTTAGGCCGTCAGCCAACAACGCATGCACGATAGGTTGTCGTTCAACCAGCGTAACCTCGCTTCCTAGCGATGCCAAAACGAATCCATCTCGACCAAGGCCGGCTGTCATATCAAGTACCTTGGGCAATACTCTTGGTGACAATCCACAAGCTTTTGCCACCGCCTGACCAAAACCACCGCCGTGCTTTACTCGGTATTGCATCGCGCCGCCAACAAAATCAACGAACACATCGCCCTGTTGCTGCTGAGGGAAATGGAGACTGAGCCGTTCTCCAGACCAACGTAAGGCAAGCTCGTCTTCACTCTGAGCTACCACCTCAAGCGCAAGCTCCGCTGCGAGCTCCGAAACTAAGGAATCCTGCTCCTCTGCGTTGATCAAATGCCGAAGGGTAACCACATCATTCTCACTGTAAATATCCAAGTTATCTGTGCAAAAGCTTGTGAGTAAGTTACCACAAACTGTTTGAAAACCAGTAATTACGGGCTTTAAGAGCCTATGCCTAACACTCAACCAACCGACACAAATAATCAGCCAAGCATACCGCCTTGACTGCGTTCACTAGTTAACGCTTATGCTGGGTGCGCAATCTCTAGCCAATCAAAGCCCTGCCGTTGGCTAGCTATTTGAATTCTATCAATGGTTGAGCTCAAGGGCGCCAGCATCTCAGCAACCACCTCCGAGCAATTATTCTGCTCACTTATGTGCCCCGCCACGAGTAATTGTAAGCGCTGATGGTCTAGCTGCTGAACAAAATCGAGTGCTTGAGCGTTATTCAGGTGACCGAATTCCCCTCCTACTCGTCGTTTTAGAGATGCTGGGTAGGAGCCAGTACGCAGTCGTTCCACACAGTGATTAAACTCTATTAACAAGCCATCCAAGTCACTGACGACCTCTGCCACATGAGCCGAGATACTGCCTAAGTCAGTCAGTACCCCAAATCTTAATCCGTCGTACTCGAAGACAAACTGGACTGGCTCGCGGGCATCGTGTGGCACTGCAACCGGATAGACGCAAACCTCTTCAATCTGCACTGGCGAGTGGCTACAGAGAAAATTTAGCTGCGGAACCTCAGTCTGGGGTTTAGCATGCCAGGTTCCCACAGTAGTATAAATTGGCAACTTATAGCGCCTAGCCAGCTTAGATACGCCACCTATATGATCGGAATGTTCGTGAGTGACTAAAATAGCGGTAAGAGAAGATAGATCAAACGCAGCCTCAGCGGCACGCGCTTCGATAGTTTTGAGGTTAAACCCACAGTCGATTAAAAGCCGAGTAGCGCCACACTCTATAACGGTAGCATTTCCTCGGCTTCCACTGCCTAATGAAGCAACTCGAATCACAGCTTAACGTAGTTGATTACGAGTTTTCTCGAGCACTTGGCGAGCTAAATCTGCAGCAATCTCAGATCCAGGCTGCGTCACTGAGACATTAACCTGGCCATCAATATCCTGCACCAAAAGCTCAAGCTCGGTCACTTGGATGGTTGCACTAGAGCTGAACAAATTAGCAAAAAAACCATTTTCGTGGACCGCGCCTTCGGGCTGAGGGTGATACTGAATACTAATAGTGCCGTCTTCACGGTTTCGAGTAACTACCGTCATGTCGACACCAGGAATAGATCCTAACAACGACGCCCAGGCACGATCGAAGTCGACGCTGAGCAGTAATGTTGGCGGTGTGGCATTCGGCATCATTCTAGATTTAGGCGCGCCACCAATCTGTTGGGCCAGAAGTGAGACGGTTTCCGCATCCGTTTGCGACGCCAAAGCATTAGCGATTTCATCAACCATCCAAGATTCCCGCGAATCATCTACCGAGTTCGCAGGCCATGCTACCGATGACTCATCCGCATCTACCGCTGCACGACTATGTAGCACCCTAACCTCAGTAGTGGTAGCTTGGTATCCTGGCTCAACGAAGATTTTGAAACGATCTTTGTTCGCTTCATCATCGTTGAATTTTAGCCAGACAGTTTGAATTTCTCCCGTCTCTGGGTTCGCTTCAACCACATCAATACCTGAGCTATTCATCCAAGCTCTAAGTCTGGGCCAAACTGCAGAAGCCGAAACGTTAATATTAATCCAACGGCGTTCACCTAGACGCTGAATTTTAACCTTCTGCAGATCGCGCTCAACATTCAACGGAACGGGTGCTGGGATAATAAAATCCCCATCCTCATCAGCGAGGTCAACTTGCTTTGGAACTTCAGGCACTACAAATAGATCTCTAATTCTTTCGTCACTATAACCCTGCGGAACCTGAAGCGGCTCAATAGCGGCAGCAGTTTGATAATCCTCTCCTTTGTCACGAAAATCATTCTCATAACCAAAGAAACTACATCCAGACAGCAGAGCAAGCGAGCCTGCTAGCGCGGTAGTTGATACAACTTTTATCATTATTTTAACTCCGAGCAGCTTAGCTAATACTGGCTGCTTCTTTTAGTGCGCTCTTAACCACGCCATGAAATTTTGAATCCAGTGTTGTTAGCGGCAAACGCATCGTTGCTTCGCAACGCCCCAACTGACTTAACGCCCATTTTACGGGAATTGGATTGGCCTCAACAAATAAATCGCGATGCAAGGCTGACAACTTAGCGTCGACGGCCTTTGCTCCTTCGGAATCTCCCGCAAGCGCTAATTCACAGGCCTTAGACATTAATTTTGGCGCAACGTTCGCGGTGACCGAAATATCTCCCTTAGCACCCGCCAAGATAAGATCTATAGCCGTTGCATCATCACCCGAATAAACTACAAATCCCTTTGGCGCCGCTTTCACCAGCTCAATGCCTCGCTTAAGCTCACCGGTCGCGTCTTTAATGCCAACAATATTTTCAATTGTAGCCAAACGCAGCACTGTCTCATTCGACATATCTACCGCGGTTCTCCCAGGAACATTATACAGAATCAAATCCCCCGGACAGGCCGCAGCAACGGCCTGATAGTGTTGGAACAATCCTTCCTGCGTTGGTTTGTTGTAGTAAGGCGTTACTAATAGACAGGCGGCTACACCGAAAGCTTGCGCTCGGGTAGTTAGATGTATTGCCTCGCGAGTAGAGTTAGCACCAGTACCAGCAATGATGGGAACTCTCGACCCCACTCGCTCCTGACAAAAACGAATCACCTCAAGGTGTTCATTCACATCAAGCGTCGCGGACTCTCCCGTTGTTCCAGCAACCACTAAGCAATGAGTACCTTCGGCCTCGTGCCAATCCACTAACCGGGCAAGTGCTTCATAATCAACCTCACCGTTTGCTGCCATTGGGGTTACTAGGGCAACCATACTGCCACTAATCATCAAGAAGCTCCTACGCTACATTCAATCGACGAGACATCATAATTTTTAGCTCGCCTAATAACAAGGTACGAGCGGTTATTAAGGTGATGGGTTTGGGTTATCGACATGAATATCGTCGATGGCTTGGAGTTGATCCTGACTGAGCATCAACTCACAGGCCTGAAGGTTTTCCCTAAGCTGGGCCATGGATGTGGCACCAATAATGTTACTGGTGAGAAAGGGGCGAGACATGACGAATGACTGTGCTAGTGCTAGCAGCGTCATTCCCCAGCTAGCTGCAAGCTGATGGTAGTCCTCTACCGCTTTCAAGCCGCGTTCGCTCTCATAGCGCCCCATCCTTCCAAATAGTGCCTTTCTGGAATTAACTGGCAGCTCGCCGTGACGATATTTACCCGTTAGATAGCCCTGAGCTAACGGGGAGTAGGCCAGCAGCCCCACATTCGAGCGCATTGAAAATTCCGCCAAACCTTGCTCGAACGTCCGATTCACCAAACTATAGGCATTCTGAATCGAGACAATGGGCTCGCGATTGCTCAGTCCCGCTATACGCAACGCTTCATGAACACCCCAAGCCGTCTCATTGGACACCCCAATGTGACGAACCTTACCTTCATCTACCAGCTCATAGAGCGCCGAGAGCGTCTCGGCTAAACTTATCTCGTTGCTTTGCGGCGCGCTAAAGCGTTGGGCAGACCCGAAGAGCGGCACTCGCCTATCGGGCCAGTGTAATTGATAGAGGTCAACGTAGTCCGTATTCAGGCGCGTTAGACTCCCCTCAATGGCTTGTCGGATATGATTCCTGCTCAGACGACTTTCTTCACCGCGAAACCAATCCATCTTGCTTCGCCCTACGACCTTGGTGGCCAGGACAATTTGGTCCCGAGTTCCGCGCGCCTTGATCCACTTACCAATGATTGTCTCAGTAGACCCCTGCGTCTCGGCCTTAGGCGGAATAGAATAAAGCTCTGCCGTATCAAATAAATTAATGCCTGCCTCAACAGCATAATCCATCTGCTCGAACGCCTCGGCAGCGGTATTTTGTTCTCCGAAGGTCATGGTGCCAAGACAGACTTTTGACACTTTCAGGTCAGACGCGCCAAGCTGGTTATATTGCATAATACTATCCGATGGAATTGGTCATTTGATCGCGCTGAATGAGTTCAATTTTGTAACCGTCGGGATCCTCTACAAAGGCAATATGTGTTGATCCGCCAAGCACTGGGCCGGGCTCTCTAACCACATTAGCGCCCGCTGCTTTCAGCTCCTTACTCAAGGCATAGATATCTGGGTGGGCAATGGCTAGATGCCCAAAGGCAGTTCCCATCTCGTACTCATCAACACCCCAGTTATAGGTTAGTTCAATCACCGCTGCGCCATCAGACTCCTCGCCATAACCAACAAATGCTAGCGTGTACTTATAGGCTTCATTGTCGCTCTTGCGCAACAGTTTCATGCCAAGTACTTCAGTGTAAAACGCAATTGATTTTTCTAAGTTGCCCACACGAATCATGGTATGAAGTAACTGCATAGTATTCTCCTAATTCAAGCGCCAGGTATCGGATCCTAGCAACCAGTGTTCTCCGTCTTGTTTACTCGCTTTGCCGTCTTCACACAGCTTAATGAGGTGCGCCGTTAAAGAGAGCCGTGCCACAGGCAAAAGCGCGGGATCTATGTCATCATAAACCCGTTCAAGTATCTGATCGAGTGTTAACCACTGATCACTCAGCACTCCTAACACCTTCTGCTCACGCGTCAAACGATGATGGATTAAACGCTCAATTTCATCATTTGGTTCAGTGATGACATCACCATGACCAGGGCCAATTGAACTCATTGGGTAATTAACTAGCGCACGAAGACTTGCCAAGTAGCTGGCCATGTGACCTGCGGGCGGAATAATTACAACCGTTGAGCCGTTCATCATATGATCACCGACAAACATCATCTTTGACTCTTGATGATAGTAACATTGATGATTAGCAACGTGACCTGGGGTATGGATAGCGGTGAGTGTGACACCAGGAATAGCGAATTCAGCGAGTTTGCTGACTGGAAGTAATGGCAAAGCACTTAATTCTTGATGACCGTCGTCCGGGCTTAAAGTCATCCCCAGAACTGGAGCACCGGTCATTCCTCTCAGGGCAGCGGCACCTGCAGCGTGATCTCGATGAGTGTGGGTCAATACGATTAGGGCAATATCCTCGTTACAGGAACGATAAAGTGCTTCGAGGTGCTCCGCATGATTGGGGCCGGGATCAATAACCACAAAGGGCCCTTTACCAAGGACCCAAGTGTTGGTACCAGGCCCCGTCATGGGCCCTGGATTTGGTGCAGTAAAGCACTGCACCCATTCCCCTTGCCGCGGCTGGGGCTTAACCAAGCTGGATGTCCGCGAGAGGACTCACATCCGCGTCGTAATCAACACCTTCTACCTCGAAGCCAAATAGACGCAAGAACTCCGTTTTGTAACCGGAATAATCACTAATTTCCTTGAGGTTATCAGTGGTCACTTTCGCCCAAAGCGCTTCAACTTCCTGTTGTACATGAGGGGTCAGTTCCAACTCATCAACACGGTAACGATTTTCGTCATCTAAACGCGGCGCTTGATTATAAAGACATTCATTGAAGAGGCGATAAACCTGCTCGATACAGCCTTCGTGAGTACCCTCTTCCTTCATAATCTTAAACAGCAGTGCCAGATAGAGTGGCATGATTGGAATGGCGGAGCTCGCTTGAGTGACCACCGCTTTCAACACACTAACATGAGCGGTTGCGCCGATGTTAGTGAGTTGCTCAGTGATGTCTTTTGCTGCGCGGTCCAAATCTTTCTTGGCCGCCCCAATAGTGCCATGCCAATAGATATCCCACGTGACACGCTCACCTAGGTAGGTATAGGCGGTGGTCTTAGCGTTATCCGCTAACACGCCAGCATCAGCAAGCGCTGTCATCCAACGCTGCCAGTCATCACCACCCATTACGGCAACAGTCTGATCAATTTCTTCCTGCGACGCTTGGTCTAATGAGAACTCAGTGATTTGATCTTTATTGGTATCTACGCCCTGCTTCGTCACCGATTGGCCAATTGGCTTTAACACCGAATTAAAGACTTCGCCCGTATCGGGATGCTGACGTCGAGGCGCAGCGAGTGAATAAACTACTAGATCAACTTGGCCAAAGTCCTCTTTGATTGCATTGATCACATCAGACTTCATTTCATTCGAAAAGGCATCACCGTTAAAGGAGCGTGCGTATAACCCCTCTTCTTCAGCCGCTTTATGAAAAGCTGCGGTGTTGTACCAGCCAGCAGTGGCGGTTCGCTTCTCAGAAGGTTCCTTTTCAAAAAAGACGCCCATAGTCTTTGCGCCTGCACCAAAAGCAGCGCTGATTCGTGAGGCCAAACCGTAACCGGTAGAAGACCCCAAAACCAATACGCGCTTCGGCGCTCCATCTATCTGCCCTTGGTTTTTAACGTAAGCAATTTGGTTGCGAACATTCTGCTCACAGCCAACAGGGTGGGCGTTAGTGCAGATAAAACCGCGAGTTTTTGCCTTAATTATCATAATTTAAATCTCTCGTACTAATACATAATGAGCGCATTATACACAAAGCTTTGCATGCGTGACTAGCAAGTCACTCACAGTTAGTAAGCAATAAAAAAGCGAGGCGCTTGCGCTGCCTCGCTTCAGACTTGGATATTTTGACCTATCGCCAACCGATTAGTTCAGAATTAACCTACGCACATCACTGAGTTCAGCAACAATAGTGGTCATAAATCGACCCGCGTCGCCGCCATTAATAGCACAATGATCATAACTAAGTGCCAACGGTAGCATTTGACGAGGTACGAATTCCGAGCCATTCCACACCGGCTTAATCTGCGCTTTGGACACGCCCAAAATGCCTACTTCCGGTGTATTCACGATAGGAGTGAAGCCTGTTCCGCCCATGGCACCCAAGCTTGAAACAGTGAAACAACCGCCCTGCATTTCGTTTGGCTTGAGTTTACCATCACGTGCCTTGATGGATAGCTCGATCACATCCGCCGCAATTTCCCACAGTCCTTTCTTGTCAGCATCCTTAATCACAGGCACCACAAGTCCGCGAGGCGTATCAACCGCCATACCAACGTTAACGTAACCCTTGGTAATTCGATTCTCCATCGCCGCATCGAGGGACGAATTGAACTTAGGATTCTGCGCCAGCGCCGAAGCGACAGCCTTAATTAAGAAAGCCACTGGAGTCACTTTCACGCCGCGTTTTTCACCCTCGGCCTTCAATGATTTCCGGAACTCTTCTAAGTCAG
This sequence comes from Umboniibacter marinipuniceus, assembly GCF_003688415.1. Lineage (NCBI taxonomy): Bacteria > Pseudomonadati > Pseudomonadota > Gammaproteobacteria > Cellvibrionales > Cellvibrionaceae > Umboniibacter > Umboniibacter marinipuniceus. The sequence goes on from NZ_REFJ01000004.1 coordinate 14,657, forward strand.
TGATATCTGCATCATCGAACTGGGTAACATGCGGGACATTCAACCACGAACGCTGCATGTTGAGGGCCGTTAACTTGTCAATTTTACTGAGCGGTTCCACTGAGATGTCACCGAACTTAGCAAAGTCAACGGTAGGGCGAGGCGGTATGCCTGTTGCACCACCAGCGACCGACGAGCTAGCTGCACCGCCTTCGGCAAGCTGCTTCATCGCGCCTTTTACAAAATCATGAAGGTCATCTTTCAAGATTCGGCCGCGCGGCCCCGTTGGCGAAATCAAAGTCAAATCAACACCAAGCTCACGCGCCAGTTTACGGACAGCTGGACCAGCGTGAGAGTCACGATTTGACTTCCCCGCTCCCGTGGCTGCTGGAGGAAGCTTAGCAGCTACTGGAACTGGAACATTTCGCACTTCCTTGGCTGCTGTACTTGCGGCAGCTGGAGCTGCGACGGCAGGCTCTGAGACCGCTGTTGCCGCACCCTCAACCTGCAAACTGCCAATGACTTGACCTTCGTTAACCTTGTCACCTTCATTCACAGAGAAGGCAATGATCTTGCCTGAATGCTCTGCAGGGATTTCCATAGAGGCCTTGTCTGTTTCCAAGACTATGAGTGAATCACCCTCACTGACTTCGTCGCCAACTGCAACACAGACTTCAATCACATCAACGCCGTCTGCGCCACCTAGATCAGGCACTTTAATTTCGAGCTCAGCAGGCGACGAAGCTGCAACGGCTACCGGAGCCGTCTCAACTTCTTCAGACGCTGCCGCGACCGCAGGGGCTGGCTGTACCGCCACCTCTTCAGCCGGCGCTGACTCAGCGGCCGCCGACGTTTCGATATCTACGCAAACGTCACCTTCATTTACCTTGGCACCTTCAGCAACGTGGATCGCCTTAACAATCCCCGCTACCGTTGACGGCACATCCAGTGATGCTTTGTCAGTCTCTACAACGATCAAAGAATCTTCGATTTCTACGCTATCACCAACTGCTACACACAACTCGATAACGTCGACGCCATCTGCGCCACCCAAGTCAGGGATTAGAACCTGTTCAATTGCCATTGATATGCTCCCCCTTAAACCGTGGTTGGATCAATTTTGTCGGCGTCAATGCCATAGCGCTTCATTGCGTCTTTCACTACCGAAGCCTTGATGTCACCTTGCTTCGCCAAACGATCTAGTGCAGCAATCACAATGAACCAACGGTCAACTTCGAAGAACTTACGCAACTTAGCACGGGTATCCGAACGCCCAAAGCCATCAGTGCCTAGTGCGGTAAATTCACGAGGAATAAACTGACCTAACTGATCACTGTAGAGCTTCATATAATCCGTTGCTGCAACCACAGGTCCGCGAGCCGAATCTAGCTGCTGTGTAATCCACGGCTGCTGTTGTTTCTTCGCTCCAGGGTGAAGACGGTTATGACGCTCACAAGCCAATCCGTCACGGCGAAGTTCATTCGCGGACGTCATCGACCAGACCGTTACATCAACATCAAACTCATCGCGTAGTAGCGTGGCTGCTTCACGGACTTCTCGAAGAATGGCTCCCGACCCCATGAGCTGGACGGCTAGCTTCTGCTTTCCAGTTTCTTGCTCGAGACGATAGAGGCCTTTGATGATTCCTTCTTCGCAATCCGCCGGCATTTCAGGTTGTGCCCAGTTTTCATTCATCGTGGTGATGTAATAAAACTTGCTCTCCTGCAATTCGTACATGCGGTGCATACCATCGCGAATGATCACCGCCAATTCGTATGCATAGGTTGGGTCATAGCTGATGCAATTTGGAATCGTAGCCGCCTGTAAATGACTATGTCCATCTTGGTGCTGTAGACCCTCACCATTCAATGTGGTTCTTCCTGAGGTTGCACCAATTAGGAAGCCGCGCGCCTGTGAGTCACCCGCTGCCCAAGCTAAGTCACCGATACGCTGGAAACCAAACATTGAGTAGTAAATATAGAAAGGCACCATCGGATAACCGTGTGTGGAATAGCTTGTAGCCGCTGCCAACCAAGCCGACATCGCGCCTGCTTCATTGATGCCCTCTTCTAGAATTTGACCCTTTTCATCTTCCTTGTAGAACATGATTTGGTCTTTATCGTGCGGGGTGTAACGCTGCCCCACCGAGGAGTAAATACCAACTTGGCGGAACAGGCCTTCCATACCGAAAGTTCGCGCTTCGTCAGGGACAATTGGCACGATTCGCTTACCAATTGTCTTGTCTTTAATTAGCGTAGAAAGGGCACGTACAAAGGCCATAGTGGTAGAGATTTCACGCTCTCCACTGCCTTTAGTTAGGTTACTGAATGCTGATAGCTCTGGCGTGGGCAATGTTTCCACTTCGTGAAGACGCTGCGGCAGTGTGCCACCAAGTTCTTCACGGCGCTTATTCATGTAAACCATCTCAGGGCTATCCGGCGACGGACGATAGTAAGGCACCGACTCAATTTCAGCGTCGCTTAGTGGAATATCGAAACGGTCACGGAAGTTGCGAAGATCCTCGATTGAAAGCTTTTTAACCGAGTGAGTATCGTTCATCGACTCACCACTTCCACCCATGCCGTAGCCTTTGACGGTCTGCGCCAGGATAACCGTTGGTTGATCCTTCGTTGCCACCGCCTGGGCGTAAGCTGCATAGACCTTGTACGGGTCATGTCCCCCACGGTTTAAATACATGATGTCTTTGTCAGATAGGTGTTCAACCATCTCTAACAACTCAGGGTATTTGCCGAAGAAATGCTCACGCGTGTAGGCGCCACCATTGTTCTTGTAGTTCTGCAACTCACCGTCACATACTTCGTCCATGCGCTTCTGTAGAAGACCTTTGTCATCAGCGGCAAGTAGAGGATCCCAATGACGCCCCCAGACGACCTTGATAACATTCCAGCCAGCACCACGGAATACGCCTTCGAGCTCCTGGATAATCTTGCCATTACCACGGACCGGGCCGTCCAGGCGCTGAAGATTACAGTTGATAACGAAGTTAAGGTTGTCGAGTTTTTCACGACCAGCTAGCGAGATACAACCTAAGGTTTCTGGCTCATCACACTCACCATCTCCAAGGTACGCCCAAACCTGACGATCTCCATGATCAACCAAACCACGCTTGGACTGGTATTTCATAAGGTGTGCTTGGTAGATTGCTTGAAGTGGACCCAAGCCCATAGAAACCGTAGGGAACTGCCAGTAATCTGGCATCAACCAAGGGTGCGGGTACGAAGAAAGTCCGTTGCCGTCTACTTCGCGTCGGAAATTATCTAGCTGTGACTCATCTAAACGCCCCTCAAGGAACGAGCGTGCATACATACCTGGCGAACTATGGCCCTGAACGAAAATGAGATCGCCCATGCGCTCGCCTTCGTTGCCACGGAAGAAGTAGTTGAAACCAACGTCGTAGAGTGTTGCAGCAGAAGAGAACGAAGCGATATGACCACCAAGGCCTTCATCGTTATCATTCGAACGCATTACCATCGCCAGTGCGTTCCAGCGAATGAGTGAGCGGATACGACGCTCGATGAACACATCCCCTGGCATTTTCCGCTCTTCGTCTAGCGGGATAGAATTGCGATATGGTGTGGTAACCGCCTGAGGCATCTTTATGCCCTGCCCAAAGGCACGATTCGAAAGTTGCTTTAATACATAAGCTGCTCGACCTCGGCCGCTACTTTGCAGCATAGAATCAAACGCATCCAACCATTCTTGAGTTTCGATTGGATCTAGATCTTCTTGAATTGACATTCAAATGTCTCCTTGGAACGAAACGACTAGCAATGAAGCATAGTCTCGACAACTAGCTTTCTCTCAGAAATTGAGGAAATTGCTATCAATTTATTATTGGTAGTATTTTTTCACAGAATAGTGGATATGCAAAATTAGATATTTTGAAAAATGGCTGCAGCCCAGTAAATACGTATCATGTCTTTTTCGACTACCGTATATGACTGGGCATTCATGTAACTTTTCTACAAGAATCAGGTGGACTCTTCGTTTGCGCGCTTCGCCTCGGAGGGCCACGAATTAATTAAGGCTTTTATCAAGGTGGCTAAAGGGATTGCGAAGAACACGCCCCAAATTCCCCAAAGACCACCAAAGATCAGCACGGCTGCAATGATCCCTACGGGGTGGATCTTAACCGCTTCCGAAAACAACAGTGGCACAAGCACATTGCCGTCTAGGAACTGAATAATTGAATAGGCGACGAAAAGCGCAAGGAGCTCGGTGGATACCCCCCACTGAAAATACCCCACCAACATTACCGGGATAGTAACAACGGCCGCCCCTAAAAAGGGAATGATAACGGATAGACCAACCAAAAAACCGAGCAACGCAGCATAACTCAAGCCAAGTACGCTGAAGGTAATGAAGCTCACAAGCCCCACGACAACAATCTCAACCACCTTACCCCGAGCGTAGTTGCCACATTGGGCGATAAATTCGCCCCAGATGGTAGTGAGGCGAGAGCGACGACTTGGCAAGAACCCCTCAAACCAGCTGCCAATAGCCGCCTGATCTCTGAGCATAAAGAACACTAAAATGGGTACCAGTACGAGATAGATCGCTACCGTCATCACCCCCTGTAAGCCACTTACGCTGTACGCCAATGCTTTCTGAGTCAACTGACCAACTTCGCCCGAGGCCGATGAAAACATCTCATCAAGGTGCGACCGAGATAAGTATTGCGGGTACTGTTCACTCAAATGAACAGCACCAGCTTGGAGCTCACCAACAATTGCCGGCGCAGCATTAACTAACGAACTAAGTTGTCGCCAGATTTCGGGAAATAGGACAAAGACTAAACCGACCATCACCCCTACGAAGACAGCGTAGACAAGGTAAACGGCGTACCCGCGAGCTAGGCCGATTTTGACCAGAGGCTTCACAAAACCATCGAGTAAGAAACTAATGACTACGGCTGCAAGTAGCGGAGCAATATAGGAACCAAGATAGGACATGATAACTATCGCGAGCAAAATAAGCGCAACGATAGTTAACGCCTCCTCTTCCGCAAAAACACGATCGAACCAAGACTTGATATGACCTACAAATGACATGAATTATCTTCCGATGATAGCGTTATAAGGAGTTTAAGAGCCTGCCGTTTGGCGGTTTCTATTCGTTGGCTCGCGAGGCAATAGCGGTAAGCGTCTGAGCACGACGATTCATCGCCGAACTCAAACTCACCCTCGATACCCACTTCGAGCGACTCTAGCATTTGCTTAAAGTACAACAAAGCAAGCGGACAGCGATACTGTGATAAGTCGAAATACCTTTCAGCCATGTAAAATGGAACCTTTAAGTGAGTTCATTGTCGGACTTTAACCAGTTCTTAAATTGAAGTCGACTTTTGCGTACTTCAGCACTTAACGAAACCATTCAATTTAGGTTAAAGTGTAGGCGGACCATAAAATTGTGAGATCTTTGTGAAACCATTTCTAAAACCTGTGTTTGTCAGTCTGCTACTTGCTCCAGTCCTGAGTTTCTCCACCCTAGCCACTGCTCAGCCTACTGAACTGCAAATTCCAGATATAGGCAGCACGGCCAGTGCGATGATGTCAGAACGCCAAGAGCGTGCGCTTGGGCAGGCATGGCTTCGTATGTTTCGCGCACAGGCTCCTACGGTAGAAGACCCATTACTGGTTAACTACACCACAAATCTACTCACAGATTTATCAACTACTAGCGATTATGGCCGCCGCCCTCTTGATCTGGTGATTGTTGACAGCACTAGTATCAACGCATTTGCGGTTCCCGGGGGTGTTATTGGCGTAAATTCCGGCCTGTTCTTTTCGGCACGAAATGAAGGTCAATTCGCCTCAGTACTTACTCACGAACTTGCACACCTAAGTCAAAAACACTTTCAACGCCGCGTGGAACAACAGCAGCAATCGGTAATTCCTATGGTTGCCATGCTACTTGGCAGCCTCGCGATCGCCGCGACAGCTGGCGGTGATGCCGGTATGGCAGCCATTATGGCAACTCAAGCCGCAGCGCAGCAAAATGCCCTGCGCTACTCAAGAGAAGCAGAGAGCGAAGCTGATCGGATTGGCATTTCAAACCTCGCGGCGGCCGGCTACAACCCCTTCGACATGCAAGACATGTTCGCCATTATGCAACGCCAAACTAGTGGCTTCGGCACGGCCATTCCCGAGTACTTAAGAACTCACCCAATGTCTGACCGTCGTGCCGCCGACGCAGCACTGCGCGCCCAGCAGTACCCGCCTATTATTGACGTAGATCGTTCTTACTATCATTTCATGCGCGCGCGAGCCTTCACTATTTCAACGCCAAACCCGCGTAGCTTAATTGCTAAATTCGAACGCCAAATTAGCGCCAACGCAGTGGATACCGATGCAGCGCGCTATGGCTTAGCCCTCGTCTATTCGAAGGATGGCGAGTACGACAAAGCCAAGTCGTTACTTGACGAAATCACTTACACGGGCGAACTTGAGGTAGTTCTCGATCTAGCTTACGTGGAAATTCTCCGCGACCAATCTCGCTTTGAAGACGCGCAGCTATTGATTGACCCATTAATGGAACGTCATTCAGATCAGTTTGCGGTTAGCTATGCGAATGCACAAAATCTCTATGACCTGCGTCGCTTTCAACAAGCCATCGTTGAGCTCGAATCACTCTCTAAGAGCAACCCCGAACATAGCGAAGTATGGTTTATGTTAGCCGAAACCTATGGTTTAGCGGGTGATTTGGTTGGTGTCCACAAGGCACGTGCCGAATGGTACACCCTCAATGGCGCCTTCTCACAGGCGGTTCGCCAGCTTGGCTTCGCACGCGATTTGATGAACCAACAGGGCTATCATGTGATTGACATTTCGCGCACCGAGGAACGAATGAGACAGATCAGAGAGCTGCAAGTAGAGTCCGAAAGACTATAAGCCTACTTTCAACTTAATACCTTCATTAAAAAGGCCCGAACTACCAGTAGATCGGGCCTTTTTATTTGGATCAGCTGCCGGCGTGGCGAAGAAGAACTATTTCAACGCTTTCGCAAAATCTAACATCCGTCGCAAAGGCAGCATGGCGCGCTCACCCAAGACAGGATCGACAAAGATTTCATTGTTCTCATGCAACAGCACCTGTTCAATTGCCTCCAGTTTATTCATCGCCATCCAAGGACAGTTAGCACAGGATCTACAGGTAGCACCATTGCCGCCAGTTGGGGCGATGATCAGTGTCTTTTCTGGCGCCAGTTGCTGCATCTTGTAGAAGATGCCTTGATCCGTCGCTACGATGAAGCGCTCATTTGGCATAGTCTGAGCCGCTTTAATAAGCTGAGAAGTAGACCCCACCGCATCGGCAATCTCTACCACTGACAATGGCGACTCTGGGTGAACCAAAACAGCGGCGTCCGGATAGACTGACTTAAGATCTAAGATCCCCTTAGCCTTGAATTCCTCATGAACAATACAAGCACCATTCCACATAAGCATATCGGCGCCAGTCTCTCGCTGAATGTAATTGCCTAAATGCTGGTCGGGGCCCCAGAGGATTTTTTCGCCCTTTAGGTGGAGACTTTCAACAATTTCAAGCGCGACCGATGAAGTAACCACCCAATCCGCTCGTGCTTTCACGGCCGCTGAAGTGTTAGCGTACACAACAACGGTTCGATCAGGATGCTGATCACAGAAAGCAGAAAACTCATCAATTGGACAACCAATATCCAAAGAGCAAGTGGCCTCAAGTTCCGGCATGTGCACGCGTTTATCTTGCGTCAAAATCTTCGCCGTCTCACCCATAAATTTTACGCCAGCGACAATCAGGCGTTCAGCATCATGATCGCGGCCAAAGCGAGCCATCTCAAGTGAGTCTGAGACGCAGCCGCCAGTTTCCTCAGCCAAGGCTTGAATCACAGGGTCAGTATAATAATGGGCAATTAAAACCGCGTTCTTCTCCTTGAGAAGCGCTTTAATACGCTGCTTAGTGGCGATATCAGCGGCACTCTCGTCGTTATCGACCTGGGTTGCCGCCAAATGGGCCTGTACAAATTCTCGGGTAGCTTGATTGGCCATAATACTTCTTTCTAATTGAACGTGTGTTGGGACGGCATTCTATCGCATAACCTAGTTATTCGACAAAAAAAATGCCGTTCACATGTGTGAACGGCATTTAGTATATGGTGGGTCGTGATGGATTCGAACCATCGACCAATTGGTTAAAAGCCAACTGCTCTACCAACTGAGCTAACGACCCAAGCGAAATTCGCTTAGTTTCAAACTAAAAATGGTGGGTCGTGATGGATTCGAACCATCGACCAATTGGTTAAAAGCCAACTGCTCTACCAACTGAGCTAACGACCCGGCGACAACGCGCGGTTTTTCTAAAAGTGCTAGGTGGTGGGTCGTGATGGATTCGAACCATCGACCAATTGGTTAAAAGCCAACTGCTCTACCAACTGAGCTAACGACCCAAGCGGCGCGTATAATAACCGCTACAAAAATAAAGGCAAGTGTTTTGCAGCAAAAACCAGAAAAAATCGTCTACAGACAACTACTTACGTCTGTTTCATGCCACCAATTAGGCTTACCTATTCGCTAAGCTTAGACTAAAAATTCTGCTCGAGTGCACGTTGCGCTAACGTCGCAGCTTGTCCAGTACCTTCGGCTGCACGCGTATAAAACGCTCTCGATTCTTCATACTGCTCTAGCATGTAATAAACGGTTCCAAGCTTATACAAAGCATCCTGCGCCTTTCGATGATCAGGAAAGAAATTGACCACTGAATTAAAACGCTCTCTAGCAACCTCTAACTCTCTATCAGCCAAGGCTATTTCACCTAGCCAGTAATAGGCATTGGCCGCTAAATCAGACTCGGGGAACGCCGACAAAAAGTCCGAAAAACGAGCCTTAGCACCAGCAAAGTCACGCTGACGAAGAAGACCGTACGCCGTATCGTAAGCCGCTTTAGCCTCATCAATGGAGCTACCGCCAGTTGCTACAACCGTGGTACTCGTTGCCGCTGCTGAAGCCGTTTCAGTAGCTTGTGAGCTACCATCCACCGTGGCACTACCAACAGCTCCCGTTTCTAACGCGGCTAAACGCTGATCAACGCCCATAAAGTCATCGAAACGCTGCTGCTCTAAACGACGAATCTCTTCGCTCTGCTCTTCGATTAGCCCGCGGAGCATTTGCACTTCGTTTTGAAGGCGTTGCATCTGAATATAAAACTGACCATTCACTTCAGACGATGCCGTGGCAGCTTCTTCAGCTGGTTCCTCAATAGGAACTACACCTACCGACTCATCAATTGGTATCTGCCCATACGCAAAAGGGGTTAGTGCGATAGCACCAACCCCAATCACCAATGAGCGCAAACGTGTTGCGTTCATAAACTACCTACTTCTTATAGTTCAAGTACTGCGCGGCGGTTCTTGCTCCACGCGTAGTCATTAGAACCATCAATAGCTGGAGACTCTTCGCCGTATGAAACTGCTTCAAGTTGAGCTGCTTCGACACCCTGGCTAGTCAAGTAACCGATTACTGCGTTAGCACGACGCTCGCCCAATGAGATGTTGTACTCGCGAGTACCACGCTCATCAGTGTGTCCTTGAATCACTGCCTTCTCGCCACTTACTTTCAAGTAGTTTGCCCAAGCGTTAAGCGTATCAACTGATTCAGACTTAAGTTCTGCATCATCGAAGTCGAAGAAAACTGTATCGCCAAAATTCATCACATCCATTTTAGCTGAGTCAATTTGCGCCTGACGTTCCTCGGCAGCAATCTGCTCTGGAGTCTTCTCTACTACTTGCTGCTGCTGCGCTGCCGCTGCATCGGCTGCCGCTTGATCATCCTGAGCTGGAGTACAACCCACTGCCAACGCGACAGCAAACATCACACCAGAAAGTTTCGTCAAAGATTTAATAGCCATTTTTTCACCCCTGTTTGGTTAGTTAGCACTAACTGTATATTAGACCAAATTAAATTTTTAGTTTTGTAATACCGGCGACCATGCCGGCTCGCGGATATCACCAACCGCTGCAGGCAACTTAACGCGTACACCGCCATCAATTGCTACAGCCGATAAGATCCCCTTATCACCATCGCGAGTTGCATACATCACAACTCGTCCATTTGGTGCAATCGTAGGCGATTCATCTAAAGATGTCTCAGTTAATACATGAACCCTACGCGTTGCCAAATCTTGCGCCGCGATCTTAAACACACCGTTTTCTCGGTGCACCATCACCAGATACTTCCCATCCGGTGAGATACGCCCGCGGGCATTGTAATCTCCCGTAAAGGTTAAGCGCTCTAAGCGCCCTGAATCAAGTAAAATCTTGTATATTTGCGGTCGCCCACCTCGATTTGAGGTAAAGATCAAAGAATTGCTGTCGATCCACGCAGGTTCAGTGTCAATTGCGTAGTGGTGGGTCACTCTATCGAGTCGTTTAGTGGCCACATCGAGTAAATATATCTCGGGATCGCCATCCTTTGAGAGCACCATCGCTAGCTTAGTACCATCTGGTGACCAAGCGGGTGCGCTATTCAAGCCAACATAGTTGGTGAGCTGTGTGAGCGCTCCGGTTAGAAGGTTCTGACGATACACACCCGGACGACCTCCATCGAACGACACAAATGCCAACTCGCTGCCGTCAGGCGACCACGCAGGCGACATAATAGGATCCCGTGAGCGCATAACCGTTCGCTCGCGATGACCATCTTGGTCCGCCACCACCAGGCGATAGATATGATCACCCAAGCTATCTCGTTCGGCGCGAATATAGGCAAGCTTGGTTCGGAAGATACCCGGGAAACCTGTTAGCTGCTCGTAAACACGGTTAGCTAGCTCGTGCCCCATATCCCTCAGGTCACTGCGTAAACGGTCTATTTCCCCTGTGAGCACTAAACGTCCCGCTGTAACATCGTACAACGCAAATTCCAGCGCCACACGATCACCGCGCGGAGACATATTACCGATAACAAGATATTGAGCCCGGAGTTTTCGCCAATCCGGGATATTCACCTCTTGCGGAAGCGCTGGGTAGGCCAACATGTCAGCACGACTAACCGGTGAAAACTCACCTGTTCTGACCAGATCGTCACTTACAACCTGGGCTACGTCTTCCGATAGCGCATAACTACCACTCCAACCAAAGGGAGCAACAGCTACACGAGTAGGATCATCCAAGCCGCGGGTAATCTCGACAATAAGATCGGAATTTGCCGCGGCCTGGGAGCTCACAAGCACCACGATAAATGCCAGCACTCGGCTTAACTTCATTTTAAATCCTCCGGCCTAAATAACGCCAATTTGTTTCGGTAGTTTTTATTAAAAAATGGTGCCCCATAATCCATCAGGAAACGATAGGGTGCACCGCGCTCTATTGCACTCACCGCAGAGCGGTCAAATGCGCTATCACCGCTAGACTGGGAAACGGTTACAGAGAGCACTTCGCCATTAGGCAGAAATTGAATTCGGACAAGTACTTCCATGCCATTGCGGGCACTAGGCGGGCGCGACCATTTGGCCCCCACTTGTGCTTGGAACTTCGCATCCATTACCTGGATTTGCGACATTTCTACGGCGGTCTCATTGTCAGCCTGCCGAACTTCGTCTTCCTGCTCTAGTAAGCTATCGAAGGATAACTCATCAACGATAGGCTGACGCCGGGCTGGCTCGGGCTGAGTCCGGGGTTGTTCTTGAACTGGCGGCGCCTCGGACTGCTCCGTAGGGGTTTCGATTACCGACGGTGTGACCGCACTAGGCTCAGGGCGCGATTCCTGACGAGCTGGCGGGCGAGTGGGTTGTGGCCTCGGCTGCACGGCACGTTCGGGTGCAGCCTGTGGCTGAGGCGTTTCTACGAGGGTTGCCGTGATCTGCCGAATAGGTTTCGAGATTTGATAATCAGTGGTGTGACTCCAACCCCAAATTAACACAAAGGCAACAAGTGCGTGCAAAACCACTGCAAAGACCACGCTCGCCCAACGATCACTCGCTCTTCCCAACATGTTAACTACGCGGTTCCGTCATCAGCCCAACGCTGGTTGCACCTGCCGCTTCTAAAGCAGCCATTGCCTCAATTACTGCTCCGTAGGCAACCGCTTCATCGCCTTGAACCATCACACGAATGGTTGGATTGGCACGAATGACTTTACTCACTTGTTCACGCAATGCTTCAGCGGTGATATCGCGATCCTGCTCACCGATATTAATTTGGTAGCGACCGTCTGCTAAGACAACCAAAATCAATACTTCATCCTCGTTCGCAGGCTCGGATAACTGGGCATCAGCTTCTGGCAAATCAACCATAATTTCTTGCATCGCTAACGGAGCTGTCACCATGAAAATAATAAGCAGAACAAGCATGACATCAATGTAGGGGACCACATTGATTTCTGCTACTAAGCGACGACGGCGAGCCATTAGCGCTGCTCCGCCTGCTTTCTTGAGGCCAACAGCTGACGATGAAGTAAACTTGAGAACTCTTCAGCAAAGGTATCGTGACGATTGATATGTCGTTCCATCTTTGCAGCATAACGGTTGTAGGCCATGACTGCGGGAATGGCAGCAAATAACCCCATCGCCGTTGCAATCAGTGCCTCAGAGATGCCCGGAGCCACCGCCGCCAGGGTTGCCTGACTTGAATCCGATAGGCCTCGAAACGAGTTCATAATCCCCCAGACCGTTCCAAATAAACCAACATAGGGACTTGTTGACGCCACACTTGCTAAAAACGGCAGCTGGGTTTCAAGCCTATCCTCTTCGCGATTGCGCGCAATACGCATTGCTCGGCTAACGCCATTACTAATATCGTCAATTCGGGTGGCATCAGCTCGTAGTCGCGCGAATTCCTTAAAACCAGCCACAAAGATGGCCTCCATACCAACGGGCACGCTCGACTTGTCTGAGGTAATACTCGCGTAGATCTTCCCGAGATCATCGCCTGACCAGAATCGCTCCTCAAAGTTTTCGTCACTTTCAGCCAACGCTTTGAAGTAACTCCAGCGCTGATAAATAAGCACCCACGACGCTACCGAGGCCGCGACCAAGGTAAGCATAACCATCTGCACTAGAAAACTTGCGCCGCCAATGAGCCCCAAAAAGGACATATCTGATTCCACTATTTAACCTCTTCTTTTAATCGTTTGTACAACTCGCCATTGAGACGTGTTGGCTTCATAGTTTGACCATGAACTGAAGCTACTTTGACTATGCCCGAGCACAATAGTTCGCCAGCACGGGTTACCGTTTGCTCGAAGACCACTGTCACCCGCCCTATTTCAATAGGACGAGCAGTCACAACAATGGTGTCATCAAGGCGAGCCGGCGCTTTGTAGTCCACCTCAACACGATGAACAACAAACATACTCTCGTCCCATATAGCCGTTTTATTGAAGCCGAGTGAGCGCATGAATTCCGTTCTCGCTCGCTCCATGAATTTGAGATAATTGACGTAGTAAACAATACCACCCGCGTCGGTATCTTCGATATATATACGAAATTCAGAGCTTGTACTAGCCATTTGTACCCAACCAAGGCTTGCCGAAATGTTGATATGCCAAACGGGTCGCAATTCGACCTCTTGGGGTACGTGTTATATAACCCTGCTGAATTAAGTAAGGTTCAATGACATCCTCAATGGTGTCGCGTTCCTCACTAATGGCAGCGGCAAGGCTATCAACCCCTACCGGCCCGCCATCAAACTTATCAATCAGAGCTAACAGTAACCGCCTGTCCATTGTGTCAAAGCCTGCTTGGTCCACCTTAAGGGTATCCAATGCATCCTCCGCGGCAGCCTTCGTTGCAACGCCCTGGTGTCTCACTTCGGCGAAATCACGAACACGCCGCAACAGCCGATTAGCGATACGTGGCGTACCGCGAGAGCGCTTAGCGATCTCATTGGCGCCCGAATCGTCGATGGGCAGTTCAAAGATGCCCGCTGCTCGACTTACGATTTCCTGAAGTTCATCCTCTGAATAAAACTCCAATCGCTGCACAATGCCAAAACGATCGCGTAGCGGCGAGGTCAGCAAGCCTGCTCGAGTGGTTGCCCCCACTAGGGTAAATTTAGGCAGGTCTAGCTTGATGGAGCGTGCGGCCGGCCCTTCGCCAATCATGATATCCAACTGAAAATCTTCCATCGCAGGGTAGAGAATCTCTTCCACGACAGGTCCGAGACGGTGAATTTCATCAATGAACAATACGTCACCGGCCTCGAGGTTCGTCATGATGGCAGCGAGGTCTCCAGGCTTCTCAAGCACCGGCCCGGACGTTGAATGCAACGTTCCATTCATCTCAGCGGCAATGATCATTGCCAGAGTTGTCTTACCTAAGCCGGGAGGCCCGAAGATAAGCGTATGATCCAGACACTCCCCGCGAGCGCTTGCCGCCTGCATAAATATCGACATTTGATCCCGCACGGCGTGCTGACCAATATAATCATGGAGTCGGCTTGGGCGAATCCCCTGTTCATTGAGTTTTTCACTGGGCGTAGCCTCTGGCGCTACGAATCGATCCACTTCAATCATAACAACCTCACTTACTCAGTGTTTTCAATGCCGCGCGAATCAGATCCTGACTACGGCTAAACTCACTCAGCTTCCATGCCGCCGATACCATCTTTTCAGCATCCGACTTCTTGTAGCCCAAAGCGATCAGCGCGCCTTCGGCCTCTTCAATCATGGTGTCACCGGACACACTCTGCGCCGCACTCGAGCCAAGTTTCTTCGCCCCGCCATCAGTGGAAGCAAAGGCAGCCAGTTTATCGCGCAGTTCAATAATCAGCCTTTCAGCGGTCTTCTTACCCACACCCGGAATTTTCACAAGTCGGGCAATTTGATTTTCGTTAACACTTTGAATGAGTTCATCGGTGCTCAAGGTCGACATCATAGCAATGGCCATCTTTGGTCCCACTCCGTTGACCTTGATCAGCGTCCGGAAAAAATCGCGCGATTTAACGTCATGAAAGCCAAACAGCAACTGCGCATCTTCGCGCACGACAAAGTGGCAAAATAGCTGCACCTGACTTCCTAGCTCTGGTAGTTCATAGAAGGTGGTCATGGGTACTTCAACCTCATAACCTAAACCGCCCGCTTCCACCACCAAGCTAGGCGCTGACTTTAAGACGAGTTCTCCGCGAATTAATGCAATCATCTATTACCCCTAATTTCGAAGCCGGCCACGACTAAATCGTCCCGCACCAGTGGATGCCACAACACCCGTATTAAAATGGATATGACAGAGCGCAACCGCCAGCGCATCAGCCGCATCTTCCTGAGGCCGCCCCGGCAAGTTGAGTTGCCTTGCAACCATATGCTGAACACTAAGCTTGTCGGCGTTACCGCTACCCGCCACAACTTGCTTAACTTTGCGCGCCTCGTACTCGAAGACCGGCAAGCTTTGCTGCCCTGCCGCCACCATAATGGCGCCGCGTGCATGCCCCAACTTGAGCGCCGACATAGCGTTCTTGCTCATAAAAATATCTTCGACGGCCACTTCGTTAGGCTGGTACTCTGACATCACGGTTACAAGGGATTCAAACAGGATATTTAGGCGCTCGGCAAGTGGTGCGTCAGTAGGTAGCTTAACCACTCCACTACTAACGTATACAGGCTTTCGGCCATCCAACCTGACAATACCAAAGCCTGTTTTACGCGACCCAGGGTCTATACCCAAGATAATTGACATACCTGTTTATTTATCCAGCTTTTATTGTTATTTGAAGTGTACCACAGACAAAAAAAAGGTCGACCTCTAGGCCGACCTTTTCAGTGAGTTATATGGGTACTGCTTACTAGCTATCCGCGAGCTGACTAAAATCCGCATTACTATAGACATTCTGCACATCATCAAGATCTTCAAGCGCGTCAATGAGTGCCAGCACCTTCTCCGCGGCTTCAGGGTCAAGCGCCACCTGCGTAGCGGGGACCATTTCAACGTCAGCTGAATCAACCGTTAAGCCCGCCGATACTAGCCCCTCACGCACCGCATGAATATCCGTCCAATCACAGCTAACTTCAATTGCGTCATCAACGAGTTGAACGTCTTCTGCACCATGCTCTATGGCCAACTCCATGACGGAATCTTCGTCAGTGCTAGCTACCCAGATCTTGCCTTGACGCGAAAAGAGATAAGCCACCGAACCGTCGGTTCCTAAACTACCTCCTCGCTTGGAAAAACAATGCCTGACCTCAGCCACAGTTCGATTGCGATTATCGGTCATCGTCTCAACCAGCACCGCTACCCCACCAGGGGCGTAGCCCTCGTAGCGTATTTCATCGTAATTATCGCCCTCGGCGTTACCCGCTCCGCGCGCAATGGCTTTATCGATGGTATCGCGTTTCATATTCGCACCGAGCGCTTTATCCACTGCGGCACGAAGACGAGGATTATCATCAGGGATGGGCCCACCGGAGCGAGCCGCAACCACTAACTCACGAATCAGTTTAGTAAATACCTTTCCCCGCTTGGCATCTTGCGCTGCCTTGCGGTGGCGAATATTCGCCCACTTACTATGACCGGCCAAATTTCACTCCCGTTATTCAGACCCAGCTAGACGAAGACGAATACTTAACTCTTTGAGCTGGTCGTTATCAACCGCTCCAGGCGCATCGGTCATCACACACGCAGCTGTCTGAGTTTTCGGGAATGCAATCACATCACGGATCGATGACGAGTCTGTCATCAGCATAATGATACGATCTAGACCGAAGGCGAGGCCACCGTGTGGAGGCGCACCATACTGCAGTGCGTCAAGTAAGAAGCCAAACTTCTCGCGCTGTTCGTCATCGGAAATACCCAACAACTTAAATACCGCTGCTTGCATAGTCTGATCATGAATACGAATAGAACCGCCACCCAACTCACACCCATTAAGAACCATATCGTAAGCGCGAGACAGGGCAGTTTCGGGGTTCGCCATAAGCTCTTCAGGCGTGCATGCCGGCGCAGTGAATGGATGGTGTAAAGCGGTAAGACCGTGTTCAGTTTCCTCAAACATTGGGAAATCAACAACCCACATTGGCGCCCACTGACAAGTATATAAATTGAGGTCTTCGCCCAACTTACAACGAAGTGCCCCCAATGCTTCCGACACGACCTTCGACGTATCCGACCCAAAGAAGATTAAATCACCGGTCTGAGCGTCAACGCGCTCAAGGATAGCCTGGCGTGTTTCAAGATCTAAGAACTTTACGATTGGTGACTGCAGGCCAGTCTCCAAATCATTCACATCATTCACCTTGATATAGGCAAGACCGCGTGCTCCGTAGATTGAGACAAACTTGGTGTAATCATCAATCTGCTTACGCGTAAGAAGACTATTACCATTCGGCAATTTCAGCGCCGTTACGCGACCTTTAGGGTCATTCGCAGGCCCGGAAAAGACCTTGAAGTCAACGTTCGCCATAATGTCTTTAATTTCCACTAATTGTAGTGGAATACGAAGATCGGGCTTGTCTGAACCGTACTTATCCATTGCTTCAGCAAATGGCATCCGCGGGAACTCACCCAACTCAACATTGAGGTGCTTCTTAAACAAACCTTTAATCATTCCCTCGGTGATCGACATGATCTGTTCTTCGTCCAAGAACGAGGTTTCAATATCAATTTGAGTGAATTCAGGCTGACGATCGGCACGCAAATCTTCATCGCGGAAACACTTGGCGATTTGGTAATAACGGTCCATTCCCGACACCATCAACAACTGCTTAAACAATTGTGGCGACTGTGGCAAAGCGAAGAACTTACCTTCGTGGGTTCTAGACGGCACCAAATAGTCACGAGCACCTTCTGGGGTAGCGCGAGTTAGAATTGGCGTTTCGATGTCAAGGAAGCCTTCGTCATCGAGGTAGTTGCGAATATCCGTGGTTACCTTAGAGCGAAGCTGGAGGTTGCGTGCAATCTCAGGGCGACGTAAATCTAAGTAACGATATTTCAGACGAACATCTTCACCAACATTGGTGTAGCCATCTAGCTGAAATGGGACAGGCGCCGAGGCATTAAGAATCTCGACTTGATAGCCGTACACTTCGATTTCACCAGTAGCCATATTGCTATTAATCAGCCCCGTGTCACGAGCGCGGACTTTACCAGTCACTTTCAAGACGTATTCGGCACGAACCTTGTCGGCTGTAGCGAAATGCTCGCCCGCGTCCGGGTCAATAACGACCTGAGCGATACCATCACGATCGCGAAGGTCGATAAAAATAACACCGCCATGATCTCGACGGCTATCTACCCAGCCGCACAGAGTAACTTCTTGGCCTACATGTTCTTTGCGGAGCTCACCGCAGTATATTGTTCGCATTACGACATTCCCAACTCATGGATGGCGAATCCTACCAATGCAGGAATCGCCTGATAACTAAAAGGGTGACAGGCTAAGTATAACCGTCATACGTTCTATTTCCGCTAGGGGCTGGTTGAGCTCAAACAGGACGAAAACAGGCGCCAGTTCATGGCGAACGGCGACTTTTGACTCAAGCACTTTTTGGGCCAGAGCAAACCGATTATAAACCGCAGGGGGTTAGCGACAGCACAGTGAAATTTCACGACTACCACACGGGTCGAGAACTATATCATAGAGAAGCAGTTCCGATAACATTAATCCATGCATTTTTTCCGCTTTTTACCTACAATAGCGGCTAATCGGATTTACGAATCAAAACCCACTGCGAACCAGCGAGAGATTTATTCATGCGCGCCAGTCAGTTCCTCCTATCAACGCTAAAAGAAACGCCGGCCGATGCCGAGGTAATCAGCCACCAACTCATGCTTCGAGCAGGTCTCATTCGTCGCCTGGCAAGCGGGCTCTACAACTGGACGCCCACGGGGATTCGTGTACTGCGAAAAGTTGAGCATGTGGTACGTGACGAAATGACTAAAGCTGGGGCAATGGAAATGCTTATGCCAGTGGTCCAACCCGCCGAACTCTGGGAAGAGTCAGGCCGCTGGGAGCAGTACGGCCCAGAGCTTGCGCGCCTGAAAGATCGTCACGGTCGTGAATTCTGTTTAGGCCCAACTCACGAAGAGGTGATTACCGATTTTGTTCGCAACGAGATTAGCTCTTACAAGCAGCTTCCTCTCAGCCTGTTCCAGATTCAAACCAAGTTCCGTGACGAAATTCGTCCTCGCTTTGGCGTGATGCGCTCTAGAGAGTTCATCATGAAGGACGCCTATTCCTTCCACGCCACGCAAGAGAGCTTGCAGCAAACCTACGACACCATGTACCAAGCCTACAGCAACATTTTCACCCGCCTTGGCCTGAACTTCCGTGCCGTGCTTGCTGACACCGGCTCGATCGGCGGCAGTGCCTCCCACGAGTTCCATGTGTTAGCAGGATCGGGCGAAGATGATATCGCTTTTTCGGACAGCTCTGACTTTGCAGCAAACGTTGAACTTGCGGAAGCCCTAGCCGTTGGTGAACGATCAGCCGCCGCTGCAGCGATGAAGCAAATTGCTACACCGGGCGCCCGTTCAGTTGATGATGTTGCCACTCAGCTAATCTGCCAACCAGCCGAAATTGCTAAAACACTGATTGTTCAGGGCACTCACGATGAAGCGGGCCAGTACGGCTTCGTTGCACTGGTACTTCGTGGTGATCACACCCTTAATGAATTGAAGGCCGAGAAGCACCCCGCTGTTCATTCGCCACTCACCTTTGCCACCGAGGAGGAAGTGCTCTCCGCAACGGGTGCTAACCCCGGTTCAGTTGGCCCAGTAGCACTAACGCTAACCGTCCTATGTGACCGCTCTGCGGACCTAATGAGCAACTTCTACTGTGGTGCCAATGAAAATGACCACCATTTAGCCAGCGTTAACTGGGATCGAGACGTCACTGCTACCGAGGTAGTCGACCTCCGCAACGTTGAAGCGGGTGATCCAAGCCCTTGTGGTCTTGGTAATATCGTCATTAAGCGCGGCATTGAAGTTGGTCATATCTTCCAACTCGGCGACAAGTATTCTAAGGCGCTCAATTGCTCGGTACTCAACGAGAACGGCAAAGACCAAGTGGTCACTATGGGCTGCTACGGCATTGGTATCACCCGCGTGGTTGCCTCTGCCATTGAACAAAACTACGACGACAACGGCATTAAGTGGCCGGCATCGCTTGCGCCGTTCCAGGTAGCAATCGCCCCTATCAACTACCACAAGAGTGAGAAGGTCGCTGCCGCCTGCGACGAGCTTTACCAACAGCTTACTGCAGCCGGGATTGAGGTGCTGTTGATGGACGCAGAAAAGGCCCGTTTAGGCGGAATCCTCGCGGACATCGAATTAGTAGGTATTACGCATCGAGTAGTCATCGGCGATCGCGGCCTCGACGCAGGCGAAATCGAATATCGTCATCGCCATGCCGCGGAAAACGAAGCGCTAAGTGCCGATAACTTACTTTCCGAACTACTTGCCCGTGTTAACGGCTAAACCGCTCGTTTTAGCTCTATCAGTTTGGGCCGGGGCACTGGCTACTTCAGCCAGTGCGTCGGAGCCCGCGCTCTCCCCAAGTGAACGCGACCAAATGAATAGCGCGATCATTAGTGAACTTCCTCACCTAAGCCCGCTAGAAATTGATCTTTGGCTAGTCACTGCGCTTCCGTTAGTGGAGCAGTACAACGAAGCCGATGCCGAGGAAATCCTAAAAAACGTGCTTGTGGCGGCCCACGCCAATAACGTTCCTCCTGATCTCGTGCTCGCTATCATGGAAATTGAGTCACACTTTGACCGCTTCGCGATCAGTCGTGTTGGTGCACTGGGAATCATGCAGATTATGCCATTTTGGATAGACGAAATCGGCACGGCGAATGACAACCTAATGCAGATTGACACGAACGTTCGCTACGGCTGCGCTATTCTTCGTCACTACCTCGATAAACACGATAACTCCTGGCATCTCGCGTTGGCCGCCTACAACGGTTCCAGCGGCCGGTTCACCTACAGCGAAAAAGTAATGAATGTTTGGAGTTTGCGCTGGAAATACACTCGCCTAGAAGACCCACAATCCCCTTGATCGCTAACACTCGACATCCGTTAGCTTAGTGGTTAAGATGCGCCACTTTCATACTTGTTAATTTGTCCAAAAAGGTTGTTCATGGCTGTTGTAAGATTCATTCTCGGGCGTATTATTCTTCTCATCGATTTCTTAACTCGCCCTAAAAAGCCAGCACTTAGCGCTGAAGAAGTAGCTAACTATGCAGCAATCACTGCGCCTTTAGCTCTCTACGAATTTCCCAGCTGTCCGTTTTGCGTCAAAGTTAAGCGCCACTTTCGCCGCCGCGGCTTAGAAATTGAACTGCGTAACGCGAAAAAAGATATCGTCTATCGCAAACAGTTAGCCGAAGACGGCGGTAAGCTTAAGGCGCCGTGCCTCCGCATCAAGTCGGACGACGGCAGTCACACCTGGCTTTATGAGTCAGATGACATCATTGCTTATGTAGACAGCTTAATTGGTATCACGCCACCTGCGGCAGCACACTAAATCACCTTCCGCTTTAGAGCTGTCGGTGCAGTACAAGCAAACAAAAAAAACGGCGTTGCCACTCAGCAACGCCGTTTTTATATATAATGATCAAAGCTTAGAAGCCAGTATCTCGGCTAAGCCTAACGCTGAGCCGCTACGAAAAATTCTCCACTAGCGCAAAAGAAGCAATGGCTTGGCGGTATTTTCTAACACCTTCCCGGTGACACTGCCCCATAAAAAGTCTCGTAACCGTCCATGACTAAAAGCTCCCATGACCGTCAGATCAACATCGTACTCATGCTGAAGTGTCGCAATGCAACCAGCAATATCATCTGAGATATGGTGTAGTGTGGTGGCTACCGATGCTCCAGCCAACACCGACCTAGCCTTCTCAAGTGGCGCAATACTTGCCGCCTTTGCCCCAGCAAATACCACGTGACAATGTAGAGATTTGAGCAGCGGACTTGAAACCACCATCTGCAACGCCTTTTCTGCCGCCTCGCTGCCGTCGTAGGCAAGCAGAATGCTCTTAGGTGGCTGAAAAGCTTGATTCACCACGAGCATCGGCCGGCGTAGGCTACGCAGTACCGACTCAATCTTATGACCTACTCCAGCCTGTCCATCGGCATGAGACTCACCGCGAATACCCAGTACCAGCACCCGCGTCTCATCTTCAAGATCAATAAGGTTTTCCGCTAAAGACCCGTGCCGCTGGCGACATGAAACCTGAACAGAGGAAGTAGCTTCGACCCGCGCTTTCGCCGCATCAAGAATCATCTTCCCCTGGCGCATGAGCAGTTTAGAACGCTGCGCTTCAACCTGCGTCAGCTCATCGAGGAGCTCCTGTTGAGAGCCAAGACCTATACTCCCCGATAAATCGGAGAGCGCAGGAGTTTTCGCTTGATCAATGGTATGCAACAACTGCAATGGCACATCAACTGCTGCTGCAATCCAGGTTGCATAGTCCACCACAGACGCCGCGCTCTGCGAACCGTCTACGCACGCTAATACCTTTTGTTGGGTGCTCACCATCAATGCCCTCCCATGATCTTGTCAATTTCCTCCGGCTTATCATGCACGCCGAAACGATCAATAATCGTTCTACTCGCTTCATTCAAGCCAATTACTTCTACTTCAGCACCTTCGCGACGGAATTTCAATACCGCTTTATCTAGCGCGCCCACTGCAGAAATATCCCAGAAGTGAGCACGGGTCAGGTCAATGATTACCCGTTCGCGAACGTCTTTGAAGTTAAAATATTCCACAAAACGCGTGGCCGAATTAAAGAAAACCTGACCATGGAATTCATAGCGAACTTCCAACTCGTCATCTGAGGTTTGCGTTTTGCAGTACATGAAATGTGAGATCTTATTGGCGAAGAAGAGCGAAGCTAGCAGCACACCAACGAATACCCCAATGGCTAGGTTGTGAGTCATCACCACTACCGTGACCGTAGCAATCATGACGATATTGGTCGACATGGGGTGTGACTTAAGATCCACAATTGACTGCCAACTAAAGGTGCCTATAGAGACCATAATCATTACCGCTACCAGCGCGGCCATTGGGATTTGCGAGACCCAGTCACTCAAAAAGACCACCATCGTCAATAGTACCGCACCGGCAACAAAAGTAGACAATCGACCTCTACCACCCGATTTCACGTTAATCACCGACTGCCCAATCATAGCGCAACCAGCCATACCACCTAAGAAACCGGTAGCGATATTGGCAATACCCTGACCTTTACACTCACGATTTTTATCACTTTCGGTATCAGTAAAGTCGTCGATAATTGTTGCAGTCATCAACGACTCTAGCAAACCAACAACGGCCATAGCTGCCGCATAGGGAAAGATAATTTGCAGTGTTTCGAGGTTCAGCGGCACATCTGGAAACAGAAAGATGGGCAGCGTATCCGGCAGATCACCCATGTCACCCACGGTACGAATATCCAAGCCAACCACCATTGCAAATGCGGTACACGCCAGAATACAGACCAGCGGCGAAGGAATAATTTTACCTACCACCGGGACATACGGGAACAAATAGATGATACCCAAGCCTACTGCTGTCATAGCGTAAACATGCCAAGTCACGTTGGTGAGTTCGGGAAGCTGTGCCATAAAGATAAGGATAGCCAACGCATTGACGAAGCCGGTCACTACCGAGCGAGAAACGAAGCTCATCAGTTGCCCCAGCTTTAAATAGCCGGCAATAATCTGCAATAAACCCGTCAGGAGTGTTGCCGCGAACAAGTACTCCAGACCATGTTCCTTTACTAGGGTGACCATAAGCAGTGCCATAGCACCCGTTGCCGCCGAGATCATACCTGGCCGCCCACCAACAATAGCGATCACTACCGCAATCGAGAACGAGGCGTAGAGACCAACCTTCGGGTCAACCCCAGCAATAATAGAAAAGGCAATTGCCTCGGGAATCAGCGCGAGCGCCACGACGATACCAGCTAGTACATCACCGCGAATATTGCCCAGCCAATCTGAGCGAGTAGAAGAAAGAATCATGGTAATCCAAATGTTTAAGCGAAAAAGACAACTCCGCCAAGCTTAGCTCAGAATGGCTCTGCTGGAGGAGAATAAGGCCCGATAAAATGGCGTGAACCTTAACAGGTTGCGGGTAGTCGCTCAACTCTTCGACACTAAATTCAAGGCATATCAACTAGGTTGAATTCTTTAGCTGCTAATCACTTTGCTCGCACTTAGCGCTGAAGGCGCTAATGATGCTTCTCGACAGTTCCAATTCCCTTGGGTTAGCTTAACCTTGTTCACCAAGAGAAACGTCCAAGAGCACATCGAAACATAAAGTTAGTTTGCACTAACTTCGCCCTCAAACAGCAAACCTTAAAGAGTGTGATTTTGATCACATTGCGCTAGCAGCTCAGTTGGAAAAATCAAGCAAAAAAATACACTTTATTTTCAGCATTTTGATTGACCTTAAGCATCCGCAGTAGCACTATATCTAGTAATGAATTCTCAGAGATACACCACATGTGGTGGTTGCGAATCATACAGACACTACTGTCGTTTCACCCAGAATCGCTGGAAAACATTGACTTACAGGCCGTTTTAGCACCGCCCGGATCAATGCAAATTTCACCAGTTTCACGGAAGAAGCAACAGGACAACTCAGCGCTAATTTATAACAACTAAAAATGACTGAGTACCCAAGAATTTGCAGTTATTTGCAGTAGACAATTGAACAGACAAGGAGACAACGAAGTGAACCAGGCGACGTTGCTAATTACCAAACGAAGCGGCCGTACCGAGCCCATCGATTTAGAAAAAATCCACCGAGTCCTTAACTGGGCTGCCAATGGGCTCAACGGTATTTCGGTCTCGCAGGTTGAGTTAAATGCTCAGCTGCAGTTCTACAATGGCATCACTACCAGTGAGATCCACGAGACGCTTATTAAATCTGCGGCAGATCTCATCTCGGCCGAAATTCCTGATTATCAGTATTTCGCGGCACGTTTGAATATCTTCCACCTGCGTAAGAAGGCCTACAATCAGTTTGAGCCTCCGCACCTGCGCTGCCAGGTAAAGCGATTGGTTGATATGAACCGCTACGACAAGCACTTGCTTGAAGATTACAGCTATGATGATTACGAGCAAATGAATAGCTGGATTGATCATAGTCGCGACCTTAATTTTGCCTATGCTGCGGTGAAACAGCTCGAAGGCAAGTACCTGGTTCAAGATCGCGTCAGTGGTGAATACTTCGAAAGCCCACAGTTCCTCTATATGTTGGTAGGTGCAGCACTCTTTGCTAAATACCCTGAAGATACACGTTTAGACTTCGTCCGCCGATTCTATGATGCGGCGTCGCTGTTCAAACTGTCACTTCCAACGCCTATTATGTCAGGCGTTCGTACTCCAACTCGTCAATTCAGTAGCTGTGTATTGATTGAGACAGACGATTCGCTAGATTCAATCAATGCTTCAGCCACGGCAATTGTTCGCTACGTCAGCCAACGAGCTGGCATCGGCATCAATGCCGGTCGCATTCGTGCAATTGGCAGTAAGATCCGTAGTGGTGAAGCCTTCCACACTGGCTGCGTCCCGTTCTACAAGTACTTCCAAGCGGCAGTTAAGTCCTGCTCTCAGGGCGGTGTTCGTGGTGGTGCGGCAACATTATTCTACCCGCTCTGGCATCTAGAAGTTGAAGATCTGCTGGTATTGAAGAATAACCGCGGTGTTGAAGAAAACCGTGTTCGACACCTAGATTACGGTGTGCAGCTGAACAAAACCATGTATCAGCGCCTTATTAAGAACGGCAACATCACACTCTTCAGCCCTGATGAAGTACCTGATTTATATGATGCCTTCTTTAGTGATCAAGATGAGTTTGAGCGCCTCTACACCACGTACGAACAGGCACAAAACATCCGCAAGAAAACAGTTAAAGCGGTTGACCTCTTTGCTACGCTAATGCAAGAACGTGCGTCAACAGGCCGGATTTATATCCAGAATATTGACCACTGCAACACTCACAGCCCGTTCAATGCTTACAAGGCGCCTATTCGCCAGTCTAACCTGTGCCTAGAAATTGCTCTGCCAACTAAGCCACTTAATGATATTAATGATCCCGAAGGTGAGATTGCGCTATGTACCCTAGCCGCCTTCAACTTGGGCGAAATTGATGACCTTCACGAACTCGACGAGCTTGCTGAGTTAATTGTTCGTGCACTCGATAGCTTACTTGATTACCAAAACTACCCGGTTAAAGCAGCGGAAAACTCAAGCCTTCGCCGTCGTACACTTGGTATTGGTGTCATCAACTATGCCTACTACTTAGCCAAGAACAATGCGCGTTATTCGGACGGTTCAGGCCTTGGCCTTACCCACCGAACCTTTGAGGCCATCCAGTACTACTTGCTGAAGGCGTCAAACACATTAGCTAAAGAATTTGGTGCCTGTGAAGCCTTTGGCGACACTACCTACTCGGAAGGCATCATGCCAATTGACTCTCACAAAGCTGAAGTCGATAAGTACTGTGGTGAGCCACTATTCCTAGATTGGGACTCATTACGCAGCGAGATTGTCGAGCATGGACTGCGTAACTCAACCTTGAGCGCGTTAATGCCAAGTGAGACTTCATCGCAGATTTCCAACGCCACCAACGGCATTGAGCCACCGCGTGGCTTGGTTAGTGTGAAATCATCGAAGGACGGTGTGCTAAAGCAGGTCCTACCTGAACTGCATCGCCTCAAGGACCAGTACGAGTTACTTTGGCAGATCCCGAATAACACCGGTTATCTTCAACTCGTGGGTGTCATGCAGAAATTTGTCGACCAGGCAATTTCAGCGAACACTAACTACGACCCAAGTAAGTACAAAGATAGTAAAGTGCCCATGCAGCAGTTATTCGGGGACCTACTACTCGCCTATAAGAACGGCCTCAAGACCCTGTATTACCACAACACCCGTGATGGTGCTGAAGAGAAATACCAGGACACAGCGGAAGTTCACATCGCTGAAGAAGAAGGCTGTGAAGGAGGTGCTTGTAAGATCTAAGGATCTTAGCAAGCCCTTCATACAAGGAGAATATCAATGAACTACACCAGTTTTAACAAGAAGAAATTTGATGCGTTTTCGCAGCCGATGTTTCTCGGCGAGAACGTGAACGTCGCGCGCTACGACCAGCAGCGCTACCCAATGTTTGAACGCCTGATCGAAAAACAATTATCGTTTTTCTGGCGCCCTGAGGAAGTAGACCTTTCGAAGGACAGTAAAGATTTTGGCAAACTGCCCGACCATGAGCGTCACATTTTCTTGAGTAACCTCAAGTATCAAACGCTACTGGATAGTATTCAGGGACGCTCACCTAACGTGGTACTTCTCCCGTTGGTGTCTTTACCTGAGCTGGAAACCTGGATTGAAACCTGGGCGTTCAGTGAAACAATTCACTCGCGTTCTTATACGCATATTATCCGTAACATCATGCCTGACCCTTCGATTATCTTTGAAGATATCGTTGATAACGAAGCCATCATTACGCGGGCAAACAGTGTGACCGAGCACTACGATGATTTGCTCGAATACTCGCAGCTCTACCTTCATCACGGTGAAGGGACGCACACGCTTAACGGTGAAGAAGTGACCATTTCTAAGCGTGAGCTAAAGAAGAAGATCTTCTTAACTATTGTTGCGGTTAACGTACTCGAAGCTATTCGCTTCTATTGTTCATTCGCCTGTAGCTTCGCGTTTGCCGAACGTGCCATCATGGAAGGTAACGCTAAGATCATTCGACTGATTGCTCGCGATGAAGCGCTTCACCTGAGTGGCACGCAGTTTATGATCAACCAAATGGCTAACGGTGCCGATGATCCGGAATTTGCTGAAATTGCGCTAGAGACACGTAATGAGGTACTGACTATTTTCCGTGAAGCGGCGGAGCAAGAAATGGAGTGGGCTGAATACCTATTCAAAGACGGCTCAATGATCGGCTTGAACAAGGACATCCTGATACAGTATATCGAGTTCATCACTGACAGCCGCTTACGCGATGTTGGCTACCCTGAACTATATGGCCGCTCAAGTAATCCACTACCGTGGATGGACTCATGGCTACGAAGTGATTCCGTTCAAGTAGCGCCACAGGAAACTGAGATTACCTCCTACCTCGTTGGCGCCATCGATAGTAAAGTCGACATCGACTCCTTTGCGGATATGGAGCTTTAAGCTCATACCCGCAACTAGTCCTTTCAACTCAAGGTTAGCACCTAGAGTTGGAAGGACTAAACAAGCCTTACCAGCCTGCTACCGCAGCACCCTTGAATAACTCTTCAGCCTTCTGAATCACTTCTGACGTTTGATAGCTTTGCACTAACTGGGCAATGCGTGGATCATCGGCGTTATCGATACGAGACACGATTAAATTTACGTATGGGCTCTCTTTGCTTTCCACCACTAATGCGTCGCGGGTTGGAATTAGACCAGCCGGGACTGAGTAGGTACTGTTGATAAATGCTACCGCGACATCATCTAAACTCCGTGGAAGTTGTGCGGCATCAAGCTCGATAAACTGTAAACCCAGTGGGTTAGCGATCACGTTTGAGGGCGTAGCCTCCAAATTCGTTGCGTCATCTAACCCAATATAGCCCTGCTGGTCTAGCAACAACAGTGCTCGCGCTTCATTCGTTGGATCATTAGGGATAGCGACTTTATCACCCGCCTTAAGATCCTCAAGCTTCGTGAGGGTCTTAGAATAACCGCCAATTGGGTAAACAAATGTGGATGCGACCTTTTGCAAAGCAAAGTTTCGATCGCTAATCATGCTGTTTAAATACGGCTCATGCTGAAAAGCATTTAAATCAAGCGAACCATCTGCCAGAGCGACATTCGGTGAGATATAGTCGGAGAACTCAATGAGCTCCACCTCTAGCCCAAAATCCGCCAGCGCTTTGTCAGCCGCCACCTTCATAAGATCCGCCTCAGGACCAGCCATCACACCAACTCGAAGACGATCCGAATCGTTATTTCCACAGGCCACCAAATTCAGTAGCAAAAGTGGCAATGCCAATATTTTTAAAAGCTTCATAAAACGTCCTATTTTTTATCGACACGGCGAACCAAATAGTCGCCAAAACTTTGAATAAGCTGAACCATAATAACTAACACAACCACCGTAGCGAGCATCAATGGCCCATCGAAGCGCTGATAGCCATAACGAATCCCCAAGTCGCCGAGACCACCGCCACCAATTGCACCCGCCATGGCCGAGTAGCCAACCAGTGTTACCAAGGTCAATGTCATGCCGTGGATCAACCCTGGCATTGCCTCAGGTAGTAATACCTTGGTGACAATTTGCAGCGGACTCGCACCCATAGATTGAGCAGCCTCAATAACACCACTCGGCACTTCGGCAATCGCCCCTTCGACGATACGCGCAACAAATGGAATGGCACCTAAAGTGAGGGGGACAATAGCCGCCGAGGTGCCAATAGAGGTACCTATAATCAATCGTGTTAACGGAATAATCGCGACTAAGAGGATAATAAACGGTACCGAGCGCGCCGCGTTGACGATGGCTCCCACCGTACTGTTGATGAATCGGTTCTCCAACAGTTTGTGTTCGCGTGTTAGGTAGAGAATCACGCCTAATGGGATTCCCACTAACCCACTTAGCAGCCCGGAAACACCCACCATATAGAGCGTATCAATTACGGCAGGCCCAAGCAGATGAAAGTTCTCATACCACATAACCTAGCACCTCCACGGTTATATTTGCTTCATGCTTAAGCTGGCGAATAGCTTTGCTCACGTTCTCGTCACTACCGCTTAATTGTGCGGTGAGGAAGCCCATAGTTTGGCCATTCAATAGCTCCAATGAGCTCTGCATAATACTCAGATCAACTTCACAATCCCGGCTAAGCTGGCTGATCAGCGGTGTTGAGGCATTACCACCTAAAAATGAGATTCGAATGATAGGTTCATCGTTGCCCGAGGACGCTCGCTTCAGCTTAGCTTCAATTGCCTTCGGCAGTTTCTCATGGAGCGCACTCTTCACAAAGTCCCTCGCTAAGTCCGTCTTAGGGTGAACAAAGAATGACGGTACATCATTCTCTTCAACAATTTTGCCATCAGAGATAATTGCCACACGATCGCAAACTGTCTTAACCACTTCCATTTCATGAGTGATTAGCAAAATAGTGATCCCCAGCTCTCGATTAATATCGCGTAGCAGCGCTAAGATAGATTGCGTAGTGTGTGGATCAAGGGCACTTGTTGCTTCATCGCACAGCAGTACTTTGGGCTTTGCCGCTAGCGCTCGAGCAATCGCCACCCGCTGCTTCTGCCCGCCCGAAAGCTGACTGGGGTATTGACTCGACTTCGCCGACAGACCAGTTAGCGTTAGCAACGGTTCAACTGCCGCGTTAATTTCCTCGGCCGAAGCCCCCTGAAGCTCTAAGGGAAAAGCAATGTTGTCGTACACGGTACGGGAGCTTAGGAGATTAAAGTGTTGGAAAATCATCCCGATTTCGCGGCGCGCCAAACGCAGACCCTTTTCGCCCAATGCCGTTAGATCGGTACCATCTACCACTACGGATCCAGTCGTGACACACTCAAGGCCATTAACGCAGCGAATAAGCGTACTTTTACCGGCTCCCGATGAACCAATAACGCCCATTATACAACCTGCCGGTACCGTCAGGTTGACGTCGTCGAGTGCGGAAATCTGTTGTTGACCTACCGAGAAGGTCTTGCTGACATTGACTAGCTCTATCATGCGGGATTAAAACCAAGTTTGGAAAGTGTCGAAGCCTATATTCTTTGCGGTCTAGGGTCAATCCGAAGAGCCCGCAAGCTGGGTGTGAATTGCTGTAGCACAGGCCACCGCAGACGCCCAAGCCCACTGGAAGTTGAAGCCACCGAGGTGCCCGGTAACGTCCAACACTTCGCCTACAAAGTAGAGTCCAGGTTGATGCTTACTCTCGAGTGATTTGGAACTAACTTCATCCACATTCACACCACCTAAGGTAACTTCCGCGGTCCGATAGCCCTCGGTACCGGATGGACGCAAGGGCCATTCGTTAAGTGACTTAGCTAACTGGTTGATGTCTTCATTAGAGAGCGTTGCCAAGGTTCGAGATAAATCAAAGATTCCGTCGAAAGCTTCCGTGATCGCCTTAGTCCAATGATTCACTAGTAGCGTCTTCAGCTGTTTCTTAGGTGCTTCAGTGCGTAATGACGTTAACCATTGCGCGGCATCAATATCCGGTAACAAATTCAGTGTTAACACGTCACCTGCTTCCCAGTATGAGGAAATTTGAAGAATGGCTGGGCCACTCAGACCGCGGTGAGTAAATAGCACACCGCCACGAAAGCTAGTGTCACCAACACTCGCCACCGCGTCTATAGAACTCCCGGATAAACTGGCAAACAGGGCTTTGTGCTGATCACTAAAGGTAAACGGAACAAGGCCTGCGCGTGTTGGTTGGAGTGTATGACCAAATTTTTCGGCAATCTCGTAGCCAAACCCCGTTGCGCCCAGAGTTGGAATCGACAACCCGCCGGTTGCCACCACCAGCTTGTTCGCTGAGATCTTCCCGAGTGTTGAATTAACTTGATAGCCATTTTCGCTGGCCAAAATTTGACTGATTGAGCAGTTCATATGCAGCTGAGCGCCAGCACTCGCTAACTCATCAAGTAACATTTCCAAAATGGCTTTTGCTTTGCCATCGCAAAAGAGCTGCCCTAGCTCCTTCTCGTGGTAGCCAATACCATGTTTATCTACCAATTGAATGAAATCCCACTGGGTGTAGCGGGAGAGCGCACTCTTACAGAAATGGGGGTTTTGCGAAAGGAAGCGGTCTGGCTCTACGTAGTAGTTGGTAAAGTTACAGCGCCCACCACCCGACATGAGGATCTTCTTGCCGGGCTTGTTGGCGTGATCCACCAGTAGCACTTTATGACCGAAGTTCGCAGCGGTGATGGCGGTCATTAAGCCCGCCGCCCCTGCGCCGATTACCAACACATCGCAGTGCATTATGTTTACGTCCTAGTAGACACCTGAGGTGTCAGAAAGATTAAAAGCGCTCGGGTAGCTTCTTCAAGAGAGTAACATGACGATTCTCAACCGAAATGTACTCGCCCATGACAAGCTCCTTAAGAATACGAGCAATCATCTCACGTGACGAACCCACGCGGTCAGCAATATCCTGCTGTGTTAGACGGTCGGCGATATATCTTAGTCCATCGGTATCGGCCGGCCCCGCCATACCCTCTAGAACATGACGAACGCGCGAGTAGACATCTTGGAGCGCAAGCCCGCGGATCTTGTCAGTCATACGTCGAATGTGCTGCGTGAGCGAGGAGATCAAACGCTGAGCCATCTTCGGCTCATTTTCCAACCAGCGGGTGAAATCATCTTTGCTTAGGAACAGCAGGTCCGTATTTTCCATTGCCATTACGGTAGCAGAACGCGGCTCACCATCTAGCAAGCTCAGTTCGCCCACGGCATCACCCGCCTGCTGGATATTAAGGATAAACTCCTTATGATCTTGCGCGACGTAGACCTTAAGACGCCCTTTTTGGATGAGATATAAGCCCGTGGCCTCATCGCCTTCGCTAAAGAGATTTTCGCCAGCGAGTAATCGCTGTCGTTTTAGCAAGCCGCGCAATTGTTCAAGCGCTTCGGCTGGCAGGCCGCTGAATAGTTCAACTTGTGAGAGCGTTGTCATGTTTAAACCAACTTTGTTTTAGGATTTACGATAAGCCTACGTTACAATAAACGGTAATAATCACAAAAGCTATGGTACTGATGTCTTCTTTTGACGTGTTACCGAGTGCGCTTGCAGCCGCTCATTACTACTTTTGTGCCGCCAACGAGCAAGAGTTAGCAGAACAACTCAACGAGCTCTGGCGCACTCAACAACTCGAGGCTCTGCATCGTGCCATAGAAAGTGCGCTAAATTCCAATGATAGCACGCCGAAAGACGTACACTATATCGCGGCGCTGCAGGAACTCAAGAACCTCCAAGTTCACCTCCATAGTTTACGCTTTGAGAAACTGAAAGCTACCGATAACAAGGGGCATATCCTGGTAGTGAGCCCAGACGAACCAATCCGAAAACAGGTTTGTCGGCCGTTAGAGCGCATTGGCCATCACCTTAAGATAGCCAGCTCGGAGCGCTCCACTTACGATGCGCTGGCCCGTCAGCATTCCGAACTAATCCTGATTGACCTAGCCGTGGATAATTTCCGAGGACTTCAGTTATTACGCAAACTCAAGGCTGACCCTCAGTACAGTAATCTGCCCATTATTCTCTTCGCCAAATCGCCCAATACGGATATTGCCGCCGAAGCCATCTCAAGTGGCGCTTACGATTTTCTGTCCAAACCGTTTCAAGGCGCAATGTTCAACGCCCGCATTGCAGCGGCTCTGAATAATAGCCAACAGCGCGAACTGGAGGATTTCGAAAATCGCCAAGCGGAGCGAAAGCACCAACTCATGCATCAATTAGCGGGGCGTTTCCTCAACCACGCGGTAGTAGATACGCTCTTAAGCCAGCCGCAGGGGACGGACCTAGGTGGTGAGCTAAGAGAGGTCACGCTACTCATGTGCGATATGCGAGGGTTTACCACCATAGCGGACTCACTTGAGCCCCAACAGGTGGTGACACTACTCAATCACTATCTTGGTGCCATGACCGAGGTAGTGCACGAACACGGCGGTATCGTGAACGAATTTGAAGGCGATTCCCTACTCGCCTTATTCAACGCACCTTTGCAGCTACACGAACATACCGTCTCAGCGCTGCGCTGCGCCGTCGCCATGCAGCAGGCTATTCAGGAAGTAAACGAAAAAAACGCGCGTGACCAGTTGCCGAACATCGGCATTGGTGTTGGCGTGGTTCGTGGCGAAGTGGTAGTGGGTAATATGGGTAGCGAGCGACGAACCAAGTACGGCGTTGTTGGCAGTCCCGTTAACTTAGCTGCCCGCCTTCAGTCTGCGGCCGCCGCTGGAGAAATTGTGGCTCTCGCCTCACAGCTTGGCGAAGGTGCCGGCGGCGCGAGAATCCTCCGAACTCAAAAGGTGCTTCCGAAAGGATTTTTGAATGAAGTGGAAGTGGCAGTGTTGGTGGCGCCGGATGTTGAGGTCTAATTGGAACCTCATCTAATGAGTCGACTATTGTAGCTGATTGAACGTGAGCCCAGCGCTGTTAGCCGTTGAGCCGAGTCATAGCTGGGGGGTTGACCATTGATTGATGTGAGATCGCCGTTGTCACCATACGCAAAACTCTCCAAGGTGCTGTAACCGCTATTCTTTACGGAATTTAGTTTGAGATTATTGGTGAAACCGAAACGTCGCGTTCGAGAGGCGGTGTAATTATCGGTAATGGTAAAAAGGTAGCCTATAACTAAGTTAATTTGCCACTACCCTTGCCCGTACCTGCGTACCCATGTCGCTCTTTCTTTTGTGTTTTATTATTCGTGGCCATCTCTAACAAGTCGAAAACCATCATCAACTTGGCGCTCATCTATGGGCATCCCCCATCGACCACGCACCTCTAGGCCAATTGAGTTATGCCACCCGCCTCCGCGCTTTACTCGCTTGGAGCAATCGCCGACACTGATCGGAGCCCCGGTATTATCAGCTTGATCGTAAGGGTAGTACCAGCAATCAAGCGTATACTCGGAGACGTTGCCTAGAACGTCATGCAACCCCCAACGGTTAGGATCATACGAGCCAACTTGTAAAGGCTTCCCTGGAGTAGAACCATCGCAGCTGAAATTGAAAATTAGTGAATTAGCTGCACCGCAATCTTGATGATCGCCCCAGTAGTATTTAGAAGTAGTACCTGCTCGAGCAAAATACTCCCATTCAGTCTCTGTAGGTAATCTCCAAGGCTCGCCTGTAGTTTGGGCTAGCCAAATCGCGTAGTCCATTGCGTCAATCCATCTCAACCCGAAGGCGGGCAGCCGGTTTTCGATTATAAAATTAGCGTCCAAAATTTCTGGTGACTGATCGAACCGAACTAAATTACAAGCTCCTGCTTCGATGCATTGCCGGTATTGTCCAATTGTGACTTCATATTTAGCGACATAAAGGCTCTCAATGAAAACATGCTTGCATGGAGAGTTATATCCTTGGACTTTACAGTCGCCCATCAGAAATGAGCCAGGTGGAATCAGAACCACCTCCGGAATCATCAAATCGATCGGTATGTTTGAAACATTGGGGTGCACAACACTAGTCTCATCCACGCCAGGCCCGAAGCTGTACAACTCTACTCGCCCAGCTACGATTAGAATCGAATACACGGCGACAAGCCAAAGTGTAGCTCCTTGAAGAATCGCTAAAGTTCTTATTCTAACGGGAGCGTTTTGTCCAACAAATCTAAAAAAATAGATTCGCGGCAGAGAATACTGACCAAACCACTTTGGACTAAGGGCGACGATAATCCACGATCTATCACCATAAGCGGCGCGATACTCGTTTGGTAAATATCTCTTTAGCCCTCTAAAAAGTAGAAACTGAATAGTAAATGCTACGCATACAATCACAAAGAGCATACTACTCTCCACAGCCACACGCGCGGCCTAGGCCTTCAGCTACGTATGCGGGGACATCCTTAAAAGATAGCACGCGTGACTTTCCTGAATGTGAGTATGCGGCAAGATCCGCACCGACGGTAAACGAGTTAGAAGGCTCGATCAAGGCGCCTCCGATATGACCTGTACCTGTTACAATTCCACCTAGTGGGCTAGCGAATGTCCCCCCTACAAAGGAAGCATTTCCCTCAAGAGCATACGGGTATGGTAGCGAGTGAGAATCACTCATGCTGACCGGCGTTAAATTGGTGCCAAATGGAAGCCACCTAACGACAAAACTGATTAAAACACTTAATGCACAGAGGTGTAACAGTAATAAGAGTTTACGATGTGAGGGTTTATCATAACTAAGCCTTAGCGGCGCCCAATAAAGGTCGAGTCCGAAAATAAACGTAAAAGCCGGATAGCTACAGGCTAGCCAAACAGCAAAGCCTTCGTAGCTGAACGTTCCATTTATACTGGAACAGCCGGCATACACCAACGATGCTGTTCCCCAGAAGGCACTTTTCAGTAGAATACGTTGTTTTCTAATCATAGCAATTAGTCTCCGCAGCCCGCTTCACACGCTGCACCACCACCTATACCAGATAGAGCATTCGCCGAATTCTGACGCGATAACGATAATCCTCTAGCTTTTGCGGCTTTTGACCCGAGTGGACCTAGTAAAACGGAAGCAAATGCCGATTTACTCTGGTTAGTATTACCTAATAGATAGTGTCCGCTAGCGCTAAATGCTCCTGTTCCGAGAGCAACTGGCGCCAACTCCGGCGCAAGTGGAGGAATCAACATCCTCCAGGTAGCTACGGTGTTAACTTGATCAGAAACCATCACCGCTCCAGTCAGTCCGTAATACGCGACGTTATACGAAGTTTACCTGACATCTTGTGCTATTTGCGCTCGAACCTGGCGCCCCATTTCGCCGCTTGATACGTGATAATTAGCCTGAGAAGCGTCATCATAGCCAAACATTTCCGCTATATAATCCACGTACGCTTTGCATTTTTCACTGAATTCAGCCAACCCCAACGGATCCACCCCCATCAACGGGTTCGCACCCACATAACCGTAAGTATTCAACCCACCATTCAACCCAATCGGGTCACTCTGGATATACCGTCCTAAACTTGGGTCATAATCTCGGTGATAGTTGTAGTACAAACCGTTTCCTAAAATGTCGTATTGGCCAGGGAATCTTGCTTTAAGGTCGTGAGACGCAACCTGAACCTCGATATTGCTTCAAAACTTTCTGGGCAGGCACAGTTTAATTCAATTAAAAGATTCAAAAATCAAAAATCAAAAGTGCCTATCCGGTCAACTGATCAGTCCCCGACGCTCTCTAATTGAAACCACTGTCGTGATACTCGGCTAATCTTTAAGTATATGTAAACAATTATACCCGTGGGGATGCTCGCGAATAACGGGTACAATAGTTGGTCATGATACTGTGGTTCAAGCCCTCGGAATGACGCCAGCGCAAGAGGAGAAAAGCAGTACAAAATGTATCCGACTAGCCATGCATACGCCGCCGATTTACGTCTTGCAACTATTAGTCCAGCGGCGAACAAAATCGGTAAAGACAACGCGACTACGTGAATCAATTCCATGGTGCTTTCCGCGTGACCATATTGATTTTCACACGCCATTACCTCACTTATTCCACAGTTCAGCACCCCACCAATAGCTAAGAATGGTCCTAGCGCTGACAACCCAACCAACAATTTAAATTGAACAGGCATCCTGTAAATATTTCCTAGAAGATGCATCATTGCCACCATCCTGATACTTCAAGACCAAACGATCCACCAACTGACGTAGAAAATACACCTTGCGACCCTGGAGACATATTCATGTTGAATCCGAACTCAGGATCTTTTCGATAAGTACCTGTACTGCCGTTGAAAAGCATACCGGCATAAGCCGAGCCACCATAACTATAGGGCCCCCCACTGACACCTGAGGACCAAAATGTACCTATACTTGAACCCGTAATATTAACTTCAGAGTCGCAATCATATGCCCTTGCGGTCGGTCCGTTATCCAGCAGGTCTAACCCACTACCACCACCTAGGCCTACACCGAGATATGACTGAACAAACCACGTTCCTGTTTGATTATTCTGGCCAATTTTAATTCCACCACCGGGTCCGATATACAAGTTAAATCCGTATGACCACAACCCCAACGGGTCCACCCCCATCAAAGGATTAGCACCCACATAACCGTAAGTATTCAACCCACCACTCAACCCAATCGGATCCGATTGAATATACCGCCCAAAACTCTGGTCATAATCTCGGTGATAGTTGTAGTACAAACCGTTTCCTAAAATGTCGTATTGGCCGAGGAATCTTGCTTTAAGGTCACGAGAGGCAACGTGAACCTCGATATCGTAGCCGTTATGAACACCACGCCACACCATCGAGCCCGATTCGGAGAACATGGCAATCGGTTGGCTGAGATGCCCCGTTACCACATTACTTAATACTCCATCGTACTGTGCAATCAGTTGTCCGTTCAAGTAAATATGATCAGTGAACTTCCCCGTTGAACCATTTCGGGTGGAGAGCAGGTTCGATCCTTGGAAGTAATAATGGTGTTTGGTACTGCCCACTCGGTGCGCGAGCAGAACACCGTTTTCGTTTCGATCGAGGTATTGATGGGTTGACCCCAGTGAGTAACGCGTTGAAAGACCACGTGAGCCTTGGTTGATGCTGTAAGTGCTGCCTGAAGTTGCTTCCCAACTATTCGGGTTACCGCGACTATTGTAGCTGATTGACCGCGAGCCCAGCGCTGTTAACCGTTGCGCCGAGTCATAGCTGGGGGATTGACCATTGATTGATGTGAGATCTCCGTTGTCACCATACGCAAAACTCTCCAAGGTGCTGTAACCGCTATTCTTTACGGAATTTAGTTCGAGATTATTGGTGAAACCGAAACGCCGCGTTCGAGAGGCGGTGTAATTATCAGTGATGGTACTGACTTGGCCCTTGTTATTACGCGCATAGGTTTGACTCAACTTACCAGGGATCAGCTGTGTTCTTAGCCCCATGCTGTGGTCGAATGTGGCGTTATAGCGATGACCACTGCGCAGATCATAACCCTGAACCAAGCCGTTGTTACCATATTCAACATCTTCCACCACCGTTTGACGGCTTGATCCGTTTACAAGCTCAATCTTGGTGGCAAAACGATACACCGGGTGCTCGTAACTGTACTCAATACGACGTCCACTTGGATAGGTGACCGTGTCGATCGTATTTTCACCAAAGTTATAGGCTATAGAAGTCGTGCCAGTTCGACCACCTGTTGTGACACTTTCTGTTTTAGTTCGACCAAATGAATCGTAGGTAAAGGACTTAGTAAATGCTTGACCATTACTTCTACCGGAAACCGAACTGAGTAGTCCCGTTGTGCCATGATAGGTGAAGTATGTATTGTAGCTTTCGGACGAATACTTGATCGTCGTTCGCCGACCTTCACTATCATAGTCATAATCCACCCAGGAACCATCCTGGTAAGTAGCGCGGTTAAGTAGCCCCTCATTCGTATAACTGTAGGAGGTTGTTCCCGTTGTTGTGCTGGACTCGCTTTTCAACTGACCATGGCCATTATATTGATAGCTTACTACGACCTCTCCCACCATAGCTTTAGATACATTACCAAAGGCGTCGTACTCAAAGGTACGCACCTCACCACTCGGAAGTATTTCCTGCCTAAGTTGTCCACGAGCATCGTATTGATACTGCCAAATTGACGTGCCAAGACGTTTTTCAGATACCCTCCCAGTGGCGCCATAGTCATACTCAATCGAGTAGGCAATATTCGTTGTGGACGTTGTATAGAAGTGCGCCTTCGAGACCTTACCTAGGCTGTTATATTCATAGGTCTTCTTCAAAAAGATATTTTCATAGCCACTAGCCGCGTAAGTTTGTTCCATGACGAGTTCCTGGGTCACTAGTCCAGCATCGTTTCTCGTCATATTACTAATGTAGTAGTGGTCATCCGTGTTATAGGCCTCGGCAGAGTGAGCAACGAAGACCGCAAGTATTAGGCTTTGTATTATTTTCATCTCAATTCCTTACAGCTCGTTGAAACACGGGAAGTTGCAGGTGGGTGGCGGCGGAGGCGGGGGTGGCAATGGCGCCGTATGACGCTCTTGGGTTGCCTGGCCATTTTCATTGTAGAAGTACTCAGTGCCAACTTTCGCAATTCCTTCGTCGGATTCAACGCCGGTCAATAGACCGTCCTGATCATAGGTGTAACTCGCCGCAAGCGTGTCTGAACCGGAGCTTTTCGAGTAGCTGGTTAGCTCGCCGCGCTCGTTGTAGCTAAAGTACTCTGTGTAAAGGCCGGGAAAGCGTTGTGAGATAATTCTTCCGTCTACGGTATAACTGGTGATTTCTCTCACGAGACGTCCACCTTGATAAAACTGAGTAGGTCGACCGGTGGTGGGGGAGTAGTTTATTTGACTACTCATTCCACCTCGATTCATGGTGGCACTGGTCACGAGCTCGTCGGATTTTTGATAGCTAAAAGTCGTAATTAGCGAGGCATCGCCCCAACTCGCTAGTCAGCCACGGCCATCACAGGTAGAATAACGCTCTAAATGACAATCAAGAGAAGCAGCTTAGTATCATGAGCAAACATACTGTATTAACGGGTATCACTACCACCGGCACGCCACACTTGGGAAATTATGTGGGCGCCATTCGCCCTGCTATTGAGGCCAGCAAGCAGGCCGATGTAGATTCCTTCTATTTCATGGCGGATTTCCACGCACTGATCAAGTGCCAGGACCCCGAAGCCATTGCCCTGTCCTCCAAAGAGATTGCCGCTACCTGGCTGGCATTAGGTTTAGATACCGATAACGCCACCTTCTATCGCCAATCGGATATCCCCGAAATTCCCGAGCTGACGTGGGTATTAAACTGCCTTACCGCCAAAGGTCTTATGAACCGTGCTCACGCCTATAAAGCCGCGGTCCAAAGCAACCTTGATGAAGGTCTTGATGCTGACGCCGCCGTGACCATGGGGCTGTTCTCCTACCCAGTACTGATGGCCGCGGACATCCTAATGTTCAATGCCCACAAAGTACCAGTTGGCAAAGATCAAATTCAGCATGTTGAAATGGCCCGTGATGTGGCCGCGCGCTTCAACCATCATTACGGTGAAACCTTCACTCTGCCAGAGGCGGTTGTAGGCGATAACGTAGCAGTGCTGCAGGGGCTAGATGGCCGTAAGATGTCAAAGAGCTACGGCAACACCATTCCGCTATTCCTAACGGAAAAGAAGCTCAAAAAGCACATCAATAAGATTAAAACCAACCTGTTAGAGCCTGGCGAGCCCAAAGACCCAGACACCTCTACGGTGTTCCAGATTTGGGAAGCTTTCGCCACGCCATCGCAAACCGCTGATATGCGTAAAGCCTTTGCTGACGGCATCGCTTGGGGCGAAGCCAAAAAACAGTTGTTCGAGCTAGTGAACGAAGAAATTTCAGGAGCAAGATCACGTTACGAAGAGATTTTGGCTGATCCTAGCTTTATTGAAGCTGAGCTTCTAAAGGGTGCCGAAAAGGCGCGAGCTCATGCTACCCCGCTGCTAGACAAGGTTCGCAAAGCGGTGGGTATTCGTAGCTATCGCTAACAACACCCGCCTTCAGCGTTAAAAACGGAAGCTTACTCAGTGCGGCACTAACCGCCAACGAGTAAGCTTTTTTTTCGCCTCGCTCTTTTAACCGCCACTGTTAAATCGAAAATATTTGACACAGATGTTAAGTTTAATTAACATTAAATAAAACAAAAGGAGAGATGTCATGGATAACACAAATGAGACAACTGCAGAAACAACGTTAGAAGCCACAGATAACGTCCCCGCTTCACCCACTGAGCAAGAACGCTCAATTGGAGCACTCGCTCACCTACTGACACTTACCGGCTTTATTATTCCGCTTGGCGGATTGATTGCGCCGCTAATTGTTTACTTAGTAAAAAAGGACGAGTCTAGCTTTGTTGCGGCACAGGCACTTGAGGCAATCAACTTTCAGATCACCTTGTTCATTGCAACGCTAGTGTGTATCGCCCTGATCTTTACGTTGATTGGTATTCCGTTTGCTGTATTAGGGCTACTTACTCTGGTCATCGCAGACGTTGTATTGGTCATTATTGCCGCCGTGAAAGTCAGTGATGGTAAAGCGTTTCAATACCCTTACTGTATCCGGATAGTTTAACTCTAGAGGTGCAACATGGATAAGTTTGAGAAAGTTGGTTACAGCGCGCTAGCGGTTCTAGCAATTATTTACCTGAGCGCGTTGCTGATTGGATTGATTGCCGCCTTCCCATTGGGTCTCATTGGATTCATCGGCCTAATCGGTGTTGGCGCGCTCTTTATCAAAGTGGTCAAAGAGCGATTGGCAAGTAAAGAAGACGACTATTACTCAAAGAATGTGGAGAAATAACTATGATCATAACCACTCAAGACCAACTCGTTGGCTACCGAATTGTTAAGACCCTTGGCCTCGTTCGTGGCAACACCATTCGCGCACGCCACGTAGGGAATGATATTTTAGCGGGTTTGCGCTCTATCGTTGGTGGCGAAATCACTGAGTACACCAAGATGATGGCCGAGTCTCGCGAACAAGCGCTTGATCGTATGACGGACGAAGCTCACCAATTAGGAGCGAATGCGATTGTCGCCATGCGCCTCACCACCTCGCCGGTCATGCAGGGGTCTGCCGAACTACTCGCATACGGCACGGCGGTTAGCGTTGAAAAAGCGCCCTAAAGTCTAAGCGGATGATTTGCGTGCGCTGGTGCGAGCTAAAGTTATTATCGCTAACTAGCACCAGTCGCCCGTAGGAGTCGAACACAACGCCTTCAATGTTATCGCAGTCTATTCCCAGTTCTGCTAACTCAAACCAGCGATGCTTGCTGACCACCGCTAACTCGTCACTTTCGTTGGGAAGATCAAAGACGAAGAACACAATCCTGTTGCCAACTCCGGGCTCGTAATGCCGCTCCACCGCTAGAAGATAGCGAGGGGAACTCTTCGCCTCAAGGACTTCAGTTTCATCCTGATCTAACGTTAGCCCCGGTTCAACTTCAGGGAAAAAAGGCAATACACTCAGCGCAACCAATCCCCTATCAACGTTGGGCATCACTTCGTCCAAGGGATAATAGCCCCTAAGCGCCACTTCGCCAGAGTCCGTATGAATCGAAAATAACGGCGTAAGCAGGCGTTGATCCGCTGATTGATTAAGGGGCGGTTTTTCCAAAGCGGTTAACAGCGTGCCATCGGGCAGTGCCGTCAATCCTTCAAAGGTACCATTGGCAACAAATTGATAGTGAGACAGTTCTGGTGGCAGCCGAAATGAGTCTGTCGCGCTGCCTTGCGGATTAATATGAAAGAGGAATTGATCGGGATTCTCAGTAGTCAACTCAGCACTTAGCCACCAGCCATCGGGAGCGCGCTCCAAACCTTCACCATCTAGACTCAGATCACTCATAGACTCACCAGAGGCGTGACTGAGCACAATTGGCGTCTGCCAAGTGAGTTCATTATCACCAAAGCAAAAGCGGTGGATCAAGGGGTTGTTTCGAGCATCACTGACTGCGGCATAACAGTCACCGCTCTGGTATGAAAGCCCTGAGAGACCACCTAGTTGTTCACCGTGTACTTTCTGCTCATGGCTAAATTCATAATACTCAACCGGTGGGGTCTCCACAGGGAGTGCTAACACCTGTGTGATGAGCAAACTCAACATTCAGAGGGCCTCAGTGCATGGATTAACATGAGTCTATCTAAACGTATTTTTAAGCTAAACGCTAGCGAGAAACTACAACCTAAACCGTCAGCGGAAGTGGCCTTCAGCGCACCACGGAAAAGTGAATTTAGACCTAGTGCCTGCCCCCTCGGTGCAGGCACTTTGTTGATGTAGCGCTTAGCGTGACTAGGTAGCTAGCACAAAGCGAACGCTATCTAAGCGCGCATCGATAGCGTTGATTGCATTAACCACCCCATCTCGTTGAGCAACTAATGCGTCAACCTCGTCCTGGCGAATACTCGGATTACGTAAACGAAGCGATTCGAGGCGTTCAATCTCTTGGTTGAAAAAATCTTCGGCATCGTAGGCAGCGTCTACGCATTCGGCGCTAATATCGGCCTCAGCAAATTCGCCGGCTACCTTAATCATTCGTTTCAACTGCGGAGTCAGCTTTTCGACCACCGATTGAACGGGCTTACGATCTAGCTTAATGCGATGTTCATCAATGGATTCCGAACTCACCGGCTCACTCCATACTTCACCGTTCTTGAGCACTACGCGAAGCGGCTGCATGGGTGCAAAACGAGCAACCTGCAAAGCCTTTGGCGCCACATGAAGAGGTTTGAAGAAACACTCAAGAAGAATGGTTCCCGCAGCCACATCAGGGTGTTTAATTACCGCCGCCTGAGCGGTGCCGTAATCACCACTGGTGAGTAGCTCAATAAACTCAATGACCAAGGGGTGTTCCCAAGTTAGCCACTCTACATCTTCTCTAGCCAGCGCAATCTCGCGGTCAAACGTAGCTGACAAACCCTCTGCGGTCAGTGACGATAACTGCTCAATCATCCGATGACCAG
Source organism: Umboniibacter marinipuniceus (assembly GCF_003688415.1). Lineage (NCBI taxonomy): Bacteria > Pseudomonadati > Pseudomonadota > Gammaproteobacteria > Cellvibrionales > Cellvibrionaceae > Umboniibacter > Umboniibacter marinipuniceus. The sequence continues at coordinate 58,757 of NZ_REFJ01000004.1, forward strand.
TTGGGCGAATAAGATAGATGCGCTCCGACAACTTTTCGCTTTCGATACCAAAGCGATCGAAAGCATCGATTAACCATAACTCCAGTTCAGGATCATCGTCCTGCTCGTCTACCCCATCAACCACCTTCTGGGCCTGTTCTGGTTGGTGCGATGAGCGTTCAAGCAGGCAATCTCGCCCATCAGCCAAACGTTCACGAACCGCCTCAGCCTCACGCTGAAGATCCGTGATTAGGCCACTTTCGAGATCCATTGGATCATTCAATAGCGCAGTAATTTCATCGTGTTTTGACTGGAACACAATCCCGTTGGCAGCGGAGGTACTCACGAATGCCGATAGACCTTCATCGTAGACGTTGAACAATGCTTCGCTTGCCGAACACTCAAAGTAGGGAACGTGAACGGTGACACGACGTGATTGTCCAATACGATCTAAGCGGCCAATACGCTGCTCAAGTAGGTCGGGGTGGGCAGGTAAATCGAACATCACCAAATGGCAAGCGAATTGGAAATTACGCCCTTCGCTTCCTATCTCCGAGCACAGCAGTACTTGAGCACCATCTTCTTCATCCGCAAACCAAGCCGCAGCCCGGTCACGGTTCACCAAGCTAAGTCCTTCATGGAACGCGCCAGCTCGAATACCATGCCTTAGCGTTAACCAAGACTCCAGCTCTTCCACCGTTTCACGGTGCTGAGCAATCACTAGTACTTTCTCGCGTTTGTGTGTTTTTAGGAAGTCTAGAAGCCACTGGCTACGTGGGTCCGATTCAATCCACCCCTCTCCGAGCTGCTTTTCTGGCGTTAGCCCAGCGAAGCCTATTAATGCCTCTGGCGGCAGTTCATCACCACTCAGTGGGTAGCTCTCCAAACTGCGGCCCGGCAATAAATCCGCAATGACTTTTCGGGTATTGCGGAACATCACTCGGCCCGTGCCGTGACGATCCAACAGGGTGTCATAGAGCCAATCTAGACGTTCCTGACCGCCATGCTGGTCAAGCGCGGTGAGTTCATCGCTACTTAAGATAGCTTCCAAGGCTTCGAAGCTTGGCTCATCGCCACCCTCCAATGCCTTGAGAATTTCGTTGACCTGACGAAACTGTTTCTCTTCGCGCTGCCACTCGGCAAAACTGCCGTAGCGCGCCGGATCTAAGAGGCGAAGTCGGCCAAAATGACTTTCCTCACCCATCTGCTCTGGTGTAGCCGTGAGAAGCAACAATCCTCGCGCTTGTATGGTTAGCTGCTCAAGGCAACTATATTCCCAAGGACTGCCCTCTTCTTGCCATTCAATATGATGCGCTTCATCAACCACTAGCAGATCCCAGTCCACAGACAGTGCGGCCTGCAAGTGATCGAGGTCACCGGAGATGAGTGACAACGGACAAAGCACTTGTTGTGCGCCCAAAAACGGGTTTTCATCGGTGTCGGCAAAAGATGATTCGTCAATGATGCTAAACATCAGGTTGAAGCGGCGTCGCATCTCTACCAGCCACTGATGTACAAGCGAATCCGGCACCAAGATAAGTACCCGACTTGCCTGCCCAGTTAACAGCTGTTGGTGAATAATTAGCCCAGCTTCAATGGTTTTACCCAAGCCGACTTCATCGGCCAGTAATACGCGCGGGGCATGGCGCTGGCTTAAGGAGTGAGCGATGTGCAACTGGTGACGTACTGGGGTAACACGCGGCCCCACCAACCCTCGGACTGGAGACTCTTCTACCTTTGGAAGCATCTGCGACACGTCACGGCGCATTCTAAACCAGCTGGCTCGATCCCAGCGACCACGCATGAGCCGTTCCATACTTGGAAAGCGAGTGGTACCCGATATAATTTGTGTCTCAACTACTGATCGGTCGGTACTGAGGTGATAGATACAAATACCGTTGTCGTCGTCAACATCAGTAACGCTGGCAGTTTCTCCGTCGCCATACTCCACCACGTCGCCAATTTCGTAGCGTACCCGACTCAATGGTGCATCATTCATGGTGTAGGTACGATCTTCACCACTGCTGGGGAAGAAGATGCGCACGCGGCGATTTTCGGCTTCAACGACCATACCAAGCCCTAATTCTGGCTCGCTATCACTGACCCAGCGTTGGCCCGCTGTAAAACTCTGACGACTCAATGTACTCTCTCCGCGATCAAGGGTTGCGGCGGCGTATACTAAAGAAATTCTCTCGAATAACAATCACTAAAACCGCTGCGTTTGCCAAAGGAAGCTTCTGCTAAGAGATTAGCGTCTCGAAGCGGCTTTCGCTGAGTTTTTTTCTGATGAATTACGCTCATTAGTGCGTCAAAACCTCGAGGTAAGCGGAGGCCAAGTTTTGCGCCGATAAGTGTGACACATCAGCAGCTTTTCGTGGTGTTAATAGCGCCTCGACCGCCGCCTCCGCCTCCTCCATTGAAGGCTTCACCGTGGAATAATGGCACTGCGAAGCAAACCACTCTGGATAGGCTAAACGATCAGGAGCAACCACACTACAGCCGGCTGCAGCGCCTTCTAAGAGGCTCAACCCCTGAAAGTCATGAATTGCGGTAGATACCACATGACTAGATCCTGCTAGGAGCGCTAAATAATCCGCTCGCTCCTGGATGAAGCCAACATGTCCCAGATAGCAAGACCCCTCATACTTAGCGAGTAACTGTTGCAGCGCACTGGGTACCCGTCTAAATTGCTGTCCTACCACGTGCAGCCTAAAATTGAGCTGCCTCTGCACCAACAAGTCTACGAATAATCCAAGACGATCCGGTCCCTTGTCATATTCCCAGCGGTGATTCCAAACAAGATTGAGCTGCCCATTGACCGACTCGTCAGCACGATAGGCATCTTCAGCAATAGGTACCGGAATCACCGAGGTCTTATCGCTAAGATGATCAATTAATTCCGGAGCACTGAAATCAGGTAGCTGCTTGAATAGCTGCTTAGCGCCGCGACGAAAACTATCGAGATTGAACTGTGAATTAAACAGGATTCTATCGGCGCTCAACGCCGCGTAGATGGACGTAAGCTGCTGGTCCACCAGCCCCTTTCGCTCAACGGCATTCGGATAAGCAAACTGATTTTCATGGAAATAACAAACCCAAGGGATGTTCGCATAATGAGGAAAAAAACCGCGTAGCGCCGCCATATCTACCATCGAAGTCGCCACAATCATGGTGGGCTCGAAGGCTTCGATTTGCGCTCGGTAATGGGTAGCGAATGCTAACGACGAGCCGCGAGTACGCCAGCTAAAGTGGCGAGGAGGCAGAGATAACTCCAGCCACTCAGCCTTTATCATCTGCCTCAACTGCCCACACCAATAGGCGTGGGATGCCGCATGGTAACCAGAGAGAAGAAGAATCCTCACCGAATCAGCGTGCGGCGCCTGGGGCGTTCTTCATCACGTAAAATGCTTTGAGTACCGCCACCAAATTGAACGAGTCCAAACTGCCCGCTAACTCTCGAATGGAGTGCATCGCAAAAGTGGGCACGCCAACGTCAATGGTTTTAACACCCAACTCCGCTGCGGTAATTGGCCCAATAGTGGAACCGCACCCCATATCCGCACGCGTCACGAACGCCTGGCAGGCTACGCCCGCATCAGCACATAGCGTTCTAAACTGAGCCGAGGTCTCGCTTGTCGTTGCGTAACGTTGGTTCGCATTGATCTTGATCACAGGACCTTGATTAAGCAGTGGCCCGTGATTGTTGTCATGCTTGTTAACATAGTTAGGGTGCACACCGTGCGCGTTATCAACGGAAATCATCATAGAGCGATCTAGCACCCGCGCCACGGTTTCATCGCTACCTAGCCAACGACGTAACAAGCTCTCAAGCATCGGCCCCTGAGCGCCCGTGGCAGACATCGAGCCCACCTCTTCATGATCAGTACAAATCAATACTGTAGAGACATCGGTCCCCGCTGAAATCATTGCTTCAAGCCCAATGTAACAGGACAAAAGGTTATCCAAACGAGCACTGGCGATAAAGTCTTTGTTAATCCCCACCAGGCTGGCACGCTGAACATCGTAAAAGCTCAGTTCGTGATCAAGAATGCTATCTACTTGCAGGTCCGAATAGTTAGCTTCGATGTAATTCAGAAGCAGCGCATTAAGGCTGGGTTTGTGGTCATCATCGCATTGACCAAGCACTGGAGCCATCTGTTCCTGCGGGTTAGGCGCTCCCTTGTCATTGGCTTCTCGGTCAAGATGAATTGCCAAGTTAGGAATAATGGCAATTGGGTCTTCGAAATTCACCAGCAGATTCTGTAACTGACCCGCGGTATCACGGATTGTTACCCGCCCTGCGAGGCTCAGGTCACGATCCATCCACGGAGCCCGAAGCACACCGCCGTAGACTTCTACGCCCAATTGCCAGTAGCCCTTAGTGTAAATATCCGGCTGCGGCTTGAGTTTGAGATTGGGCGAGTCTGTATGGGCACCAACCATCCGAATGCCAGTTTCAACTTCATCGGATAAACCCTTTACAAAGGCTATAATCGACGCATCGTTACGCGTAATGAAGTAGCGCCCGCCACGCTGGAGATCCCATTCGTCGCCTTCACGCAGCCGCGTAAAGCCAGCATCGATAAGCGCGTTCGCCATGTTCTCTACCGCGTGAAACGGGGTCGGCGAAGCCGCTAGGAAATTAAGTAGTCCACGGTTGAAAGTATCGATCATCACGTCCTCTTGGCTCAATCTAGCCATTGTTATTATCGTAAAGAGAAAGCATTTTTTTCGCTATCTTCTCGGGATTTTCCTGCATAAAACAATGCCCCCCTGATTCGCGATATAGTTTCATCTTAGCGTTAAGCTGCGCAACTTCAAGTATTGCTCGCTGTTGAAAAGGGTAAGTTTTATCACCATACAAGACATGCATCGGAATAGTAATCCGCTTGATAGCGGCCCGCAGTCTGCGCGCATAGCTACCAAATATCTGCGCCTCTAAGTCTGGCGAGGTTGTCAGGCGTACGCCATCTTCGACATCAGTAAAGTTGGCATCGGCAAAGTCGCTTAGCGCCTCAGGATCCCAATTATCGAAAACGCCTTTACCCTGAAGTTGCCCACAGACCGCTTCCTTTGATGGGAAATGCTCTCTTCTCCGGCGTGTCATCGCGATCATTGGATGAAGATGACCCAGCCCTGCCGCACATACCAAACGCGTGAACCAAACGCTTCGCCTTGGAAGATAGATGGGGTCTAACAGGATGAGTTGATCAAAGAGGCTTGAATGCTTGGCCGCAATTAGCGTGGTGAGTACACCACCGAAGCTATGCCCACTGCCAATACAGTTTATCCAGTCAGCGCGTTTTGTCTGAATCAGCTCCGCGATCGCCTCGGCCCATTCATTCCACCCCTCGAAGTTTCCGGTGGCCGGATTACCACCGTGCCCTTGGACTTCTGGCAGAAACAGATCAAAGTTTTCTGCGAGGTGGGTGAATAACTTTTCATAGGTTCGGGGGGAAAAACCGTTACCGTGTACAAAGACCAGAACGGGTCGGCGACCAATATTCTCAGACTCGTAATAGGCTACGTTAAGCCCTTTGGTAGTGCGGTAATTCCTATAGTTCAACACTAGCGACATAGCTTACACCTATTAATATTCGATGTTATCAATATGTTGCAAGCGCGCTAATAGGCTAGAGGTATCCCAGCGACCGCCACCGGCACGCTGCACATCACCATAAAATTGATCTACCAAGGCCGTTATCGGAACGCTCGCACCTTGCTGGTCGGCTTCCGCCAAAACTATCGCTAGATCCTTGCGCATCCAGTCTACCGCAAAACCATGCTCGTACTCGCCCGCTAACATCGTTTGGTAGCGATTTTCCATTTGCCAAGACTGCGCGGCTCCCTTCGAAATCACCTCAATCACCGCGGCGGCATCAAGGCCCGCCTTCTGGGCAAAATGTAATCCCTCTGAAAGCCCTTGAACAACCCCTGCAATACAGATCTGATTGACCATTTTAGTCAACTGACCAGAACCCACGGGGCCCATTAACTTCACCGATTGAGCGAAATGATTTATCAGCGGCACGGCGCGATCGAACACACTTTGATCTCCACCGCACATGACTGTGAGCTTGCCATTTTCGGCGCCAGCTTGACCGCCGGATACCGGCGCATCAATGAAGGCTAATCCCAATGCGTTAGCAGCTTCACCAAGCTCTCGGGCCACGTCAGCTGAAGCGGTAGTATGATCCACAAACACGCTGCCGGGCTTCATCGCTGCAAAGGCTCCCTCTTCGCCCAAACAAACGGAGCGAATGTCGTTATCATTCCCTACACAGGCAAAAACAAAATCAGCCTCCGCCACTGCGGCGGCCGGAGTAGGTTGCGCCACCCCAGGGTAGCTCTCGAGCCAGCGCTGCGCCTTCTCAACGCTGCGGTTATAGACCACCACTTGGTGCCCAGCCTTTGCTAAATACCCCGCCATAGGGAAACCCATGACGCCTAGGCCTAAAAATGCAACCTTCATATAATAAGTCCTATACCAACACTACGATGAGAAGTAAGCCAAGAGCGAAACGATAAATCACAAAGGGCAACATACCCAATTGATCCAACCATCGCATGAACAATTTGATACATACGAATGCACTAATAAATGAGACCACCAAGCCAAACAGCACCGGAAGCCAGTCAACACTTGGCGACTCCAGTAGCTCTAAGGTCTTATAGGAGCCCGCTGCCGTAATGAGGGGTATGGAGAGCAAAAACGAGATGCTCGCCGCTGCTTCGCGCTTGTAACCAAGCAGTAGCGCTGTGGTCATGGTGATCCCCGAACGCGACGTCCCCGGAATCAGAGCTAAGGCTTGAGCGAAACCAATCCAAAGCATATGCCGTAGGGTGATTGCTTCACGCTCCTTGATACGTTTGCCGCTGACATCGGCGTACCACAAGAGCGCGCCAAATAAGATGGTGGTGGCGGCAATCACCCAACCTGAGCGCAAATAAAGTTCGACAATATCATTGAGTAGTAGACCCGCGATAACAGCAGGAATGGTTGCGAATACAAGCATCCAAGCTAACTGTGAATCCTGGTTACGGGTACCAAGGAACCAACCAAACCACGCCGTTGCCAAGCGGATGACTTCATGACGAAAGTAAATGACTACGGCCAAAAGTGTGCCGACATGTACCGCTACGTCGAATGCCAAACCCTGATCTGGCCACCCGAAGACTTCGGCGGGAAGAATTAAATGTGCCGAGCTACTAATCGGCAAAAATTCCGTCAATCCTTGTATCACGGCCAAGACAAAGGCCTGAAATAAATCCATTACAACTCCAATATTATGATTGTTTAAACTGATCAACCAGTTTAACGCGTTTCTTCCAACTCACTTCATTGCGCAGGTAAATCGGCTCAACGCTATCCGCTACACTCGCTTCGCCACGAACAAATGGTGCCACCGCTAAGCGGGCGATGTAACTGGCACGCGGATCTATCTGCCCCACGAACTGTGTACCCGCCGATTGCTGTTGCGCTTCAGCGATCATCGAAAACCCACTGCCAATGATTAGCTCGTCCGCTGCCGAAACTTCTATTTCATCCGGTGAAATGAGCCGATCCGAAAGCACTGGCGTTATCGTCTCGCCGGCTCGCTCCCATATTGCTTCGTAACATTCAGACATTCGCGCGTCCTGAATAACGTGACAACGGGAGACTTGGTGTTCTTCAATGGCTTGGAACGCCATGGCTGCAAGCGTAGACACTCCAACTACCGGTTTATCCACTGAGAAAGCTAATCCCTGCACAACCCCTAGACAGATTCGCAATCCCGTAAAACTGCCAGGGCCGGCACCATAGGCAATACAATCAACGTCTTTAAGTGTCAGCTGAGCTTCAGTCAACACCTCATCTACCATTGGCAGAAGTCGCTTAGTGTGTTGTCGAGCTGCCTGCTCAAATCGCTCAACGCTAGAGCTTTCACTCAGAAGTGCTACTGAACACGCATCGGTAGAGGTATCAAGGGCCAAAATAGTGGGGAGTTTAGACATGACTTTTCCCTCGCAGAAAACAAAACAGGCCCCGTTTAAGGAGCCCGTAGCAATGAACGCAATACTAAGTTACGCGATCGCTTCAAGAACCTGAGCCGTGATTGACTCAACTGAACCGATACCATTCACCGTAGCGAAACGACACTGACCGTCGCCAGCTTGCTTTTTGTAGAATTCAATCAAAGGTTGAGTTTGATCATGGAACACTTCAAGGCGGTTTCGAACGGTTTCTTCTTTATCGTCATCGCGCTGAATTAACGGTTCGCCAGTTTCATCGTCAACCCCTTCCTGCTTAGGTGGGTTGTAATCAATGTGATAGGTTCGGCCCGACGCGGGGTGCATACGGCGACCGCTCATACGCTTGATGATTTCCTCATCGGCAACGTCAATTTCCAGGACCAAATCAATTTCAACGTTATTCTGAATGAGCGCCTCAGCCTGAACAATGGTCCGCGGGAAGCCGTCAAAAAGAAAACCCTTTGCGCAATCTGGCTGAGCAATGCGTTCTTTGACTAAGTCGATAATAATCTGATCGGAAACCAAACCGCCGGAAGCCATAACAGCTTTGACTTTCAGACCAAGTGGAGACTCTGCCTTCACAGCCGCTCGAAGCATATCACCGGTTGAAATCTGCGGGATGCCTTTGCTCTCGGTAATGAATCGAGCCTGAGTGCCCTTTCCTGCGCCCGGCGCGCCTAACAGAATTACTCGCATTTACTTTTCCTCTGATCGCTGATTGCCGCGACATGAATAACAATTTGTTTCACCAATAAACACATCTAGCCTACGTGAAGTAAGTACTCACGGCTAGCGGCCTGTGAAATTTGCCCACATTTTAAAGTAATTATCGTGAACTTCCCAGTGCCAAATAACTGCCATTTCGGTAGTGAATTCTAATCTTTGCACTTAGCCGCTTGCCAAAGGGTTTCCATTTCTTCGAGACTTGCCGATTTCAAAGAACGACCCTGACCGCTCAAGCTCTCTTCGATAAAACTAAAGCGCTGATAAAATTTTTCATTGGTCCGACGTAGCGCGGCGTTTTGATCCAACTCGAGAGCCCTAACCAAATTAATAACGCTAAACAGGAGGTCACCAAGTTCCTCCTCAACAGCATCCATGTTGGCCGATGCTATCGCCTCTTCCACCTCAGCCAACTCTTCATGAACCTTGGCTAAGACCTGAAGACTATCAGGCCAATCGAAGCCGACCTTTGCCGCTTTCTTCTGCAGAGCCAACGCACGATCAGCAGGAGGTTGCGCTCGACTCACTGAATCTAAGTATCGGACAGTTGCACGAGGTTTTTCGCTCTGCTTGATCTTATTCCAGTTGTCGCGAATCTCCTCATCGCTAAGTACATGGCTTGGATCACGCGAGCTCTCTAGGGTTCCATCTGGAAAAACATGGGGATGGCGGCGAAGAAGCTTCGCCACAATGCCGTCAACCACCTCCGCAAAGCTGAAATGCTGATCTTCTTCGGCTAAGCGACTGTAAAACACTACCTGAAAGAGGAGATCGCCAAGCTCCTCACAGAGGTTTTCCATGTCGGCACGATCGATAGCATCAACCACTTCGTAGGTTTCTTCAATAGTATGAGGAACAACCGAAGCGTAGTCCTGCTTTATGTCCCACGGACACCCCGTTTGTGGGTCTCTCAGACGAGACATCAAGCCGATGAGATCCGCTAAGTTATGCATTGGCGGACTTCTTTGAATCAATTCGCTGAGCACTGATAACGTTGGGCAGCTGGTTTAACACGCTAATGAGCTGAGCAAGCGAGTGGATACTATCCACTTCGCACTCAATACTCATATCTACGGTACTACTATCTCGATCTGATTTGGTGCTGATCGCAGTAACGTTGACACTCTCCAGATCCAGTACCGTAGTGACGTCTCGGAGCAACCCGGTTCTATCCCACGCCTCAATTTTTAGCTGCGCGACATAACGGTCTTCCTGTTGGCCGCCCCAACTGAGCTTAATGATCCGCTCAGGTTCGTCCTGCATGAACTGTAGTGCCGTTGGGCAGTCGCTACTGTGAACGATAACAACCCTTCGGTTATCAACAAAGCCAGTGATATCAGTATCTGAACTCGGTGAACAGCAGCTACCAAACTCCATAGCAAGATTGCCCAAACCGTTGATGGCAGGCCCAGATTCCTGCTGGTGTTTAGACTGAACGGGCAACAATCCGTGACTTCCTGGACCATTCTCCAGTTCCAGTGCCGCACTAATCACATCCATTACGCCGAGGTCGCTGGCCCCAACGGCCGCATAAAGGTCATCTAGACTTTCGAAACCAAGCCGTTCATAGAGCGCTTGAAAGTCAATACTCATCAACCCAAGCCGCTTGAACTCTCGGTCCAACAACATGCCGCCGTCGGCAACATTTTGATCGCGTGCTTGCTGGCGGAACCAGTGACTAATATTGGTTTTTGCCCGCGAGGTAACGATGTAGCCCAAGGAGTCGTCCAACCAAGAACGACTGGGCGCCTCTCTACGACCGGTGATAATTTCCACTTGATCACCGTTACGAAGGTTCTGATTTAGCGGTACAACTCTCCCATTGACCTTGGCGCCTCGGCAGCGATGACCAACTTCGGTATGAACTTGATAGGCAAAATCCAACGCGGTGGCCCCAAGAGGTAGATCTACAACATGGCCTTCGGGAGTAAAAACATAGACCCTGTCCTGAATAATCCCCACTCGAATCTGTTCAGCGAACGCCGCCCTACTGCCCTCTTCCTCATGCCAGCTTAAGACGTTGCGTAACCAGTCCATCTTCTGCTCGTAGGCATTGGCTGACTTCTCCATGTCCGCACCTTTGTAACGCCAGTGCGCACAGACGCCAAACTCTGCTTCTTCGTGCATCTCATTGGTGCGAATCTGAACTTCAATTACCTTACCTTCTGGCCCCACTACAGCAGTGTGAAGTGATCGGTAACCATTCTCTTTTGGAGAGGCGATATAATCGTCGAATTCATGGGGAATGTTACGCCACAATGCATGAACCAAACCCAGCACCGAGTAGCAGTCTCGCGTAGAGTCAACCAAAATACGTACTGCTCGGATGTCATACACCTGAGAGAAAGCAATTTCTTTTTTGAGCATTTTCTTCCAGATGGAAAAAATATGTTTAGCTCTACCTTCAACCACGCCATGAATACCCGCTTCACCCAGTACGTTGTTCAAGCGGCCTATCATCATAGCGATGTATTCCTGCCTAGCAACGCGCTTTTCATCAAGCTGTTTGGCAATTTCTTTGTAGGTTTCGGCTTCTAGATAGCGAAAAGCAAGATCCTCTAGCTCCCATTTAAGATGACCAATACCTAAGCGATGGGCAAGCGGAGCGTAGACATCGCGTACTTCCCTCGCAACGCGAATTTGCTTCTCGGGATCATTAAATTTAACGGTTCGAATAGCGCAAGTTCGCTCAACAATCTTGATCAAGCCAACACGAACGTCATCGATCATGGCCACCAGCATTTTGCGTACCGATTCAATCTGATCTGCCTCGGCTTGGCCAAACGCCCCAGACGAATCATTGCGGAGCGCGCCAATAACCGCCATACGTAAGACACCATCAATGAGATCTGCAACGGCGCTCCCGAACAGTTGCTTCACTTCGTTAAGATCCACTTTTTCTTCACGCACACAGCGGTAAATAGCCGCCGCAACCAGTGTTTCCACATCGCAATGGAGCTCAGCCAGCACCTCGACCATTTCTAGGCCAAATTCGAGGGTACTTACTTCGCCACCACCCCAAACATTATTCTCAGCAATAGCTCGTTGTTCTACCGCGTCCGCAAACTCAATGGCGATGGTTAACTGACTCTGCTGCTCGGGCGTCAGTCCGAAACGATGGCGAAACTTTTCTGACCAAGCGACTAGGTCAATTCGCCCCTCAGGGCATAGCGGGTGATCATCGCGAACTTTTACCATCTTACTAACTTTTCCTTGTTCTAAGTGCGCGTTAACAACACGATAGTTTCCGAATGAACGGTATTCGGGAACATGTCAGCTAATGCGAGTCGTTCTATACTAAAGCCACCCGCCACCAATATGGTTAAGTCTCGAGCTAAAGTGCTCGTATCACACGATACGTAGACAAGACGTTCGACATTCTGGGCTTTAGACAACTGCTCACAGAGGTGTTGAGCGCCGGCCCTGGGCGGGTCTAATAGTGCTTTATTAAAATTATTTAAGGCTAACTGGGTACCAAAGAGGTCAACACTCTGGTAGCTAATGCGATCTGAGATATCTACCTCAACCGCTTCGGTGGCACGCCTCACCATCGCGTCGCTTCCTTCGAAGCCAACAACAGCGGCCCCTTTGACCGCCATTGGCACACTAAAGTTCCCCAACCCTGAAAAGAAATCGGCGACTGAGTCGCCCTCTTCGAGCGCCATCCATTCCAACGCCCGCGCAACCATCTCTTGATTAATCTTGTCATTGGCCTGCAAGAAGTCACCCGGATGGTAAGTTACCTCAGTGCCGTGACTGCTTACTATCCAGGGCGTATCCACTATCCATTGGCTTTCCAGCGAAATCTTGAGGGCCATGCTTGGCAGGGCTTGAAATTCGGCGAGCGCATCAGCTGACAATGGCTCGGTAAGCCTCAGGTGAACGCCTACTTTGTCATCCAGAGCGAGAAGATCAATATGCGAGACCGCACGTTGTTGGGCCAAGAGTGGTTTGATCGCTTTAAGTGCGTTATTTAGCGACGGCCTCAAGTTGTAACAGTCATCAATATCAACGATTCGATTTGACTTAGCTTGACGAAACCCCACCCGTAACTTGCCGCCGCGATAACTCACCGCGAGCCGAGCACGTCGACGGTAGCCACTATCCTCAGCACTGATCACCTCAACGTCAGGCAAACTGTCCAGCGCCAAACCATGAAGAAAGCGAGTTAGCCTGTCGGCCTTGAAGGCCAATTGCCCTGCTGGCGCCACATGCTGAAGTTGGCAACCTCCGCAATCACTTGCATACCGACAAGGTGGCTTTCGCCGAGTCTCGCTGGCTTCAAGTACTTTTAATAACTTCGGCGGCTTCGCTGCCAGCACAGATATCCTTTCTCCCGGGATCGCTCCCGCGACAAAAAGGCGCTTCGAACCAACATGTAATGCCCCCTCGCCATGATCACCCCATGCCAAGACTTCAGTCTCTACAGGCTTAGGCTCCCGGTCACGACTTATTGACGAACGCCAGCGATTACTCACTAAAGACTCCAGAAGACAGGTAGCGATCACCACGATCGCAAACAATGGCTACAATCGTGGCATTTTCCACGCTTTTTGCCAGTTCGAGTGCAGCGAACACTGACCCTCCCGATGAAACACCTGCAAAAATACCCTCTTCGCGAGCTAGTCGGCGCATGGTATCTTCCGCATCCTTCTGGCGAATATCCATGACTCGATCCACTCGTTTACTGTCGAAGATCGCCGGCAGGTAGGCTTTAGGCCAGCGACGTATCCCCGGTATCTGATCGCCATCTACCGGTTGTAGACCCACGATTTGTATGGCGGAGTTTTGACCTTTCAAATACTCAGAGACACCCATAATGGTCCCAGTAGTGCCCATAGATGAAACAAAATGAGTGATTTCACCCTTCGTCTGCTGCCAAATCTCTGGCCCCGTACCATGGATATGAGCGCGAGGATTGTACAGGTTAGCGAATTGATTAAGTACAATACCCTCACCGCGAGCCGCCATTGCGTCGGCTAAGTCTCGAGCACCTTCCATACCCTCTTGCGCTGAGACCAAAATAAGCTCTGCGCCATAGGCTCTCATCGCATCCTTACGCTCGGTTGTAGCGTTATCAGGCATAATCAAACACATTTTATAGCCTTTAATGGCCGCCGCCATTGCTAGCGCAATCCCGGTGTTGCCACTAGTTGCCTCAATCAACCTATCACCTGGTTGAATATGACCGTCTTCCTCAGCGCCTTGGATCATATTTAATGCGGGGCGATCCTTCACCGAACCGGCAGGATTATTCCCTTCGAGCTTTAGCAAAATGGTGTTACTGGTGGTATTCATCCGCTGCAATCGGACCAATGGCGTATTGCCAACACAGTCTTCGATAGTGGGGTAAGACATAAAGCTTCCTTGAACAAAGGCAATTTAAAATGGCATTACAACTAAGGTATCTATTTTAGATGAGCCGATGACAAAGACCTAGCTGCAAAATTCCCACAGTGTATTCCTCACTTGCCTCAATGCCAACTTTCGGAATATGCTAAACAACAGAAAGAAGGAAACGAGAATGGCAATAGCACTAGAGATCAACACCTCCCATTTTAAAGACATTTGCTGCCAACAGGCCGACATTGCTTCAAGCCTTCTCTCTCAGATTCGCAATGACCTCCCCGAAATCTCAGCGGCACTCAACTCAAACAACCAGGACGAAATACTATTTGCCGTACACCGGCTTCTGGGAATCGGTCGCTACTGTGGAATTGGACAGCTTGTTGTTTTGAGTCAACAACTTGAATCCGAGGGAATGCGAGGGACGCTCAATCACGCTAAACTGAAGGAGTTAAAAAAATTAAGTCACCAGCTAAGTCAGTGGCTGGATGAATCAGAAGCCTGGGTGGCTAACAACTTTCGATAGTGCCGCCATCAACCCCACCGTGCTATTGCTCGCCCTGCGCTAACCACTCTTCAAGGCTAATATCACTACTAGCGTCCACGCGAACCAATTCAGACTCTTGGCCACGCAGCCAACCAATCCCGTCACTCGCTCTAGGCGCATGAACCACTAGGCCATCGCCTTGCAACTCACGGAAGCTTGATGCCCCATCCTGACTCAGCTGCATCTTGTAAGCATAGCAAAGCGAATCACCACTCCACGAGTGATTAACAATGGTCTGAGTTTCAACCACTTCCATTGTTAAGCGTTGAGTGACACCCGTTGACTGCTGCCTAGCAGACAGTTCAAGTTCACCGTTAATGGGCTCTGAGCTAATGTAATAGAGTCGTACTTCTTCAGGCTGAGCCGCGATGGTCTCGGTATCACTCCAAATCGCTAGCGGACTCCAATCAAAGGAGCTCACAGATGAGCAAGCGCTCAGTATAACGATAGCGACTAGAACAGATATTCTATTGATGAAACTCATGGTTGCCTCGGGCCTGTGGCGGAACTGCGTATCGATACGCACTATTATTATTTAATTATGAATAGTATTCTGTAACGCTTTTCGCAAAAGTACAAGGTCGAACTGGCCGCAATGAGACACACGAAACTATGCAAGAAATAATCGATGAACTATTGAGTGTTGCCGACGACGTGGCCTACCCACTGGACGAACCTGATTTCGATGACATTGTCCGAGTAGAAGAAGCTATCTTACTGCCTCTTTCGCGCAGCCTGAAAACCTTCTTAGAGGAATGTTCTCACATTACGCATGGACGCTATGAGCCTGTTACGGTGGCCGATGAGCAGTCACACACCTATCTAGCAGAAGTCACAGCAAAAGCGTGGTCGGAAGGTATTCCGAGAGATTGCGTCCCCCTATGTGAGCATGGCGCGAATCTGTTTGTCGTCACACTAGATGATGAAGTCGCACTCTACGAAAATGGCGAGCTATCTGACAAGACATGGCCCAGCATTTGGCACTGGGTAGAAGAAGTGTGGATTCGTGATTCGGAGTATTAACAATGAATACCATTAAATCGCTAACGCTTCCCTGGCAGCTATCTCGCTTTGAGACCCCCACCATTTTGCTTGACGGCGGACTAGCGATTGAGCTCCAGAATGCTGGTGCGCGAGTAGACTCCTCACTATGGACTGCTAAGGCAATTATCAATCGCCCAGAATACGTCATAGCGGCCCATCAGGCCTATTTGAATGCAGGGGCCCGTATTATCAGCACCGCATCCTATCAAGCTACAATAACGGGCCTTATGGAATCAGGATTGAGCGGACACGAGGCCAAAGATGTTATTCGTCAGAGCGTTGAATTGGCTGAAGAAGCTCGTATGCGCGCGAAATCCGACGCGCTTATTGCCGCAAGTATTGGGCCCTACGGTGCTTATTTAGCGGGCGGCGAAGAATATACCGGCGCCTACGATATTGAGAGCGATGCATTGCGCCAATTTCACCTCGACCGACTCAATGTTATTTTTGAAACGAATGCAGACTTACTGGCTATCGAAACTATCCCCAATCGTATGGAAGTTGCGGTACTGGCAGATATTTTGCGTGCCAAGCCGGACATTGCCGCTTGGATAAGCTTGAGCTGCAAGAATGAACAT
This sequence comes from Umboniibacter marinipuniceus, assembly GCF_003688415.1. Lineage (NCBI taxonomy): Bacteria > Pseudomonadati > Pseudomonadota > Gammaproteobacteria > Cellvibrionales > Cellvibrionaceae > Umboniibacter > Umboniibacter marinipuniceus. The sequence goes on from NZ_REFJ01000004.1 coordinate 74,987, forward strand.
CAACTGGCCGATGGAAGCGAGCTGCAGCCGCTGATCGAAAAACTCAACACCCTCAACAACGTCGTTGCATTAGGCGTAAATTGCTGCGCCCCAGACCTAGCTGGGAAATTGGCCGCTTGGCTACGCACAGTAACGGATAAGCCGCTTGTAATTTACCCCAACCTTGGGCAAATCTACAATGCAACAACTAAGGAATGGTCAGGTGAAGGCGGATCACTAACCAACACCATCGCTAACGTCGTTTCCTCAGGAACCAGCCTGGTGGGTGGCTGCTGTGAAGTAGATGCTAAAGCCATCAGCGCACTAAATGATCAACTCTGGAACACAGACAACTAAGTGCCAACTTAGTTGCTACGGTGGCCCCAAAGCATCTATCGTGGCGCCCGCCGTAACGGCTCCACCAGATGCTTCAGACTTTCAGTATTAACCAGTAGCGCCAGCGCCAGAAGCTCACCCAGTTCTCCGTTGGGAAAACCTTCCCGAGAAAACCATTGCAGATAGGCCTCAGGCAAATCAATCAGCACGCGCCCCTGATACTTACCAAAGGGCATTCGAGTGTTGGCAATCTTAATCAAACCACTGGTATCAAACATTTCTTACTCGCAAAAAAAAACGCCGCTAATGCGGCGTCTTATCTTATCGAAAACTTAACCGGAAATCTCAATCCAAGTTGTTTTCAATTCAGTGTAATCGTCAAACGCATGGATTGACTTATCACGGCCGTTACCCGATAGCTTAAAGCCACCGAATGGAACTGTCATATCACCACCGAAGTAGTTGTTTACTCCCATGGTGCCAACACGAACTTTACGCGCTACTCGCAGCGCAGTATTGATATTCAAGCTCCACACCGCACCGGCAAGACCGAAGTCAGAATCGTTAGCAATGCGAACAGCATCGTCTTCATCTTTGAAGCGAATGATACTTAGCACCGGACCGAAGATCTCTTCTTGAGCAATTCGCATGTCGTTAGTTACGCCGTCAAAGATCGTTGCCGGCATGAACCAGCCACCCATCTCCTCCAGTACACGTTCGCCGCCGATGAGGCGCTTACAACCTTCAGAATCACCGATATCGACATAGGACTTAACGGTATCGTATTGACCTTTGTCTACCATTGGCCCCATGGTGGTCGCTGGATCTAGCGTATCGCCACACTTCCACCCTTCGGTGGCAGCCAACAGCTTTTCAATAAACTCGTCGGCAATAGATTCCTGAACAATCAGGCGCGTACCCGCGGTACAGGTCTGACCGCTGTTGTATAGGAACGCCGTGGCCGCATTTGAGGCTGCTGCATCCAGATCCGCATCCGCAAAGACAATATTAGGCGACTTACCGCCAAGCTCAAGGAAGGTACGCTTAAGGTTCGACTGACCTGAGTATTCCATCAAAGTCTGACCAACTGGCGTTGAACCTGTGAAGGTCAAGCCATCAATATCCATGTGCATACCCAGGTGCTTACCTAAGCTTGCGCCCGAACCCGGTAGTACCTGGAGAACACCGCTCGGCAATCCAGCTTCGGTCGCTAGTCCGGCAATGTATAGCGCCGTTAGCGGAGTATTCGAAGCAGGCTTAAGGATAACTGAGTTACCTGTTGCAAGCGCCGGCGCAAGTTTCCAGGCGGTAGTAGAGAGCGGGAAGTTCCAGGGGACAATCGCCGCTACAACACCTAATGGCAAACGTTCAACCAACGCTAATTCGTTGTGCGCAGTAGGCGCCACTTCGTCATAGACTTTATCAATGGCTTCACCTGACCAGCGGATACAACGCACCGCAGCAGGTACATCAACGTCATAGGTGTTCGAAATTGGCTTACCTACATCTAGACACTCTAGCAACGCAATCGTGTCGCGGTGCGCATCAATCAATGACGCCCACTTTACCATCACTTCTTTACGCGCAGCGGGGGCCATATCAGCCCACACGCCAGACTCAAATGCTTCGCGCGCTGACGCAATAGCAAAATCCGCGTCCTCGATACCACAGCTGCTTACTTCGGTAAGCTTCTCACCGGTAGCGGGATTATAAGTAGGTCGTGTTGCACCAGACTTGGCGTCAACGTACTGGCCGTTAATGAATGCTCGGCCTTCAAATTTGATTGCAGCAGCGCGCTGCTGCCACTCTTGGTATGAATACATAGGAACCTCGGAAAATTTTCGTGCAGTTAGATTGTTAACGATGCACTACTGCTAAAAGTTAATCTGAGTGTACCAGAGCCATTTTCGCTCTTAAAGTAAATGTTTAAAATATTTTACACCCGTTGAGTAATTCACAATTTACGAATCACCAAACCCAAGAAAAACATCTTCCATGGACTTAGGATTAGACTCAACAAAGCGCCCTACTTCGCCACCTTCAGCATTAAGCACCACAAAAGTAGGCGTTGATTTGAGTCCATACTCTGCTGCTAAACCGGCATCATCTTGCTTGCTATAATCAACACCAATTAATTGATATTCAGTGATTCCCGCTGCTTCCATGATGCGAATAAAGTAGGGAACTTCCCGCACCGAGTCATGGCACCAGCTGCCGAATAAGACGATAAACTCCATTTCGTTAAGCGTTTCTATTTCCGCGGGCGTTAGCTCAACTTGCCCCACTGCTTCATAGCGTTCGCTGAAATGATGGTGGTTAGCCAATAATTGTTCCGCACTGATTGGCCCAACCACCATGGACTTTGATGACGCTGCCTGAACAGAACCCATACATCCAACTAGGATACTGAATATCATTGTGAAAAAAACGAATTTAAGCTGCATTTCATACCTCATATGTGCACGTTCGTCATCGATCGTGAATATTAACTTAACAAGTTATTGATCCCATTCCCCACAGGAATCAAAATCAAAAATGACGTGTAAAAAAACAATCAAAAGCCACCAGAGCTTAACACCCTAGGCGAAATTCTTCGCGCTAGTGAATTGTTATTTATCATTAGGAGATCACCATGTCGGGTCAGTCTACTCGCACCATTATGAGTCTTGCAATCGCTTCTGCATTAAGCTCAACCGCTTATGCTCAAGGGCTGGAAGAAATTGTTGTCACCGCACAAAAACGTGAACAGAGCGCAATGGAAGTCCCATTATCTGTTACCACCGTTGACGCAGAACTCATGCAGTCAATTTTTGATGGTGGCAGCGACGTTCGCGCCCTATCAGCACGAGTCCCAGGCTTGTATATTGAGTCATCTAACGGCCGTGTGGCACCACGTTTCTACATTCGTGGCTTGGGGAACACTGACTTTGACCTTGCTGCCTCACAACCGGTATCCGTCATCATGGATGACGTGGTCATGGAAAACGTGATCCTTAAGAGCTTCCCAATTTTCGATGTGGAGAACGTTGAAGTCCTTCGTGGCCCACAGGGAACTCTCTTCGGCCGCAACACTACAGCAGGTATTGTTAAGTTCCAATCAGCTAAGCCAACTCAAGAACTTGATGGCTACGCAACTATCTCAGCTGCCCAATTGGGTTCCTATAACTTCGAAGGTGCAGTGGGCGCAGGGATTACTGACGACCTAGCTTTTCGCGTATCGGTTCTCAATCAACACCGCGATGACTGGATCTCAAATGGCTACACGGGTGACAGCGATGTAATGGGTGGTTTTGATGAACTTGCTGTTCGCGGCCAACTACTATGGACCGCCAGTGACCGCTTAGAAGTGCTCGCAAACGTTCACTCGCGTGACCTAGACGGCACAGCAGCCATGTTCCGCGCGAACATTTTCGACAAAGGTAGCAATGAGCTAAACGGCAACTTTGACCGTGACACGGTTTATTACGATAGCCCGTACAACAACCCACAGTCATACAAGTCTTCGGGCGCGAGTCTAAACGTTAGCTATGCGCTAGATTCAGTTGAATTCACATCTATTACTGCTATCGAAAATGCTGAAGGCTCAAGCCTCGGTGATATCGATGGCGGCTACGGTTGTGCATTCTGCGGCACTCCAACGGGCCCAGGCTTTATTCCGTTCGATTCAACTACGTCAGATAAATTGGATGACCTGAGTCAGTTCACTCAAGAATTCCGCGTAGCAGGGGACGCCTCAGACACAATCCGTTGGCAAGCCGGCGTTTATTACTTTGATTCAGGCTTTAACGTTACTACCAACCCATTCTTCGTCCCTGCTACGAAGGTTCGCCACGAAAATACCTTGAGCGCCGTATTCGGCCAAGTTGAAGTAGACCTAACTGACGCACTTCGCTTAACCGTTGGTGGTCGCTACACCAGTGATGAGAAACGTTTTTTCGGGCCAGGCATTGAAGACGAGGCCAGCGACAAGAAATTCTCGGGTGATGTTGCCGTGAACTACGACCTCAACGATGACATGGTTATCTATGGTCGAATTGCTAACGGTTTCCGTGGTCCATCAATCCAAGGCCGAGACATGGCATTCTCAGGAACCTACTCGATTGCCGACTCTGAGACTGTTACTTCCTACGAAATTGGTTACAAAGCCGAACTGGCTGACCGTGTTCGCCTGAACGCAGCTATCTTTACCTACACCGTTGAAGATATGCAGTTTACCGCAGTGGGTGGCGATGGTAACAACATCCGTCTCCTCAATGCCGAAGAAGGTAACGTAGTTGGCGCTGAGATTGATACTACCATCCTCATCACGGACAACCTCGTTGCAACCGCGGGTTTCGCTTACAATGACACCGAAATCAATGATAAGGACCTACTTGTCAGCGCCTGTGGCAACTTTGGCTCATTCCTCTGTACGGTTACTGACCCTATTGTTAACGGCTTCGCAGCCATTGACGGCAATCCGTTCCCGAACGCACCGGAGACAACCTTTAACTTCACCTTAAGCTACACCCTGCCACTTGCTGGCGGCGATGAATTGTTTGCATTCACTGACTGGGCCTACCAGGGTGCGACAAACATCTTCCTCTACGAGTCTAAGGAGTTCCAAACAGACGGCCAATTCGAAGGCGGCCTTCGCGCCGGCTACCGCGCTGGCGATACGTGGGAAGTAGCATTATTCGGCCGTAACATCACGGACGAGCAGAACGTTCAAGGTGCTATTGACTTCAACAACCTTACTGGCTTCGTTAATGAGCCACGCATCTTTGGTGTTGAAGCGTCCTACAACCTATAAGCTTGGTTGCTAGAGACTAAAAAGCCCGCGCTACTTAGGTAGTGCGGGCTTTTTTTATAATATTTAAAAAAGTAGGTTAACGATATTCGCAGAGCCCTGCCATTTTCCTCTCCACTAGCAGCGTGTTCATTTCAAAAGCCCTGATTCCTGGTATTTCGGCATCTGGGATTAACGTTAATTGCGAGGCATTCGCAGTGGCCAACTGAAGCCTACAGGCATTATCTCCCGCCAGCGCCGCCACCAAAGCTCGCTCTAGCGAAGACTCACAGACACAAATACCTTCAGATTGAACTATCATATACGGCGATTTTGAAATCAACTCTCGGAACTTAGCCCCCGAAGGACCAGTTTCTTGGTAGGCCGCACTTAGATTTGCTTGAAGACCTTGCCACAAGACTGCGTGACGAGAAATGGGCTCCAATCTTCTCCCTAACAACGAAAACGGCTCGGAGTCATTGCTTCCAATGAAGATGAACGCATTAGCGTCCGGATTCTCTTGAAACGCAACCACGGCCATTTGCACTTTCGGACAACTGAGACTTTCTAACGCACACGAAGAGCCGTCGACGCTAAGCTGAACAATATCTCTGACCTCTATCGACTGTAATTCTGTAAAGGGTGAGTTGAGAAATATCGTGTTGCGGTCTACCGCTGAACGAATACAAATGAGCACCTCGTTATAATGCGCAGGTTGACGACGATGAAGTCCTCGCAGTACCGCCACGAGTTGTTGTGTGGAAAGCGCATTACGATCCCAACTTGTAGCGCTACGATTAGAATATTTCTTCTTGTTATTTATTCTGGTAGATGCGTTCGTCATTGCGAGTGCAACCTTGTTGGCTAGCTTTTCTTTCGCCCCTCCAATCTGCAAGCAATCAGATAAAATCTGAGCATTCGAAACCTTACCACAAAGCTCACTATTCTCGCAATACTGTGACGAGAATCACGCGCATAATAATTCCACCCTGCGAAATGTGACCGAGCTCTCACAATGAATCAAAGAACCTCGTCGTGCCACTGCACCCCCTTCAATTTTGCGCGTTTTTTCCACAATTCATGGGCTGCCTGTTGCATATCTTCGGTTCTATCTAGCTCATCAACAATTTCCAAACCAATGAGGGTTTCCAACACGTCTTCCATGGTGACCAAACCACGAACACTTCCGTATTCGTCAACCGCCAACATGATATGTACGTTCAAATCCACCATTGTCTGAAGTGTTTGGTAGACGCTTTGACTATGAACCACCGCGGCCACATCACGGATAAACCGACCTATACGTTTGCCCTGTCGCCCGGCGGCATAGGCGCTCAAGATATCCGCCCGGAGCACAAAACCGACAATATTGTCGGGTTCATTTTTGTAGATGGGTATGCGGCTATAACTCTCATAGTCACCACTGGCCATAAATTCGGCTACCGTCATTTTTTCATCGGCGATCACCATCACAGGTCGAGGTGTCATGATGTCTTTCACTCGCGTATCGCGAAGCGCCATGAGATTCTTAAAGATTTTCATCTCAGTTTCGTCAAGATGGCCTTCAACCTGGCCCACTGATGCTAACGCCGTAAACTCGTCTCGATCAAAATGCGCACCCTTCTTTGACGGGGAAATCAGCTGCGTAATTTTGGCCGTAAGCCAAATGATACCGGTGTATTTGCAAGCCAACACTAAGCCCACTAAAAATGTGCCCGTAATAGGTGCAAGTTGCCGCCAATAATACGAGCCAATTGTCTTCGGAATAATTTCTGAGAACACTAAAATGAGAAATGTCAGTACCGCCGAGACCCAAACCAACGCACTACTACCGAACACAACTCCCGCCTGAGCACCAACCCCGGCCGCGCCAATAGTATGCGCAATGGTATTGAGCGACAGAATTGCCGATAGCGGTGACTCAACATCCTGTTTAAGTGCAGACCATCGCTTTGCCCAAGGCTGACCCGCTTCTTTACCAGCGCGGATATATCCAGTTGTCACACTCAATAGCACCGCTTCGGCAATTGAGCACAGAAAAGAAACCACGAGGGCGAGCATTAAAAATAACAGGAGAAGCAGCATACCAATTTCCACAAAGAATTCGTGCCAATATTAGCGCTATTTGGCCGCAAAGACGAAGCGATATTCACCTAGTTACACTTGTAACAGGCTAACTTTTAAGTTACGTTTACGTTAACGTAAAGCAACGATTGAATCGCAAGGTCCTTTCATGAACGATTTCTTCACCATTTCAGAGCTTGCTCAGGAATTTGACATCACCACCCGCAGTATCCGCTTCTACGAAGAAAAAGGGCTCATCACCCCTCGACGAGAGGGGACTAAACGATGGTTCAGCAGTGCTGATCGGGTCAGATTGAAGCTTATTCTTCGCGGCAAACGCTTGGGCATGACACTTGAAGAAAGCGCCGAAATCATCAACTTATATAACCCAGAAGACGGCAATCGTCGCCAGCGGGCCCAACTAATCCAACAACTCGAAAACCGCCGTCAGCAACTACTCGCTCAGCGTGAGGATATTGATCTGTCACTGCGTGAACTTGATCAGCTCCAGCAACACGTAGAGCAACAACAGGAAGAAGAATAATGACAATAGCTCAGTATCCCAGTTTGAACTTTGACCTTGGCGAAGACATCAACGCGCTTCGTGAAATGGTTCAGCAATTCGCCCAGAACGAAATTGCCCCCATTGCTCAGCAGATCGACAAAGAAAATGACCACCCAAAGGCCCTCTGGCGTCAAATGGGTGACTTAGGTCTTCTTGGCATGACCGTGGACCCTGAATATGGCGGCAGCGGCATGGGATACTTAGCGCATTGCGTGGCAATTGAAGAGATATCGCGAGCAAGTGCCTCAATTGGCCTGAGCTACGGCGCTCATTCAAATCTCTGTGTTAACCAAATTCACAGCAACGGCACCCATGAGCAGAAACAAAAATACCTTCCCAAGCTTTGCACTGGCGAGCATATCGGCGCACTCGCCATGTCTGAAACTAGCGCGGGCTCCGATGTTGTTGCGATGAAACTGCGCGCTGATAGGGTGGATGGCGGCTTCAAACTAAACGGCTCCAAGATGTGGATCACTAACGGCCCAGACGCCGAAGTGTTCGTTGTCTACGCCAAAACTGATCCCAACGGCGGTAGCAAGGGGATTACAGCTTTTATTATCGAGCGTGATACGGCTGGGTTTAGCCGGTCCCCTAAATTGGATAAGCTCGGCATGCGCGGTTCCAACACCTGCGAGCTAATCTTTGAGGACGCTTTTGTTCCCGAAGAAAATATTTTGGGTGGCGAAGGTAACGGCGCCGCTGTACTGATGAGCGGTTTAGACTACGAACGCACTACCCTCGCCGCGGGTCCAGTGGGCATCATGCTAGCTTGCTTAGACATCGCGATCCCCTACTTGCATGAGCGCAAACAATTCGGCAAGGCCATTGGTGAATTTCAATTGATGCAGGGTAAATTAGCTGACATGTATGTCGACCTCAATTCTACTCGCGCCTACTTGTATGCCGTGGCTCGCTCCTGCGACAGAGGGGAGACTACCCGTGCAGATTCCGCCGCCATCATCCTCTACGCTGCAGAACGCGCTACTCAAGTGGCGTTACAGACTATTCAAACCCTTGGCGGCAATGGATATATGAATGACTACGACACCGGTAGGTTACTTCGCGACGCCAAGCTCTACGAGATTGGTGCCGGCACTTCAGAGATCCGCCGGATGTTAATTGGCCGTGAACTGTTTGCTCAGAGCGAGGCCTAAGCCATGTTCAAATCCAAATACGACCCCTTAACCGCGGGATCACTATCAAATCGCGAGGCACTCCTCGCCGCCATCGACGAGATTGAATCTGTTCGCCAACGCATCCTCTGTGGCGGCGAGAAGAGCCGCGCTCGTCACGAAGCGCGCGGTAAACTTTTTGTCCGAGATCGGATTGATGCACTACTCGATGTGGGCAGCCCCTTTCTTGAACTGGGGACCTTTGCAGCTCACGGTATGTACAGTCATGATATTCACAGTGCTGGTATCGTCACCGGAATAGGCCTAGTTAAAGGCGTTGCCTGTATGGTCATCGCTAACGACGCCACCATCAAAGGCGGAACTTACTTCCCAATGACCTGCAAAAAACAGCTTCGGGCTCAACAGGTCGCCATGGAGAACCACCTACCATGCGTCTACCTCGTTGATTCTGGCGGCGCGAATTTACCGCATCAGGCCGAAGTTTTTCCCGATAGAGACCACTTTGGCCGGGCTTTTTATATGCAAGCCAAGATGAGCGCAGCGGGTATTCCTCAGCTAGCTGTGGTAATGGGTAGTTGCACCGCCGGCGGAGCCTACGTTCCAGCCATGGCCGATGAGGCCATTATCGTTCGTGAACAGGGCACCATCTTTTTAGCTGGGCCACCGCTGGTGAAGGCAGCAACCGGAGAGGATGTCAGCGCCGAGGAACTGGGCGGCGGTGCGATGCATACTTCAATTTCGGGCACTGCGGATCAACTCGCTGACTCCGACCAACATGCTCTCTCACTGGCTCGCCAGTCAATTAGTAGGTTTAACATAACCAAACTAGACGCTGCGCCTGAGTTCAATGAACCACTCTACGACGCTGAGGAAATCCTTGGACTCATCCCCGCTGACAAACGCCAGTCCTTTGATATTAGAGAGCTCATTATTCGGATTTGCGACGACTCAAACTTCGAGGAATTCAAGCCCAGCTACGGACCCACCCTATGCTGTGGCTTCGTTACAATTGAAGGGCGCAACGTTGGCGTTGTCGCCAACAATGGCATTCTCTTCTCGGAATCTGCCGAAAAAGGAGCCCACTTTGTGCAACTCTGTGCGCAGCGCAAGATTCCGCTGCTATTCCTGCAGAATATTACTGGTTTTATGGTGGGAAAGAAGCACGAACAGCAGGGCATCGCTAAACATGGAGCGAAGTTAGTTCGCGCCGTTGCCTGTGCCGAGGTACCCAAAATCACCATTATCGTTGGCGGCTCCTATGGCGCTGGCAACTACGGCATGTGCGGGCGAGCGTATGATCCACGGTTCCTATTCATGTGGCCCAACGCGCGAATTTCCGTTATGGGTGGAGATCAAGCAGCCGGCGTCATGGCACAAATTCAGGAAGAACAATTGGCCCAAAAGGGCGAATCTTGGACGGCGGAGCAGCGCGATCAATTCACACAGCCAATTCGCGACGAGTACGAAAGACAGGGGCATCCGCTCTTTGCCTCCGCTCGCGGTTGGGACGATGGCATTATCGACCCCAGAGACACACGCAAAGTCGTCGCCGCGTCGTTGGCAATAAGTTGTCAGCACCCAATCCCAGAAAGTCGCTTCGGCGTATTTAGGATGTAATAATGGAATCTCTTATCAAGGTAAAATTTGACGGGGCGGTAGCGCGTATCACCCTAGACAACCCGGAACGTCACAACGCTTTCAACGCTTCAGTCATTGCCGAGCTTAGGCAATCGATCAGTGAGCTGGCACAGAATTCCGCAGTCAGGCTATTGGTTTTAAACGCCACAGGGACGAGTTTTTGTGCTGGGGCTGACTTAGCTTGGATGAAAGAAATGGCGCAATTTAGCCAGAGCGAGAATCTCGACGATGCCCGCCAGCTTGCAGCTCTATTCCAACAACTTGCCGAATTTCCGGCCCCTACGCTCTGCGTAGTTCAGGGAGCGGCCTTTGGCGGAGCAATTGGCCTTATCGCCTGCTGTGACCTCGTACTTGCTTCCAACCGCGCCGAGTTCTGCTTGAGCGAAGTGAAGCTTGGTCTAAGCCCGGCTACTATCTCTCCCTACGTCATGCGCGCGATGGGCTACCGAAACACCATGCGCTTTGCCTTAACCGCCGAACGCTTTAATGCCGATGAGGCGTTAGCGGCAGACTTGATCCACTGGATTGCCAAGTTGGACGATCTAGCAGAAAGACAAACGCAGCTAGAAAAACAATTACTCGGTAACGGCCCAGAAGCCATGCGTGCCACCAAGGCGCTGCTTCAGCAAGTGAACGAAAGCTCGATGAACGAGATGATTGAGCCAAGCTGCGAGTTGATTGCCGCCCTGCGCGTTTCAACTGAAGGGCAAGAGGGCCTTAATGCATTTTTCGAGCGACGTGCGCCGTCCTGGAGAACCAAATGATCAACAGACTACTTATTGCCAACCGCGGAGAAATCGCCGTACGCATTATGAAAACGGCCCAAGCGCAGGGCATTGAATGCTTTGCTATCTATAGCTTTGCCGATAGAAACGCTCAGCATGTTCGCCAAGCGGATCAAGCACTTGCCCTGAATGGCGCTTCGTTGGGCGAGAGCTATTTGAATATTGAACAAATCATCGCACTCGCCAGCGCTCATAACATTGACGCTATCCACCCCGGTTACGGCTTCCTGTCAGAGAACGATGCCTTTGCGGAGCGCTGTGCCCAGGCCAATATCCGCTTCGTAGGCCCGCCACCAAGTGCTATTCAAGCAATGGGTAGTAAGTCTAAAGCAAAGCAGATCATGGAGGCCGCTAACGTACCACTGTTACCGGGCTACCATGGCGATAAGGACGATGCTGAACTCCTGAAAAAGGCGGCTAAGCAAATGGGCTTTCCAGTGTTGCTCAAGGCATCCGCTGGCGGCGGTGGCAAGGGCATGCGAGTGGTAGATTCAGAGTCACAGTTCGCCGATGGTTTGGCCGCTGCTAAGCGAGAGGCCGAACATGCCTTTGGCTCTAGCCATATGATTATCGAAAAATTCCTCGCCCACGCGCGGCATATCGAAGTACAAGTTTTCTGCGATAGTCACCATAACGGTGTGTACCTCTTTGAACGAGACTGTTCAATTCAGCGCCGCCACCAAAAAGTAGTGGAGGAAGCGCCGGCTCTAGGCGTTGATGAAGCCCTCCGTAAAGCGATGGGCGAAGCGGCAGTGCGCGCGGCTCAGGCTATCGGCTACGTAGGTGCAGGTACCGTAGAGTTTCTTCTGGGCGAAGATGGCGATTTTTACTTCATGGAAATGAATACGCGCCTACAGGTCGAACACCCTGTCACCGAGGCCATAACTGGTGAAGATTTGGTGTCGTGGCAGTTAACGGTGGCCGAAGACAAACCACTTCCGAAGCTGCAAGACGAGTTAAGCATTAACGGTCACGCTATCGAAGTCAGGCTCTACGCAGAAAACCCGCAGCGTGGATTCCTCCCCAGTACCGGGCGAATTGCTTTGCTGGAATGGCCGAATGGGGTTCGAATTGATGCCGGTGTTGTCGGCGGAGACACCATCACCCCGCTATATGATCCAATGATTGCGAAACTCATTGTTCACGGCTCGAGCCGAGATGACACCATTCAGCGAATTCAGTCTGCCCTGGCAGACACACACATACTTGGCATTCATTCCAATACCCAACTGCTTCGTCAAATTTGCGCTCACGCTGATTTCGTTCGTGGTGGCGTATCAACCACTTGGCTGGATGAACGCCTAGCGGATTTACTTGAACACACTGCATTGCCACTAGATATCAAGGAGCATGCCGTTGCGAGTATTCTGCGGAATATATCAAACGCAAAGGAATGCCAGAGTACTTGGCATCAGCACGATGACTTTCGCCTTGGAAACGATACCCGCAACTATCATTTCGACGTAGAAGGCACCGCTATCTCACTCAGTTTAGCGTCAGCCAAAACACACCTAAGTACTGCGCCGGCATACCAGGTAGTTCGTGACCACGACGCCTACTGGGTTCATGGCAGCGGACTTGAATTGCGGATTACGCCCTTTCACCCTGCCCGTGCGCAAACCGCGAAAAGCTCTGGCGCAATTTCGGCTCCAATGAGTGGCTCGGTCATAGAGATCTGCTGTCAAGATGGCGATAAAGTCAAAGCAGGCGACAAACTAATTAGCATCGAAGCCATGAAGATGGAACATGCCTTGTATGCGCCTGTGGATGGTGTTGTTGTTGGAGCAGGTCTTGCTGTGGGCGACTCCGTTAACGATGACCAATTATTGCTGACCGTTGAGGAGCTTAATCATGCCTGATGTGCGTATTATTGAGGTTGGCCCTCGTGATGGCCTCCAAAACCAACCTAGCGTGCTAACCGTACCGCAACGTATCAAATTTATTAATCAGCTTTACCAGGCCGGCTTTCAGAGTGTTGAAGTGGGCAGTATGGTTCGAGCAGATCGAATTCCGCAAATGGCGAATTCCGAGGACGTCATCCGCGGCATTCAACCCACGGCGGGATCAGAGGTGAGTGTACTCGTGCCAAATATCCGCGGCTTTGAGCGTATTGACACCAACATCGTCACCGAGATTGGCGTTTTCACAGCGGCCTCCGACACCTTCAATCAGCACAATATCAACTGTAATATTGATGAATCGCTAATGCGTATAAAGCCACTAGTAGAAGTTGCTCTGGATCAGAACATCAAGGTTCGTGGCACCGTGAGCTGTGTCGCCAAGTGTCCATATGAAGGCACAACATCGGTCGCAAAGGTAGTTGATACCTGTGAGAAGCTGTTCGCTCTGGGCTGCTATGAAATCGTCCTGGGCGATACAATTGGCGCCGCGACACCTCAGCGAATTCGGGCGCTAATTCAGGCTCTGGCGCCGTCAATCGGCACTGATCGCATTGCCCTCCACGCCCACGACACCTTCGATACTGCCATTCACAATGTCGCTGCGGCGCTTGAGTTGGACGTACGCGTCTTCGATTCAGCGGCATCGGGCTTGGGCGGCTGCCCCTACGCACCTGGCGCTAAGGGCAATGTTAATAGCCGGACTGTTATTGAATTTTGCGAATCCCAAGGGGTTTCAACTGGGGTTGATTTGGAACAGTTGGCGATAGCGGAAGCGTATATTCAGGAGTGTTTAAACTAACTTCACACTCCTGAGCTGTGTACTGACACGTTAATGTGATTAAGCCCAGCGAATGATTAGACCTGAGTTAAATGCGGTATCAGTAGTTAGCCGACACTTTATCGAAGGTCTTCTGCCACATCATTATTAAGCGCCGCTTAAAATGGAGATATGTGCTATTAGCATTAGTCCTATACGATATGTTGGTGATAGTTGGGCGAACTCCCTTAACACATTCTAACTCACCATCACGTCCCTAACCCACCATCACGTCCCTAACCCACCATCACGTCCCTAACCCATCATCACGTCCCTAACCCATCATCACGTCCCTAACTCACTATCACGCCTCTAGCCCACCATCACGCCTTCAATTCGCTCTCTCTCACGCTGTTCCAACAGCGCTGCAATCTCAGGAGGAAGCGTGTGCAGGCAGATCAAACTCCGGTATACACCCACTTCACACGCGTCAAGAAACTTATAGCGGCACCATTTCACTGCCAGATGCTTGTTAACCAGAAGATGCTCTGAAAAGGGATGCAAACTACCTGGTCTACCCCGTGAGCACGGGATGAGATGGTAGTCGTCGCGACCGTTTTGAATACTCTCCCGAAGAAACGGTTGCGAACGGATGTAGCGCACATAGCCATCGCTAAGGCCCTCTAGATGCTCACCACCCAGCAGCCATTCCGAGAGGCTGCCCTTCATACATTGATACTCAAGCGTGGCAAGATTAAGCTCCGCTTCAACACTACTTACTGCTAAAACAACGGTACCGCTCAGCTGCTCTAGCGCTGACAGGTTAAGATCGTCAACCTCATCTAAGGATAAGCTGCCTATCGCAAGCATCCCCGTGGGTAGCGCCACATAGCGGATCAAAGGATGACGTTTAAGCGTTGGCGGACTGAGGTAGTATTCGCCCAGTAAATAATGACTAAAGAGCGCGGTCCCCTCTCCATCATTTCCCGCTTGGTAACAACTATGAGCGAAGTGACCGCTTGCTTTGAGGGCGCTATAGAAGCGCTTAGTAACACCTTGGAGCGCAAGGACCTCAATCTTTTGAACCGCGATTAATGCCAGCTGACGAGGGCAGAACTCTGCCCCATCAACCATCCAACTGCCGATAACACCCATACAGCCCTCCATCCTTTGGATTGTTTGATGAGTACTATTGATAACTAGTTTTGAGGGTGGAACAACTCTGCAAAAGTGCGGTTTATTGAAGCGCTACGGGTTGATTCAGGTCGGCGTTTATCAATTCCCGATCGGGGAGTAATCCGGCCAACATATTGAGTACTACAGAATTCATCTCCAGTGAGTCGGCGTCTCCGAGTAGCGACTCCGCAATATCATGATCGAAGCTAATATCCATGGAGAAGCCGCGCGAGTTATCGCTGCATAATGCTCGTACTAGGACGCCAGGGCCCAAGTCGACTTCGAGTTTCCACCAGTAACCGCCGTAATCGTCATAGGTTAACTCCGATGATTTCACGGTCACTTCAATTGATTCTAGATTTATATCCACGTAGTCGACTCTAATTGAGAAAATTCGCGCTATCTTACGCGCTTTTCGGCGTATTAATAGTCGTTGTTCCACGCATTATTGACTGACTGGTGCGGTGAGCGGCAACGGAGCTGCTTTTGTTCTATAACGCTGCCAAAGAGATAGTCGTGGATACGTCGCGTTAACCGCAATTATAAATTACAATGGGATAACTACTACTATTGAGAGCATCGCTATGTCTGCCGAGGAACAAACCCTTTTCAAGCTCATCGAACAAATACTTGACCTGGCCAATGAAGCCGCTGAAGAGGCGGGGCCCGACCTAGTAAATTCGGCATTATTACAGGCGGCTGCTCGCTACAATGCATTTATTGTTGCTGCAAATAGTGATGACCTTCGCGACGAAAAGCATAGCGCCGTCAGTTACTTGGTGACTCGTTATAAGGAGATGTTGGGTGACAACATTGACGACTTCATTGAGAATCCACTGCCAAAGGTCGATTTAGATGATTAAGCCCTATCTCAATACTGGTAGATATCGCCATTACAAGGGCGGTGAATATCAAGTGATTGATGTAGTAAGACATTCCGAGACCGAAGAGTGGCTAGTCCTCTACAAACCGCTCTACGGCGATGAATGTTTGTGGGTGAGGCCCTACGACATGTTCTTGGAGTCTGTTGACATAGCGGGGGAAACGGTGCCTCGGTTTAGCGAGATTCTGTCTGCTTAGTAAAAAGTGACTCATAGAGGCGGCGACTTTCTAATTGCCGCCCTCCTAATGCCGAGTTCACCAGATATCGAAACAACGGATTTACACTGGCATCATACGCTTGCTCCGCTAAACCTAGCAGCACTCTCCCCGAGAAAGCATTCTTCTGTTTGTCCGCCACACACTCAAATTGACTGTCCTGATTAAAGGAATACCAGCTATTGGGATCAATGGGGTTTGCAAGTGAGTCCGAAGATATGTCAGGAAAAACGCCTAACTCCTGCAAAAGTATGTGCTCGAAGCCACGCAACGCTTGCGCAGTATCCTCCTCCCTACTCAGGCTAACTAAACAGGCTTGATAGGCACTGAATAACGCTTGGCTAGAGGCGGGACCTAGGAGGCGATAGCAGAGCTCGTTGACATACAGCCCCATATAGAGAAAGCGCCCCGCTAAATGAATAGGTGCGCTAACGGCTTCAACTTTAGAGAGAGTGAGAACGCTGCCTTTGCCACTCCAACGGGCTAACAGCGGAACGTAAGGTTCACCCTGAAATCCACGCTTCGGCTTACGCCAAACCGCCGTCACCTTGCCCTCATCGCGAGTAAGAAGCTCCACCAGCAAACGCCCCTCTTGATAGGGGCGGCGGTGCAAAATCCAGGCAGGTTTAAGCGGCGCTTCAGCCATGATTAATCCGAATCGTAGCCCAAGCTCTTCAGCGCACGCGCGTCATCAGACCAACCACTGCGGACTTTAACAAACGTATGCAGCATAATCTTTCGATCAAACAGGCGTTCCATATCCAGGCGCGCCTCCTGACCAATCAGCTTAATTCGGGACCCCTGCTTGCCCACAACAATCCGCTTTTGCCCATCTCGCTCTACCAGAATGACAGCATGAATATCTAACACATTACCTTTGTCAGTGAAGCTCTCAATCTCGACAGTCATCTGATAAGGCAATTCATCTCCTAACTGACGAGTAACTTTTTCTCGAACAATCTCAGAGGCAAGAAAACGCGAACTTTTATCCGTAATTTGGTCATCTTCGAAGAAATGCGGGCTTTCCGGAATGTGCTTTTCGATGGCCGCCAATAGCGACTCAACCTGAGTTCCCTGTAGTGCGGAAATAGGGACAATATCAGCGAAATCGCCCTTGGCCTGAAGTGTTTCGATATAGGGAAATACTTCGTTCTTATTCTCTAAGCGCTCAACTTTGTTGATGGCCACCACTACTGGAGTCTTGGTACGTTGCACCAATTTTAAGACAGCCTCATCATCTTCGGTCCAACGAAGGCGGTCGATAACAAAGATAATGGCATCAACATCACGAAGTGAGTCCGTTGCCTCTTTGTTCATGTAGTCATTGAGTGCTCGCCCCTTACTATTGTGTAAGCCTGGCGTATCAACGAAGACATACTGAGTATCAGCTTCGGTATGAATACCCAACATACGGTGACGAGTCGTTTGCGGCTTGCGCGAAGTGATCGCTAACTTCTGACCAAGAATACGGTTAAGCAGCGTTGACTTGCCCACATTCGGGCGACCTACAATCGCGATAAAACCACAGCGACTTTGATTCTCTGACATTATTTTTGCCTCAATAATTGCAGCGCCTTCGCGGCAGCTGCCTGCTCGGCTTTTCGACGAGACGTTCCCTCGCCAAAAACTTCACTTAATAGATTGGGAATATCACAGCGTACCTTGAAGGTCTGGTTATGGTCTGCACCATCAATAGACGCCACTTGATACACTGGAAGCGCTACTTGTTTCTTCTGCACAGCTTCCTGTAGCTCTGTCTTGGCATCTTTCTTAGGCTTGCCCACCTTGAGATTCGCGAGGCGACTTTGATACCACCTTAGAACACTCGCCTGAGCCGTGGCCATATCGGCATCCAATGAAATAGCGCCAATAAGCGCTTCTACCGTATCGGAAAGTATAGATGGCCGCTGAGCACCACCGCTTTTTATCTCTCCCGCTCCCAGGAATAGGCTAGCGCCCAACTCCCACTCGCGCGCTATCTCTGCGAGCGTGGTCTCGCAGACAAGGTCCGCTCGAAGCCGGCTAAGATCACCTTCAGTGGCTTTTGGTAACTGCTGATAGAGTGCCTGTGCAATCGTACAATTGAGGATAGAATCCCCGATAAACTCCAAACGTTCGTTGTTAGGCGTGCCAACGCTACGATGCGACAAGGCCTGCTTGAGCAGGCCCTGGTCCGAAAATTGATAAGCGATACGCACAAGCAGCTGATCAATATGCTGCTGTTTGGAACTGTCTAGCATTCACTGAGCCTTAATTTCATTCTCAAAACTTAATACCACATCAATGTTATAGAATAGATCAATTCTGACCTCGTAGTTGGCGGTAACGATAAAGCTATCATCCTCACGCGCTATCACGAGGGCGTTTCGTGCCTCAGGTGAAATATTGTCAATGACCATGGCTTTACTAATACCCTCACGGAAATCAGACAATGAAACATCTTCTGTACCGGAATCGAAGACTTTTTGCACTGACGAGACAAGCATTGTGTTGTCTAGGTAGTATGGCCCAAGCTTCACACCTAACATGCCGAAGAAGACGGCAATCACAATAACCAAACACATTCCGTAGAATGACATACCGCGCTGTAACCGCTGCATAACTTTCCCCTAAATTTTAGTTAATCGGGCCAACGTTCGAGAAGCTTGGCACACTGAAAAATTCATCCCAATGCATCCACTTATAAACGGCTTTGCCAACAATATTGGCCTCGGGAACGGGGCCCCACTCACGCGAATCGCGAGAGTTGTCTCGATTATCACCCATCATGAAGTAGTGCCCTTCAGGTACCACCGTATTAAAGTCCTCACTGTAGCGACCTGCCTGAACGTGGCGGAACATTCGATGCGAAACCTCACCCAGCTGCTCTGTAGTTTCTAACACTCGGGGCTCATTTACTGGGTAACCCATCACAAGTTCTTGCTGCTGCAATTCGCCGTTGACGTAGAGCATGCCCTGTTTTACCTGCACACGATCACCCGGTAGGCCGATCACACGCTTGATAAAGTAGCGCTTATCATTGGGCGGAAAGAACACCATAACATCACCCCGTTGAGGGCTATTCACTTCAATCAATGTTGTATTGGCAATAGGCAAACGAATCCCGTAATCGTACTTGTTCACCAAAATAAAATCGCCTACGTCCAACGTTGGCTCCATTGATGAGCTGGGGATCTGAAACGGCTCATACAAGAATGAGCGCAACACAAATACAAACGCTAGGACAGGAAATACTGACTTAGAGATATCAACCACTGCTGGATCTGGGTTATTGCCGCGATTCTTGGCGAGAAATAACTTATCAATTAACGCGATAAGTCCTGTCACAGCAACCGCCGAGGCAAAAATCAGGGGTAAATCTAAATCCATAGTTCTATCCTAGTAGTATTTATTGTTATGGTTTCTTAGCTATCTATCTTCAGCACAGCAAGGAAGGCTTCCTGCGGAATCTCCACGTTACCCACTTGCTTCATACGCTTCTTACCAGCCTTCTGTTTCTCTAGCAGCTTCTTCTTACGGCTAGCATCGCCACCATAACATTTCGCCGTAACGTTCTTACGCAGGGCTTTCACGTTAGTTCGAGCAATAATTTGCCCGCCTAATGCCGCCTGAATTGCTACATCAAACATCTGACGAGGAATGAGTTCCTTCATCTTTTCACACAGCGAGCGCCCGCGCGGGGCCGCAAAATCACGGTGAACAATCAGTGCTAGCGCATCAACGCGATCGCCATTAATGAGGACATCTAAACGAGCCAACTTTGCCGCTTCGAAGTGGTCAAACTGGTAATCCAATGACGCAAACCCACGGGAAACCGATTTCACCCGGTCGAAGAAGTCCATGACAACCTCATTCATCGGCAGGTAATAGCTCAACTGTACCTGACCACCCATGAACAACATATCTTTCTGAACGCCGCGCTTCTCAACACACAGATTGATTACATTACCCAGGTAATCCTTTGGTACCAAGATATTCGCAAGCACGATGGGCTCGCGCATTTCTTTGATGGTACCCGGATCAGGTAATTGCGAGGGGTTATCCACCGTGACTACCTGATCATTATTCAATACGACTTCGTAAATTACCGTAGGCGCGGTGGTGATGAGATCGAGATTATACTCTCGCTCCAAGCGCTCCTGGATGATCTCCATGTGGAGCATTCCCAAGAAACCACAGCGGAAACCAAAGCCCAAAGCTTCGGAGCTCTCTGGCTCATAGAACAGTGACGCGTCATTAAGACATAGCTTTGACAGTGCCTCACGGAATACTTCGTAATCATCTGAGCTTACTGGGAACAGACCGGCGTAGACCTGCGGCTTCACCTTCTGGAAACCTGGTAACTGATCAACTTCAGGGGTCTGTGCGTGGGTGATGGTATCGCCAACAGGCGCGCCATGAATATCCTTAATACCCGCTACGATGTAGCCCACTTCGCCGGCCTTCAGAACGCCAGTTTCCGTACGTTTCGGCGTGAAGATACCCACCCCGTCAACCACATGCGAACGACCTAGACTTTTAATGATGATCTTGTCTTTCTTGTTGAGCGTGCCGTGTTTTACACGAACCAATGACACCACACCCAAGTAATTATCGAACCATGAATCAATGATTAGTGCTTGCAACGGTGCATCCACATCACCTTCTGGTGGCGGAACACGATGAACTAAGGTTTCAAGTACGTCTTCAACGCCGATTCCGGTTTTTGCCGAACAGGTGGTTGCATCGGTGGCGTCGATACCAATGATCTCTTCAATTTCTTCACTGACTCGCTCCGGCTCGGCCTGCGGCAAGTCAATTTTATTAAGTACCGGGACAACTTCTAGCCCCTGCTCAATTGCCGTATAACAGTTCGCGACCGACTGAGCTTCTACGCCCTGCGCCGCATCAACCACCAGCAAGGCACCCTCACAGGCCGCGAGCGAACGCGATACTTCATAGGTGAAATCAACGTGCCCTGGGGTATCAATGAAATTCAATTGATAGGTATTGCCGTCTTTCGCCGTATAATCAAGGGTGACGCTCTGCGCTTTAATAGTAATACCGCGCTCGCGTTCAATATCCATTGAATCGAGAACCTGGGCGGCCATTTCACGCTCGGACAAACCACCACAAATCTGGATGAAGCGGTCCGCTATAGTCGATTTACCGTGATCGATGTGGGCAATGATAGAGAAATTTCGGATATGGCTGAGATCGGACACAATTACCTCTGAGAATCACCTAGATTCTGCGCTACTTTAAAAACGCTAATTGTAATCGAAAAATTGCGCCAGCCCTACACCTAATTCTACTTAGCCTGAAGACCACTCAACCATCCAATTAAACTTAGCCTGAAGACTACTCAACCATCCAATTAAACTTAGCCTGAAGACTACTCAACCATCCAATTAAACTTAGCCTGAAGACTACTCAACCATCCAACTAAACTTAGCCTGAAGACTACTCAACCATCCAACTAAACTTAGCCTGAAGACTACTCAACCATCCAACTAAACTTAGCGGAAAAGCTTACCATTAGTGCGGCCCTGTGCTCTCAAGCGCACCTACGAGCTCAGCTTCCCCTCACTCACTCCAATCCACTGCCGCAATCTCCAAAGTAATCAAGCTCCGGGGTATTGATACCTAAAGGAAGTGAAAAGTCTTTGTGATCCGGCTAGGACTTACACACCTAGCCACAAGCAGTTCGCTAAACTTAATAAAAAAACCCCTCATCAGAGGGGCTTTTAGGCTTTCTAGCAAGATACTAGGGGTTTAATCCTCTAGCTCAATAGTCCTAAACACGGGTTGCCCGTTACGGAAGAAGCGTATTGGCAACTTCTGACCTACCGGTAAATCTGCCTCGATAGTGGTGAGTGATTCAATATCCATCACTTCCTTGAAGTTCAGCAAGTTAATCACATCGCCCGGACGAAGACCGGCTCGGTCCGCGGCAGAACCATTAACCACCGCTTTTACTCGGACACCGCCTTCGATGTCGAGCTCAGTAAGTTCATCTTCGGACAGGTTAGCGGCTACTACACCTAAGGCGCCCGCTTCGGATTCCTGGCTCTCGCCTACCTTTGCAGGAGACCCGCTGTTGGGTAGCTCTCCCAATGTTACGGTCAAGGTCATTGGCTCAAGCTCGCGCATGATATTCACTGAATAGCTTTCACCAGCTTGAGACAAGCCCACAATATGCGGAAGGTCGCCCGAGTTCATCACGGCTTTGCCATCAAACTCCAATACGATATCCCCAATCTGGAGACCACCCTCTGCGGCTGGGCCATCCTTTTCAACCAAGGTAATTAGGGCTCCACGAGAACGCTCTAGACCATTCGCTTCAGCCAGGTCTCGATCAACATTCATAATGGCAACACCTAACCATCCACGGCTAACAGAACCGTTCTCTTTCAGCTGTTCCACTACTTGCAGTGCCACATCGGAAGGAATAGCGAAGCTCAAACCCATGTAGCCACCAGAGCGTGTGAAAATCTGGCTGTTTATACCAACTACTTCACCTTCTAGGTTGAACAGTGGACCACCGCTATTACCGGGGTTAATCGCCACATCAGTCTGAAGAAATGGCACGTAATTATCGCCGTTTTCGGTTGGCAGTGAACGACCGCGAGCGGAGACAATACCTGCGCTGGCAGAGTAATCTAGACCAAATGGTGAACCGATGGCGACAACCCACTCACCTACTTTAGGCTGTGCTGATGCAAAGCGCACCGGACGCAGGTCTTCCGCATCAATTTTCAGCAATGCCAGGTCGGAACGAGGGTCCTGCCCTACTACTTCAGCGTCGTATTCCCGCTGATCCGGGAAACGCACAACGATACTATCGCCATTCGCGACCACATGATCATTGGTTAGAATATAACCATCATCAGAAATAACGAAACCAGAGCCACTTGACTGAGCTCGCTGCGGGCCACGATTCCTGGGCTCATCGAAGAAACGGCGGAACATATCCGGCATACCTTCAGGCATTTGTCTTCGACCGACTTCGCGAACCGACTCCACTTCAATCTTCACCACGGACGGTGAATTGTTTTCAATCAGATCAACTAAATCGGGAAACTGATTGGCAGACGCAAATGGCGCCATCACCAAACACACAAGTAACAACGACACCTTGTAGCAACGGTGTGTAAATGACATAAACAATCTCCTAAAAAAGACGATACGAGTTAATAACAGCTTATTATTCAATCTAGTGGCTAAGAAAATAGATTCTCCACCAACCTAAGCAATATTGTCTGCCGCTAAACCTTGAACTTCAATTGCGCAATACCGAACTCAAGTCTAGACACAGTTGGTACTTAGAACCTCAGTTTCATCAATGGTTCAATGCAATAGTGAAAGAAATCAACGCGGGTGATCACAACGATTCTTTACCGCAACGTTAGCGGTGCTAAGCCTTGGTGATAATGGCAGAGGAAAGAATGATAGGGTGGAGCTTCGGGTTACACTGATCTCTGCGCGCACGACGATAGAGCCAGCAACCCGCCGTTGCTAGACCAACCAAGGCTCCCGCAAATGATCCCAAGTCGGGATTGAACAACTCGGCGCCCAGCACTGCGCCTAATACTAAAGCAAGCACTGGAACGAGATACAACCAGAGCGAACCCAACGCAACCACTTCTCGAGGAACACCTATCTCCACACTGTCCCCCACGTTTAAATGAAGCTTGGGCTGATTCGGATCAAAGAGAGCATGAATTTGCGTAGTCTCTGAAGTAGCTTTATTAAGCAAACGTTGGCCGCAAACCGCGCGCGCGCTACAGGCGTCACAGGCAGACTGGCGTATGGTAAGCACCCAGGCACCCAAGTCATCAACCTCGGTTACTTCGGCCTGTTCAATGATCAATCGCCGCCACCTCTGCGTCGTAGCGACGCGATGGAGCGCTCTACCGTCTCGGACGGTACATCCCCCAACAAGGTAATGGTGTAATCCACACCATCAACTTTGATTGGCTGAGCCACAAGGGAAATCGCCCCAACACGCTGAATACCGCGACCATTAACACCTGGCTCAATAAATACCGAGAACACGGCATAGCCATCACCATACATTAACCAAGTACGATCATTTTCGGCGTTGTATTCGGCACTAAATAATTCGAAGCCAGGTGGAGGCTCTGTTACCGCCCAATCTACCTGATCGTAATTTGCCAACTGCTCCTGAACACAATCACTTGGCTGATTGAAGATAAGCGGCGAGTTAGTTTGTGCGTTTAATTCTTCGGGGGTAATAGGCCGAATTTGAATATCCAAGTACTGCATTGACTCAAGAACTTGACCTTGGCGATCTAATAACAGGCTTTTTAAAATCAGTCCGGAGGCTTGATCTACATAGACCAAATGCGCGAAGCGATACTGATCAATGGGTGTTAACTGCATCTTCCAAGCAAGCCTACCTGCCACCCGCTCTTCACCAACAATCGATGGCTCGTACACGCCACCAACCATGCTGTGAAGTTGGGCAAAACGCGCCCGTCTTAGCGCCTGACCTGGCTGGAGACAGTCGACTGGCATGGCTTCGCGAATCACTTCCCGAGCGGCACCGTCTAGATGAAAGATACGTTCGTATTCAATACCGTCTTCAACCTGATGAACAACGCGTACGTTTTGCTCGGTCGCTCCATTTGTCCAACTCAACACACCAGTATAACTAATCTGACGACCTGCCTCTGACATGGCAGCGAGAACAATTTCAACGGGATCGGTAACGGTATTGACTGGGGTAGTCTCGTTAGTTTGTGCTACCAGCGCAGGCGAAGACAGTAATCCGCCCAGCGCGAGTAACAGGAGACATCTAAACATTAATAACTTATTCCGGCGCAGCTTGGAGGTAGGTCCGCACCGAAGAGGCTGTGTTTGGACCTGCACGCTCCACGTGTAAGCGTAGGTATTCCGACATCAACAGCTGAATACGCTGTTGCTCTTCCGGGGACTGAAGGATCGCACCATTCGGCTGAATGATACTGTGACCCGCCGGCGCACCCGTAGAACTTAGTGTTAGGGGGGCTCCTGAGATCTGAGTTGATACCTGGCGAGTAGCAAGTTGCGGTAGGGCCAGCTCGGCATTCAAACTGTATAACGGTTCATCGACGCTCTGGAAACCGGGAATCAACGCTTCATCTGATTGAGTCTGAGTGAGTGGCGAAATAACCACCACTAACGCCGCTACCGCCGCCGCAACGGCAAACTGTCCAGCGGGTTTCAGCCACCGTGCATGTAACTTCTGAACGGTTGTTGGCGCCTCATCAACCAACACTTCATCACCGATTTCGGCGCGAATACGGTTAGCAAGGTCTAGACCCAAATTCGCATCAACGTGCTCGTTCAGCGCACTTTGCTGAAGATTCAACTCCGACCAGTGGCTACGCACTTCATCGTTTTCATCTGCTGCACGTAAGAGTCGGTGCAATTCGAGCTCCGAGATCTCGCCGTCGATCAATTTCGACATAAGCTCTGATGTTGAGTTGTTAGTGTTAGTCATTCAGTAATCCTCGATGCACAAACTACACGTGACGACGCGAGCTTGGCGTGCTCTTTATTTCGCTCAAGTAGGGTTTAATGGCTTCATTAACCGCTTCTCTCGCTCTAAAAATTCTCGACCTGACAGTTCCCACGGGACAACCGAGTGATTCAGCTATTTCATCGTAGCTCAAGCCTTCGAGCTCACGAAGGCGAATCGCGGAGCCTAGTTCTGCGGGTAAATCATCGATAGCGGCGACAATTGCCGCGGCCAACTGGTCACTATTAGTAACCGCCTCGGGGGTTGAGGCGTCACTTAACTCCATGAGTTCAGGACTTTCGGTGTCATCAATATCCACATCCATTGTTGGACGTCTGGATTGAGCCACCAACCAGTTCTTTGCGGTATTCGCCGCAATTCGGTAGAGCCAAGTATAAAATGCACTGTCACCGCGAAACTTATCGATGGCTCGCCAAGCACGAACAAACGTATCTTGAGCCACATCTAACGCCGCATCTCGGTCACTCACAAAGCGAGAAATTACCACCACAACTCGGTGCTGGTACTTCAGTACCAGTAAATCGAATGCGCGCTTATCGCCTTTTTTGACTCGCTCCACCAGCAAAAGATCTGCATTTTTGGAGGCAAGTTGTGATTCAGACATATCATTACCTAATTGGTTGCGCTGTTATCAACGCGTTACTATGACCAGCAAGATTTTTAGTAGTTCCCTAACACTTATAAAAAAACCTCAGTTATAATTTCGAATCAGGGAATTTGCCCTCCATTATACGGCATACAGTGGTCTAACACGAATGACAATTAAAGAACATGACGTACTCGTCATTGGCAGTGGCGCCGCAGGGCTGACTATCGCAATTGAATTGGCTCAGCACCTTGATGTGGCGGTCCTGTCAAAGGGCGAACTCAATGCCGGCTCAACTCGCTGGGCTCAGGGTGGCATCGCTGCGGTACTGACTGAAGATGACACCATCGAAAGCCACGTGGCCGATACCCTTGCAGCGGGCGGTGGACTTTGCGATGAGGAGCGTGTCCGCCATGTTGTCAGTCACTCTAGTGAGGCTATTCACTGGCTGATTGACCAAGGCGTGGAATTCACCAAAGAAGAAGATGGCCAGCAATATCACCTCACACGAGAGGGCGGCCATAGCAAACGTCGAATCATTCATTCGGCGGATGCCACGGGTCAAGCCGTTGCAAAAACGCTCATTGAACGAGCTACTCAGTCTGAGCGAATTGATTTCTTCACCCATCATATCGCCGTAGACCTCATCACCCACGCGGACCCTTCCGATACTAAGATACGCTGTGCTGGGGCCTACGTACTGGACACGGATACCGGCGAAGTGGAAACGTTTTCCGCCCGTTTCGTGGTTTTGGCAACCGGTGGTGCTTCAAAAGTTTACCTCTACACCAGTAACCCTGACGGCTCTAGCGGCGACGGTATTGCTATGGCCTGGCGCGCAGGCTGCCGAATTGCCAACATGGAGTTTAATCAATTCCACCCTACTTGCCTGTACCACCCCAAGGCCAAGTCATTTTTAATTACCGAAGCCTTACGAGGTGAAGGCGCACAGCTGAAGTTACCTAACGGCGAGCGCTTTATGAAGCGATTTGACCCTCAGGGCGAATTGGCACCGCGAGATATTGTCGCCCGCGCCATAGACCACGAAATGAAACGCTTGGGCTCAGACTGTTTGTTTTTAGATATCAGCCATAAAGATGAGGACTTCATCAAGGCGCATTTCCCAACGGTTTATAAGCGCTGTTTAAAGTTCGGCATTGATATCACTAAGGAAGCTATACCAGTGGTTCCCGCTGCTCATTACACCTGCGGCGGCGTGGTGGTAGATACCAATGGCGCTACCGACCTTAAGCATCTTTACGCTATTGGCGAATCTAGCTTTACCGGATTGCACGGAGCCAATCGTATGGCGTCAAACTCGCTCCTTGAGTGCATTGTCTACGGCAGGTCAGCAGCGCAAGATATTCTTGATAAGGTTGCCAGCACTCAGCGAGCCAGAGCACTTGTTCCGTGGGATGCTAGTAGAGTAACCGATTCTGATGAAGACGTGGTGATCTCCCACAACTGGGACGAACTTCGCCGCTTTATGTGGGATTATGTGGGCATTGTTCGAACCAAAAAACGCTTGGAACGTGCGCAGCACAGAATCAAATTACTGAAACGGGAAATTGCAGAATACTACGGACACCACAAGGTCAGTAGTGATTCAATTGAACTGCGAAATCTCGCCGACGTTGCCGAGTTGATTATTCGATCAGCCCTTCAGCGAAGAGAGTCTCGAGGATTGCATTTTACCCGTGACTATCCGAATTGTTCGCCGGTAGCTCGAAATACCATTATGGTGCCCATTAACTTTGCTGGCCAGGACATTGTGGTGACTGACCCGCAGTCTCAGCGCTGAGGCTGGTAGGCACCGATAATCTGGTGTATTGAGACGCCCTAAGACACTTCGGCTCAATAGTTGCCTGTATTTAAACGCCGCCTAAGACGGCGCCAGCGGATTAATGGCAACTGATCCCACCACCAAGTGTAGGTGCCGCGCTGGGTACTTATCTTGGTCCAAAAAGCACCCAATTGCAGCGCGTGTATTTTCCCTAACGAACGCCAAGTACCTTTTTCACAACGCCACAATTCGCCACCATAGAGTGTGTAGGTCTGAGGATTACCAGGTAGAGCAAGCAACCATACAATAGTAGTAACGCCCGTAAGCGTTGCTACTTCTGGGCGCGCCAAAACAAGTAGATAGTTGCAAGCCGAGAAACTGACGAATAAGAACAGCCAAAAAAGCGATGCACTGGGGAGGAAGGTAAATAGCTGGTTGGTGCCGCGATTAGCCGCGGGCAGCATGGCGATCCAATATTAATCTGACCATTGCCGCGTGCTCCGGATCTTCAGGCAAATCTGCCTTAAGGAACCAGCGAAACAGATCTTGATCTTGTTCTTCAAGTAGCGACACATAGCGCACTTTATCAGCCTGATCCAAACCTTCGTATTCAAACTCTACAAAAGGACCAAGTACCAGGTCCAACTCCAGCATACCGCGTCGGCTTGCCCAAGCAATACGATTCTGTGCGAAGAGATCTGTCATAGGATATTTCCACCTTTAATACGTTTTGCCCATTATCGCCCAGCGCCACTAGGTAAGTCACGCACTTCAGTGTAGCTTTCGCATCAAGCTGCCTTGATTTTCTAGACTAGCGCCCCCATAACTAAGTTATATTGATCTACGAGGTTTTCATGGCTACCACCAACATTGGTCATCTCAGCATTTACGCCATTACCGGCGCGGATGCCGCAACATTTTTACAGAATCAAATTACGGCCGACATCAATAAGGTAACCGCCGAAAAAGCGGCCTTTACTGCTAGCTGCGATCTTAAAGGACGAGCCATTGCTACCTTTCTCATTGCCAAAATTGACACCGGCTTCCTAATTCTAGTTGATGAAAACTGTGCCGATGAGCTCGTTGCGCACTATCGCAAGTACGCCGCGTTCTCCAAGGTATCCATTGAGCAACGCAGTGATCTTTCGGTACACTTTTGCGCGCAAAGCGACCAACCTGCAACTAATCCCTTCAGTCAGCAAGACTCACTTATTCGCCACCCCAATGGCACTTCAGCTTGGCTGATTCAAGCGCAGGCTTCGAGCCAGCAAACATCTCTGCCAGCCGCTCGCGCCAATGTTGACGCAGGCGTTGTCTTTACTGACGCCTCCTCGAAGAGTGCGTTTATTCCGCAAATTATTGGCGTTGATCAACTTGGCGGTATCTCGTTTACCAAGGGCTGCTACCTTGGCCAAGAAATCGTTGCTAGAATGAAGTACCTGGGCAAATCCAAGAAATCGCTTCACCGCGCTAAACTTTCAGGTGTAGCACCCCACAACGGTGACGAGCTACAAACCGCTGAAGGGAAACTGGCCGGCACCGTCGTTGCTACCGCTGGAGAGCTTGGTGAATACCAGATCTTAGCCGTGATAAGCGATAAATTCGTCAATGACCCACTAACGCTAAATGGTGAAATGATCACCGAGCTAACAGCGAGTAACTCATGACTGACCAACTTCTCACCCTTAGCGCACTGCTAGAACAAGCGGATCTAGAAGTAGCAACTTACGATTTATCGCGACAGATCCAACGTATCGACCATGCCGATTGGCTGGCCTTTGAGCGCGGCGAACGAGCATGGGAGAATCCCGTCCAAGCTGCCGCAACCTTCGCCATAGTAGGTTTGAATAAGCAACAAATCGAAAACAGCGTGGTCTGGTTTTTCCAGCTTCCTTTAGACGAACGAATGCATCTAAATTTGGGCGCCCGCGATGGCCTAATTGATCAGTTATTGAGTCGCGCCGCCGCCAATGCGGAGAATCTGCAGGCGGAAGAGGCCAGCGATCTACAAGCCGCCGCCAAAGACCTTAGCGCGAGTATTCAACCACCCGTTGAACGGCGCGCCAAGTTCCACTCCATGCTGCGTGTTGATAATCAACTGGCTTCAACGGACGACTATCAGCTCGTCAAACGCTGGTTAGACAATCCCGAAGATCAGGATGTAGATCTCCTTCCTCTGCAAGGGCTCGCTGATTTGAGTGTCCGCTTGAATCAACCAGGCGTTGCCCAAAAACTCAGCGCCAATGCGCATCGCCTCAGTGTTCGACACTGGCAAATTCTTGCGCACCTTTTAGAGAATGAAGCGTTGCCAGCAGTACTGATTAAGACCATCGAAACACAGCTGCAAACCGAACTGACCAGTGACCGTGATGCCAGTAAAACCGCCGCTTTACTGCAAAGTCTGGCAGGCTGTGACACCAACTGCCGCGAGCGCAACCTGCTGCGAAGTTTGAACTCGGCACATGGCATTTCGGGCGATGTCATTGGTGTGGTGGCGGGACGTTTTTGGAATGATCTGCAACACCCCGATATTTGTCGCCAATTCTTTAGCAACGTACTGCTATTTAACGAAGGAACTAGCTTCATACCGGTGGTTCGACAGCTCATGACGTTTGAGCAACTGCGCCCGTTTATCATCGCCTGTCTGAATCAACCCTTTGAGGACGAACAACTCGAAGCGCTTCGCGTGAAGCATTTGGGCCACTAGTTTTTCACTTTAAGTAGCTTTGGTTGGCGCTTCTCTGCAATTAGAGTTGCGCCCAAGCCACCTTCTTCCCCATAATAGTCAAAATCTGAGTGGAGCATCACGGTGACAACCAACACCATCCTTTGGCACGACTATGAAACTTGGGGCGTAAACCCTAAGCTCGACCGACCATCCCAGTTTGCCGCCATTCGAACCGACGAACACCTCAATGAAATTGGCGAGCCCATTAACTGGTTTTCTCAGCCTACCTTAGATCGTTTACCTCACCCGCAAGCCGCATTAATCACCGGCATTTCGCCTATTGAATGTCTGCAGCGTGGTATGCCGGAACCAGAGTTCATTGCCAAAATTAACGCTGAATTCATGACGCCGAATACCTGCGGCGCCGGCTACAACAGCATCAACTTTGATGATGAAGTGACTCGCTTCACCCTGTTTCGTAATTTTCATGATCCCTATGAGCGAGAATACAGCAACAACAATAGCCGCTGGGACTTGATCAATGTGTTACGAATGGCCCGTGCTCTTCGCCCTGAAGGTATTAACTGGCCTACGGTTAACGGCAAGCCAAATTTTCGCCTAGAAGTCCTGAGTGCCGCCAACGGTATTAGTCATGAAAACGCCCACGACGCCCTCAACGATGTCCGCGCCACCATTGGCATGGCTAAGAAGCTTCGTGACGCTCAGCCAAAACTATTCAACTACCTATTCCAAATGCGACAGAAGCATAAGGTGGCCGAACTACTACATGTAGGCAATGGCCCGTTTATGCACACTTCGCCTAAGTTGGGCGCTGAGCGCCACTACACGTCGGCAATGTTGGCGCTGGGACAGGGTGGCAGTAATCGTAATTCGGTTGTGTGCGTTGACCTGAATACCAATAATGATTGGCTGCTGAGCGAAAGCGCCGAGACCATCCGCAACATCCTATTTACTCGATTTAGCGATCGTCCAGCGGGTTACGAATCTCCAGGGCTCAAGCAGATTATGCTCAATAAGTGCCCCGCCGTCGCACCGCTAAAAACAGCCACCGCTGACCCCGCTACCTGTGAACGACTACAGCTAGATGAAGGCGAAATAATGAGGCGCGCTGAACGCTTCGATGACCCAGCCATTCGCGCTAAGCTCTGTAGTGTTTTCAACAGCGAATATCAATCACCGTCGGTAGATGCTGAAGCCACCCTTTACCAGGGCTTCCCGTCACCAGGTGATAAGGCAACGATGGCGGAACTACGCACCGCGAGTGCCGACGATCTCGCCAGCAGAGTCTATCATTTTGCCGATGAGCGCTATAACCAGCTACTGTTACGCTACAAAGCACGCTTTTATCCTCAGACCCTGAACGATGATGAGCGCTATACTTGGCGAGAACTTTTACTCAGCCGCTTTACCGATGACGGCAGAGGTGAGCTAAGCTTAGAAGCATTCGCTGGCGAGCTTATGTTGCTCAGCCAGGATGCAGATATTATTAATAACGAGCGTAAGCTCAAGATTCTTAAAGATTTAGAGCGTTTTGCGCTATTAATTCAGAACGCTTAGCAGCTTTAATCTGCACACTTAGTAACTTACATTCAACACGCTCAGCGCAGATTGTTGCGCTGGCGAAGTAGAACGCCCAAAGTGACAATTTAAGAGGACATTATGCAGTTTCGTGGAGCCAACATTTTATCTATCGCTCAATTTGAGCGCGCCGACATCGAATCGCTCTTCACTACCGCAGACCTTCTTGCGCCCTATGCTCGCCGAGAGAAACGAACTCGCGTGCTGGACGGTGCAATTCTGGGCAATATGTTCTTCGAACCAAGTACCCGAACCCGCGTGAGTTTCGGCTCCGCGTTCAACATCCTGGGCGGTTATGTTCGTGAAACTACCGGACTAGAGAGCTCTTCGCTTAGCAAAGGCGAATCTCTCTACGACACCGCACGGGTCTTATCTGGCTATTCCGATGTCATCTGTATGCGCCACCCAGAAATTGGTTCAGTAGCTGAATTCGCTCAAGGTTCGCGCGTTCCTGTTATTAATGGTGGTGACGGACCCAATGAGCACCCTACTCAAGCCCTGCTTGACCTTTACACGATTCGCAATGAGCTACGCAGTTTCAATCGCAGCGTTGATGGTCTGCGTATCGCCATGATTGGCGACCTGAAGCACGGCCGAACGGTGCACTCACTGAGCAAGCTACTGTGCCTCTTTAGCAATGTAGAAGTTCGCCTCGTCTCGCCACAACCTTTACAGCTTCCCGCTGCGCTGGTTGAACAAATGCGCGCCGCCAATGTCAAAGTGACTATCACAGACAAACTTGAGGAAGGTATCCACGCGGTGGACATCGTTTACAGCACTCGTATTCAAGAGGAACGCTTTGCCGATCAAGCTGAGGCCAACCTCTACCGTGGCCAGTTCCGACTTAATCAAAGTATCTATACTGCGCACTGTGAACCCAATACGGTAATCATGCATCCGCTACCCCGAGATTCCCGAGCAGAGGCCAACGAGCTGGATATTGACTTGGATCGCAATCCCAATTTGGCCATCTTCCGTCAAGCGGACAACGGTGTTATCGTGAGAATGGCACTTTTTGTGAAAGTATTAGATGTGGAAGCAGAGCTAAAGAAATCTGAACAGCCTGTGATTTGGTATACACAAAGAAACAACACGCCTTAAGGATAATCATTATGACGGTTCGACTTCTAGCAATATTACTACTTTGTTTTTCGATGGCGGCCGAAGCGAATTGGCGCTCTGCCATTCCTCGGGTCACGCCTGAAGATATGGCACTACTTTCCACCGCGGTCTCGGAAGGCCTGAACGATCAACCCGTTGGTACCGAAGTAGCTTGGCAGAATGATGAAAGTGGCAGCTATGGAACGGCAAAATTGTTGCGACTGTTTACCCTAGGTGATATTCCCTGCCGTCGAATTCGCTTTACCGTAACGACTCCAAACAAAGATAACTGGCAGCTAGATTTCGATTTCTGCCTCAATGAAGACGGCTTATGGGAACGTCAACCCGGCCTCTTCAACATTCCTGAGGTACCGCAAAATGACTAATCGTTCCAGCACTGCCATAAGTTTATTTGCCGCAAAACTAACAGCCGGCATCACCGCCATCCTACTTCTAGCCGCGTGCGCGGGCTCACCCACTGCGGATTACGATCCGGATTATAATTTTGGTGGCAGCAAAACTTATCAGCTTGTCCCGTCATCAGCACTCGCTTCAGATGAAACCGCTATTTCTAGTCAGCTTCTTAACGATCGGATGGTTGCAAGCATTAAGGCGCAATTAGCTTACGCCGGCTACACCGAACAACAGGAAGGCGCCGCGCTGCAAATTACCTATCACCTAGAAAGCCTAAGCGCCTTCCGTGGCAACTCAGTTGGCGCGTCTACCGGCCTTGGCTGGTATGACTATCATCGCTATCCTATGCACTATTCACCGCGTTTCTATGGCGAACAAACCACGCTGAAAGAGACCGATAATGATAAAGTGAAAGTGACCATTGATATTTCCGATGCCGCATCTGAAAAATTGGTCTGGCGAGTCAGCTCCGCACGCAGGCTGTTAAATCAATCAACACCTGAGCGCTCAGAGGCGGCGGTAGATAAGGCGGTTCAGTACTTACTTAAAAACCTTCCAAGATAGGCCTGAAGAGGCACCAAGCTTTCCGCTATGCGCAGCTTTGTCAGCTGCGCTGTCTTAATTGTCTGGCGAAGCTTTGGCCGTGCGCTCCTGAAGGTATAGACCCACCAACCTCGCCAAGACAATCGTGAGGTAGAGCTGCCCTAAAATAGCCTCAAGAATAGTTACTGAGCGTGCCGCCGGTGCAACGGGTGTAATATCACCGTAGCCGAGGGTAGTCAGGGTAACGTAACTGAAGTACTCCATCTCAACCATTAATTCATGATAGTTCAATTGCCCCAGTACCCGCAGCTCGTCATTAAAGATGAACGAACCCGGCTGCCAGGCCTCAATGGCAAGATAAACGTAAGTCCAACTCTGCCCCATCATGAGATACACACACATTGCGGCATAGATAGTCGAAAGATTCGCGTGGCGGGCGTAAATTAACGTCAGCACCAAGAATACCGTCACCGAAATATGCGAGAGCACGAAGAGTACGTTGTTAATAGACTCTAGCTCCGGCATACCCAAGAAGGATACGAGAGAATTGTTCACGATGGCCGGAACGCTTGTTAGGCTAAGTATGATAAGCCACCTTCGACTATGGGAAACCAAGTAGATGGCGGCAAGCAAAACGCCCGCTGAGGTAACATTACCAATACTCGTTGCGAAGGCGCTTGCCGATAGAAAACCGGTGGCTAGGATATTAACAATCATCACCCAAAATAACGCGGTAAACGCGTAATGGGGATCGTGCGGGAGATCAAATTCCTTCATCGGCAGCCTGCTGTTTCATGGTATTTGCGGCAACTTGGTAGCCAATATCGGCTAACTCTTTAGCGCGCCAAAATTCATGGGTGGCGGATAAGTCCCTAGCGAATTCGAAGATCACATCGGGTGAGTGTGTCGCCAATTTCGTACGGGAAATAACCGTTTGCATAATATCAAAGCTGCGGTTGCTAATATCTAGTACGCCCGGCAACTCAACGACTTCATCATCATTATCACCCATTAAGTCAGCAATAAATGATGCAATTCGACCGCGTTTTTCGGTATTTTTAAGCGCCTTAGGCTGTTCGTTGTGACGACGACTTTGCGTTGATCGGGCCGCTAAATCCACTGCTACCGTCATATCGGTATGATCAGCCAGCGTTGGCGCTATGGGCACCGGGTTCAAAAGCCCACCGTCCACATAAACTCTGCCGTTAACAACGTGCGGGGAGAGGACATTTGGCACTGCTATTGAGGCCCGAATGGCGTCAAACAAATCGCCGCTTTGAAACCATTTTTCCTGACCTCGATGCAAATCAGTTGCAACGGCAGTGTAGCGAATATCTAGTTCTTCAATCTGCTTAGCGCCTACCAAGGAGCGGAGAGCATTCATCACCCTATCACCCTTGATAAAACCGCCAGCGCCCCAGTGTAGATCAGTGAGACGCAGTACGTCACCCTTTTCTAATTCGAACACCCAGGACTTAAATTCTTCGAACTTGCCGGCGGCATAGACACCGCCGATGAGCGCCCCAACAGAGCAACCTGATATTGACTCAATCTCATAGCCATTATCCAACAGCCAGTCAATTACCCCAATCTGAACCAGACCTCTGGCACCGCCGCTACCAAGAACAAGAGAGATACTAGCCATTAGCGACGGCGCGGTATGCTCTTATAGGCTTTCTTCAACGCCTCTTCAATGCGTGCTTTGAGCCCTTCAGTGGTAGCGGCATTTTCATGCACACCGCGGATTTCAATTGCGTAGAGGGGTTCTTGTGTCGCGGTATCGGCGAAGAGGATCACCAGTTGATCTACCGACACAAATTCGCTACTAGACTGAAAAACCTGACCGTCATGAACAATGCTCGCCTGCATGTTGTCACCGAGTGAGTTATCAATGGTATAAACAGGCTCTTCAAACACCTCCACTTCACTACGCCCCACTCGCCAAGTCATGGTAATCTGCGCGCCGTCGTTAACCACTTCATAGCCCTTTCGCTGTAACTCATTGTTCAATGAGGCGCGAATAGTGGTGTCTGCAATGGCCAGCGAACTTTGGGTACTCTGATCTAACGCATTATCCCCCCAGGCGAAGAACTCATATTCCGCTAGGTTAGTCTCTTTTTCATTGTGTTCAATGACGCGAAGACTTGAACAGCCAACAACTAGGCTACTCAGTACAATACTCACTAAAAATTTTCTCATGATCTACCTCTTACTGCTGGAAACCGAGGGCGTGAGCCATCGCGTGATATAAAAATGTTTGTTCTACAAAGCCGTGGAAGGCATGGGCCATGGGTCCACGCGCCATCACTACAACGTCCTCGCCACCATGATGTTCACCTCGACTTGGGATACGTGCGCCTTGGCGGAAATTGGGATGGGAAGGATCTAGCTCTCCATAGGCCTCATCCCGAGGCACCATAAAACCGGTGGTGTAGCCCAGCATGCTATATGGCTGACCATCTTCTGCTAACTCCACCTCATTGGTAGGGTGACCTCGCTCATCAGTACCGCGTACCCAATCGAAGACGCCGTTGCCTTTTGCTGGGTAACCGGCAAGCGCGAAGCTGTGACTATGGTCTGCTGACACCACTATTAAGGTATCCTGTTCAGAGGTCATAGCCATCGCCTGCGCCACAGCACGAGACATTTCTACTGCATCATGTAGCGCACGATAGGCGTTATTATAGTGATGGGCATGATCAATACGACCAGCTTCGATGAACAGGTAGTAGCCTTCTTCGCTATCCTCTAAACGACTAATCGCGGTGGCCGTCATTTCGGTCAACGACGGTTCACCGCCGGCATCGTGTGGTCGATCAACTTCAAACTGCATATGCGAAGGCTCAAACAGACCAAGTAAAGGCTGATCCTGAGGCGCATCACGAAGCTGCTGTTCATTCCAGACAAACTGACCACCAGCGGCTTGCCATTGCGCAACCAGGTCACGACCATCTTCGCGTCGTCCCTGCTGGTCCGGATACTCTGGGTCTGCGACGGTGTTCGGCAAGAAGCCGCGACGACCGCCGCCAAGAATAACGTCTACGCCATCGCCGTGTTCAAATTCAATTAATTGTCGCGCAATATCAACACAACCCATTTCGATATCAGCAGGGAGCATATCTTTGTCAGTTTCCCATTCGCGACTGGCAGCATGTGCGTAGGCGGCAGCAGGCGATGCGTGGGTAATACGAGCGGTGCTCACCAAACCTGTGGCCATACCTCTGTCTTCAGCCATTTTTAGCAAGCTCGTGACTTCATGCTCTGCCTGGCCGTCACAGACGTTGTAATCGGCAAACTCCGACAAACCAATTACGCCAGATTTGGTTTTCACCCCGGTGTGATAGGCGGTTGCGGTGCCCGCGGAGTCCGACACTTGATGGTTAGTGGTGTAAGTCTTTACTAGCGCGGTGTATGGGAGCGTTTCGAAACTCAGTAGGTTTTCTTCGCCATCTTGGCCACTAAGTTGCCCCTCTAAGATTCGCGCCGCCGTTTGCGTAGTGATACCCATACCGTCACCAATGAAGAAGATGACATTTTTAGCAGGTTTATTGATGGGCTGTTGGTTTAGCGCATTAGCTAGGTCCCGCTGGCCATCAATTATCCACTGATTAGTAGTTTGATCGGCAACCTCTGCAGTTGGCGCTACCGAGTTATCGGAGCAACCCGAGATAGTCATTGCACAAAAACCCGCCAATGCGGTCATCGAAAATCTTTTCATCATCACAAGCGCCCTATTTATCGTGTTTTTAGCGGTAATACCCCATAGTAGCTGCTCTGAACCCAGCGCTCAACATAAGGGCAGTGATTACATAGTATTAATGCCATTAAAACGCTAAACTAGGGTCGAATTTGGAAGAGTATTAAGATGATTTTAGGGGTAACAGGCGGCATTGGCAGCGGTAAATCCGCAGCTACAGACCATCTCCATCAATTGGGGGTCACAATTGTTGACGCTGACGTATGCGCACGTATTGTAGTTGAACCTGGAAGGCCAGCACTCGAAGCAATTTTCTCGCACTTCGGCGAACACCTCAAAGCAGCCAACGGTAGCTTAGATCGCGCCGCACTTCGGCAAATTATTTTTTCTGATTCTAGCCAAAAGGCTTGGTTAGAGGCGCTCCTCCACCCGCTAATACGGGAGGAAATTCAGGGCCAACTTCAGGACGCAAAAGGCCCCTATGTGGTACTGTCATCACCACTACTCTTTGAAACACAGCAAAGCGAACTCTGTGATCAGGTGCTCGTCATTGATGTTGATGAAGTAACACAAAAACAGCGAACTGCCAGCCGAGATGGCGTCAGTAGTGACCAGGTGGACGCTATCATGGCCGCCCAATTGGCACGAAAAAAGCGTCTCGACAAAGCCGATTATGTGATCGACAATAGTGGCACTATTGAGCAGCTACATAATGCCCTGCAACAATTTCACGAAGCGCTGATTCAGCGCGAAGTTTCATGAGACTAATTTATGACTAAGAAAGCGTCAGTTACCGCAACACCGCTCGTGGACTGCCCAACCTGTGGCATCGCCCACAGCTACGACACGGCATCACCTTACCGACCGTTCTGCAGTGATCGCTGCAAGCTAATTGATTTGGGTGAATGGGCCAGTGAAGGGCATGCTATTCCCGGTGAACCAGTCTGGGATGACATGATGTCAGACGAACTTGAGCTCAAGCATTAATCATGCAACCTGGCTTACTTGTTCACTCATCCGTTTTTAAGAACATCGCAGATTTAGCGGTGGTCTTTGGCTCGTCACCCAGTAAGCTGCTTGAAAAGTTCGATATCGACTTTTCGAAGCTCGACATCCCTGACAGCTACCTCCCCATGGACACCTACCACCGTGTTGTTGACGAATGTAAGCAACGCTTTAATCAACCCAACTTCAGCGCCATTTTAGGTGAGCTCCATGTAAATAGCCTCTTTAGCGGTTACAACGGCAACCTCCTCAGCATGAAGAACGTTTCGGCAAAGCTCAAAGAGTTTAGCGAACGCTGCGCTCACTTGCTTCCCGGCGTTTCCTATAAAAGTCACGTTACCGCTGACACGGCCTCCATCGAACTCATCAGTGAACAAACCCTACCCTTGAGCGCTCAAATACACGCGCTCAGTTTGATTGACCAACTGATTTGTCAGCTCACTAATCGTTCAGGGTCAATTCGCAGCTGGGTTGTCTCGGAGAAGCACGAGGGTGATTATCACCGCCCCGTGATGGTTGAGTCTGGACGGACGGCGCTTCATTTTGCTCCGGAATTGCTCGCTCAGCCGGTTAGCTCGGCGCAGTTAAAGCCAACTAAAAAGTTGACCGCTATTTTGGCCGTTATCCGTGAGCAGCTTAATATCGAAGATGCGTCGCTTGAGAGTGTAGCGGCGAGATTCAATGTTTCTGGCCGCCAACTTCAGCGCCAGCTAAAGGAAGCAGGTACTACCTTTCGTCACGCTCTGGACGCAGTTCGCTTTGATCGCGCGCGGGACTACCTAAAGAACCCATCATTCAAACTAGGATTGATTGCTAATTACTTAGGTTACTCGGAAGACAGCGCCTTCAGCCGCTCGTTTAAACGTTGGTCAGGTATGGCACCAAAATCTTGGCGTAGGATGACCTCAGATTCACAATCAAAGGATAGATAGCATGAAGAGTTTAAAGCACGGGTCCGTAAAATTAGCCCTAGGCATCACCGTTGGCCTAGCCACAGCTGGTACTCACGCTGATATTTATGTCGATAGCATTGCCGAGCAAATCTCTGGGGTCACCGATTCGATGAGCGAAGAGGGTTGGACCATGGAGTCCATCGTGATGTCGAAGTTGAACGAAAATTCCGACGACACCTGGAGCTTTGTTCCCACTCGCGGCCAGCGCTATCGTCTGGTTGCCGTCTGCGATCAGGACTGCCCTGACATTGACCTATTCATCTACGATCACCGTGACAACCTGGTAGATTCTGATGAAGAGGAGGATGCCTTTCCAGTGGTAACGCTACCTAGCGCCAACGGCAATAGCTACGATTACACCGTAAAGATGTATAGTTGTTCCGCTGAACCCTGCTATTACGCACTGGGTATTTACACCCAGTAGTAAGCTCACATGGGGCGCTAAAGCGATTCAATACGGGCGGCGCTAAGTTGCCCGAAGATATTTAACCGCTAGCGCTAACAAAAAAGGCCGAATCACATGATGATTCGGCCTTTTTTTGCTAGCAGGAGTGAATTACTCCGGACGCATATGAGGGAATAACAACACATCGCGAATTGAAGGACTGTTGGTCAATAGCATAACCAATCGATCAATTCCGATACCCTCTCCGGCTGTTGGCGGCAAGCCGTACTCCAGCGCACGAATGTAATCGTGGTCGAAGTGCATAGCTTCGTCATCGCCCGCATCCTTGTCGGCTACCTGCGCGGCGAAACGCGCTGCCTGGTCTTCCGCATCATTAAGCTCCGAGAAACCGTTAGCAATTTCCCGACCACCGATAAAGAACTCAAAACGGTCCGTCACATCCGGGTTGTCATCGCTACGACGAGCAAGCGGCGAAACTTCGGTTGGGTAGTCGGTAATGAAGGTGGGTTGAATGAGGCGTGATTCAACCGTCTCTTCGAAGACTTCAGTTAAAATCTTGCCGTATCCATAACGCGCTTCGATCTTCACACCCAGTGACTTCGCTACCGCAGTAATCCCTTCCAGCGTATTAATATCCTCGGTCTTTAACTTCGGATTGTAAGCCAGAACGGAATCAAACATGCTTAAGCGAGCAAAGGGCTTGCCGAATTCATAGGTAACAGAATCAACCACTTCGCCATCACTATTCTTCGTTGTATTAACCACGTCAGTTGAGCCTAACACATCAAGGCAGACCTGGCGGATCATCCCCTCGGTGAGGTCCATCAAGTCACGATAGTCCGCGTAGGCTTGGTAAAATTCCAACATGGTGAATTCAGGGTTGTGACGCGTAGAAAGACCTTCGTTACGGAAGTTACGGTTAATCTCGTAAACCCGCTCATAACCACCCACTACCAAACGCTTCAAATAAA
The DNA here is from genome assembly GCF_003688415.1 of Umboniibacter marinipuniceus. Taxonomy (NCBI): domain Bacteria; kingdom Pseudomonadati; phylum Pseudomonadota; class Gammaproteobacteria; order Cellvibrionales; family Cellvibrionaceae; genus Umboniibacter; species Umboniibacter marinipuniceus. The sequence continues at coordinate 116,439 of NZ_REFJ01000004.1, forward strand.
GCTCAGGGGCAATTCGCAAATAGAGGTCCATATCCAAGGCATTGTGATGCGTCACGAACGGGCGTGCTGACGCGCCGCCGGGAATCACGTGCATCATGGGGGTTTCAACCTCCATAAAGTGCTTGTCGCCCAGGAAATTACGAATAGACTGAATCACCGCCGAACGGGTGGCAAACACATTGCGTGACTCTTCGTTCATAATAAGGTCAACATAACGCTGACGATAACGCTGTTCGGTATCGGTCAAGCCGTGAAACTTATCCGGTAGTGGGCGCAGGCTCTTAGTTAACATCACTGCACGGTGCATATCTACAAACAAGTCACCCTTACCCGAGCGCTGCACTGGACCTTCGATACCAACGATGTCACCAATATCCCATGTCTTCACATCGGCAGCCTCGGCCTCCGACAATACCTTACGATTGATATAGAGCTGGATCTGACCAGAAACGTCCTGAAGCACCATAAACGCACCGCGCTTACGCATAATTCGACCCGCCACCTTTACTCGGTGATCCAAACTCTCTAGGGTCGGCTTATCGTGCTCGGCAAACTGCTTCTGCAAATCGGCCGATAACGCATCACGGCGCCAGTCATTCGGGAAGGCGTTACCGCGCTCACGCAGGCCATTCAACTTGGTACGGCGCTCTGCTACTAGCTTGTTTTCTTCGCTGCTATTACTCATAGTTTTTCCTACAGGCCGCTCTTCAAACTGGCGACAATAAATTGGTCAATATCGCCGTCGAGTACGGCATTACAATTCGATGACTGCACACTAGTACGGAGATCCTTGATACGTTGATCGTCCAGTACATAGGAGCGAATCTGACTTCCCCAGCCAATATCCGACTTAGTATCTTCCAACGCCTGGGCACTGGCACTGCGCTTTTGCAGTTCCAACTCATAGAGCTTGGCTTTTAACTGCTTCATGGCTCGGTCACGGTTTTGGTGCTGCGAGCGTTCACTCTGACACTGAACCACAATACCCGATGGCTCATGGGTAATACGCACAGCTGAGTCCGTGGTGTTAACGTGCTGTCCACCCGCGCCGGAGGCACGATAGGTATCGGTGCGCAAATCGGCAGGGTTGATTTCAATTTCAATATTATCGTCGATTTCAGGAGATACGAACACTGAGGTAAAGGACGTATGTCGGCGGCCACCGGAGTCAAAGGGGCTCTTACGAACTAAACGGTGTACACCTGTTTCGGTACGAAGCCAGCCGTAGGCATAGTCGCCTTCAAACTGAATGGTCGCACTCTTGATACCGGCTACATCACCCGCCGAACATTCCACCAGACTGGTTTTGAAACCCTTTGAGTCACCCCAACGAAGGTACATACGAAGTAGCATTTCCGCCCAATCTTGAGCTTCAGTGCCACCGGAGCCAGATTGAATATCCAGGAAGCAATTGTTTGGGTCCATCTCATTGGAGAACATCCTGCGAAACTCGAGCTCTTCCAACAGCGTAACGATATTCGCTAACTCGGTTTCAACCTCGGTAACCGTGTCTTCGTCATCTTCCTCTACGGCTAGTTCAAGCAAGTCCGAGACATCGTCGACACCGGCGTCAACGTCGTCAATGGTCTTGACCACGCCTTCGAGTAGTGACCGCTCTTTACCCAGTTCCTGGGCTAATTTAGGATCGTCCCAAACGGACGGTTCGCCAAGCTCTAGCTCAACTTCTGCAAGTCGGTCTTTCTTGTTGGCATAGTCAAAGATACCCCCTCAAGATATCAACGCGTTCGCGGACATCTTTGATGGTATTGAGGATCGGATTAATTTCCATTTAGTGGCTAACCATTATCAAATTCGAATTAGGCGGCGATTCTACTTCAAAGCCATAAAAAAATCATGTTGTTTGCGAGTATAGCGAGCGAAAGTCAGTAGCGCCAAAGCGCAATAAATCCAACAGCTTTCAATCGTAGACGACATCGAGGTGACGTAACATTAACTGCAGCGATTCATTCCCTCGCCAACGATTGACATCAAGCTGATACACGGCGTGAATTTTCGACGTTTGTTCATGCCATCGGCGGTCCGCAGTTTGATAGTTAAAGAGGATACCATCCACCAGATGCTGACGATTATCTACCGGCGCTAGGGTCAACTTAACATGCTTGTCCTGAAGAACTTTGCTGGACACCACGAAGAACTCGCCATCAAAGCTAGGCTCTGGAAAACCTTGCCCCCAGGGTTGAGCTGTGGATAGCAGCTTGGCATTATCAGTGTGCAAGTCTGCACTAGTAAGTACGCCATCGGACAATAGGGTTTCGGTCAGATCGTCCGCCGTTAGCTGGCTGCGAACCACCTCGTCAAAACGCTCACAGAACGCTTCGAAATGAGCTCGGTGAATACTCAATCCAGCAGCCATGGCGTGCCCCCCGAATTTGTGGAGCACCTCTGGGGCTTGTTTTGCAACTTGATCCAAGGCATCGCGCAGATGTAAGCCCGGGATACTTCGCCCTGACCCCTTAATAAAGCCGTCGCTTTCATCGGCAAAAACGATGACCGGACGATGATGCTGTTCTTTGAGTCGGGATGCGACGATACCCACCACACCAGCATGCCAGCTGGGCTCGTACACACATAGCCCCCACGGTAGTTCACCCGTCAAGGTAATAGCTTTAACGGCAACTGCGGCTTCAGCCTGCATGGACGCTTCAATCTCGCGCCGCGACACGTTGTATTGATTGAGCTGATCAGCTAGGGTCATGGCCTGCGAGTCATCGCTAGTGAGCAAACAACGAATTCCTACGCTTATATCATCTAATCTCCCCGCGGCGTTGAGCCTGGGGCCCACTGCGAAGCCTAAATCTGTGGCTTTCGCTACTACAGGATCCCGCTTGGCAATCTGTAACAGCGCCTTAATTCCCGGCCTACATCGGCCGCTGCGAATTCTTGCTAGGCCCTGGCTAACTAGCAGGCGATTATTAGCATCTAATGGCACCACATCCGCTACCGTCCCAACGGCAACGATATCCAGCCATTGCGCGAGATTGACCTGCTCAACAGCGGTATTACCCAGCGCCCGTAACCTTGATCGCAGAGCAATCAGAAGATAGAACATAACCCCAACACCGGCTAGGTGCTTCGAGGGAAACTCACACCCGTGTTGATTAGGATTGACGATTTCTGAAGCGTCTGGAAGTTGATCACCAGGAAGGTGGTGGTCGGTCACCACGACATCCCAGCCATAGCTGCGTGCCAAGGCCACGCCTTCCACACTAGAAATCCCGTTATCAACGGTGATGATCAGATCGGGCGACCGCTCCCGTGCCACCTCAACAATTTCAGTGGAGAGCCCGTAGCCGAACTCAAAGCGATTCGGCACAAGGTAGTCAACGTGGTTGGCGCCTAGGGCGCTGAGACCCAGCATTGCTAATGCCACGCTGGTAGCGCCGTCGCAGTCGAAATCACCCACAATAAGAATACGTTTTTGCTCAGCAATCGCGGCGGCGACAATTTCGGCGGCTTCGGACAGCCCCATCATCAGGGTGGGCGGTAACAGCTGTGCGAGTGATTGAGGAAGTTCAGCCTCAGATTGAATACCCCGATGGGCCAGAACCCGAGCCAACAGCTCGGGGTAGTTATCAAGGGGCTTGGTCAGCGCCTTGCGACGCTGAATATTGACTAGATGTTCACCTGCTGCTGAATCCACGATTGCACGGTTTCCAAGTTATTTTCAATAACCTCATAGGACTCTTCGCGGTCAAGCAAATCAGTCAGATGAGCGGGAAGCACCACCTCCTGATCTACCCCAGAGGCCTTAACAGCATCTTCGAATTTAGCGGCATGTGCTGTGGCCAAGCATACCATTACCTCGTCATCACTGCGACGACAAGCCGCCGCGGCACCAATACCAATTGCAGTATGCGGGTCAGCTAAATAGCCGGACTGTGCAAAAGTATCTCGAATCCACGTCAAAGTGTCTTCATCATCCAGCGCAGCCGAACTAAAGTGCGTAATCACATTTTGGTATACCTCCGCCGGCAGCGATAGTTCGCCCGTGGCGGCAAAGGATTCCATCTCCGCCTTCAGTGCCTCGCCGTTTTGATCAAAAGCGTCGAAAAGTAAGCGCTCAAAGTTACTAGAGACCATGATATCCATTGACGGCGAATAGGTCTTCTGCAGCCCCTGTTTTGAGTAATCATTGGCTGAAATGGCGCGATGAAGAATATTATTGGCATTGGTAGCAACCACTAGCTGACCAATAGGCAAGCCCATCTGCTTGGCCAAGTAACCGGCATAGATATCGCCAAAGTTGCCGGTTGGCACACTAAAACTAATTTGCTTCTGCGGCGCCCCCAGGGCAAGTGCTGACGAGAAATAGTAGACAATTTGCGCCATAATCCGCGCCCAGTTAATGGAGTTTACCGCAATTAACTGGCGACCTTCTGGAAGGAAAGATTGGTCTGCGAAACTGGTTTTGACCATTTGCTGACAGTTGTCAAAATGACCTTCAAGCGCAATGTTGTGGACGTTATCTGACAACACCGTCGTCATCTGACGCCGCTGCACTTCCGAGACCCGCTGGTGTGGGTGCAAAATGAAGATATCGAGATGATCACAGGCAACACAGGCCTCAATGGCTGCGGAACCGGTATCACCCGAAGTAGCGCCCATCACAACACCGTGTTGATTACGCTTACTAAGGAAGTGATTCAGCAATCTACCAAGTAGTTGTAGAGCGAAGTCTTTAAACGCTAATGTAGGGCCGTGAAACAGCTCTAAGACCCAGGTGCGCTGGTCAATCTGCACCAGTGGCGCAACAGCCGAGTGATTAAACTGCGCGTAGGCATCATCTATGAGGGCGCGAAAATCGACAGCGGAAATACACCCTTCCACGAAGGGCCACATAATTTCGAAGGCAAGCGCCTCATAACTCAATGTCGCGAGCCGAGTGAGATCCTCATTGCTAAACTTTGGGAGCTCAGTGGGGACAAATAGGCCACCATCATTCGCCAAACCTTTTAAAAGCACATCTTCGAACGACAATTGCTCGGAGGCGCCTCGAGTACTTTGATACTTCATAGCATTAACCTTAAAAACGCGTTTCGACACGTATCATTGCAATATCACCTACCACGCCATCCAGCGCTTTAAGGTCAATGAGAGCCTGATTGAACAACCACTCGCGAACGCCATGTGTGAGCAACACAACGGTAACTTGGTCATCTTCAGCACTTTGTTTCTCTTTCTGCGAGATAGCCTCAAGGCTAATTCCGTGGTTGGAGAAGGCACTGGTGATGGCGGCCATTACCCCCGCCTTATCAATGGCCTTGAAACGGATGTAGTAGCTCGATTCCGCATCTTCAAGCGGCAAGACTTTTCCTTTAGTTTGCTTCGGACGAATTACTCGCGCCGCCTCTCCTGCTTTAACAATGTCTACCACGTCGGCGATGACCGCGGAGGCAGTAGGCTCGGAGCCTGCTCCTGCGCCAACGGAAAGTACGCCACCCACCGCATCACCATAGAGGAAGACGGCATTCAGTGCGTCATCAACATTGGCCAAACTGTGTTTAACGGGGACCAGAGCTGGGTGAACGCGTAGCTCGAAACCGTGATGTCGACGGCGGGCAATACCAAGATGCTTGATGCGATAGCCCAACTCTTTGGCGTATTCAATATCCGCGGGGGTAATCTTGCTAATCCCTTCGGTGGACACTGAGCCAAATTCAAAAGGCTTATCGAAACCGAGTGATGCTAGGATCTGTAGCTTGTGCGCTGCATCGATACCTTCCACATCAAAAGTTGGGTCCGCCTCGGCATAACCTAAACGCTGAGCCTCAGCTAAGGCGCTTTCAAAGGTTTTACCTTCGTTAGTCATTGCGCTCAGGATAAAATTGCCGGTACCGTTGATGATGCCTACAATGCTGTGAATTTCATTCGCCGACAAACCCTCTGTTAGGGTCTTGATGATTGGTATACCACCGGCAACTGCGGCTTCGTAGCGCAGCACCACTTCGCACTCTTCAGCAAGTTTGAACAGGTGATCACCGTGCTCAGCAATAAGCGCCTTGTTGGCGGTGACAACGTGCTTACCGTTCTTAAGCGCGGCCTCAACCAAGTCCTTTGCAACCGTGGTGCCGCCAATTAGCTCAATGAGAATATCAACGTCATCATCATTGGCCACCGCAAAAATATCTCGGCTTAGTTTGATGTTGGCAACATCACATTGAGTGGAATCAGAACGCGCTCCGATGTGATTGATCACCACTCGCTTACCCGTTCTCCGACGAATTAGATCGGCATTGCGTTCGAATATATTTACAACACCGCTACCAACCGTACCTAAACCACACAGACCTAATTTGACTACTTTCACGCTGAACCTCAATATTTTTCGGGAGAACTCCCCCAGTTAAACCGAGAGTATCAGACACCCAAGGTAGGTCAATTACACTAACTTATGGTTTATATTCCCAATTGTTGAAGCAGCACTTCAGTTGGCTGTGCGCCCGGAATCTTAGTGCCATCCTCAAGGAAAATATGCGGGGTAGAATTTACACCCAATGACGAACCAAAATTGTACTGATCGCGCACCGCATCGGAGCAATTGGCGGCCTGAAATGACTCACCTGCAAAGGCCTCATTTAAGGAGCCCTTGGGGTCACGTGAACACCAGACGCCCGTCATTGTTCGATAAGCCGTAGGCTGTCGACTTTGAGTATCTCGCGGGTAAGCCAGATAGACCACCTCGACACCGGCATCATTCAGCTCATCCAGCTGACCATGAAAGCGGCGGCAATAGCCGCAGGATACGTCCGTAAAGACATAGATCCGCGCTTTCTTTTCGCTACTGGCAGGGTAAATTAGCGCTTCACTGAGATCATAGTTGGCAAGCTTTTCTGCACGCTCTGGCATCATTCGCTCTTCTTCAATATCCACCGGTGAATTACCACTGATGCGAAATACCTTTCCGGTAAACAGGTGCTCACCGTCATTCGATACGTAAATTGCTTCCGGAGAACCGATGATAGGCACCATGAGCCAGCCCTCAACAGAAGATGGCGCCGGTGTTCCCCAGGGGATCTGCGGGTAGATACGCTGCAGATTAGCTTGGGCTCGGTCCACGTTTGCTTCGGCCTGCGGTACTAGCGCCTGACCGATAGATGGGACAGATAAACTCAAGGCCATTAGGGCCACAGCAATTTTGAACAACTTCATGATATAAATTCTCTCTTTAGCCTCTAGGGTGATGGGTACGATGTACGTCACCTAAACGGGCTCTACTAACGTGTGTATAAATCTGAGTGGTGGATAAATCGCTATGCCCCAACAACATTTGCACCGCCCGTAAATCTGCTCCGTGATTTAGCAAGTGAGTGGCAAACGCATGGCGCAAAACATGGGGAGAAATTGCTTCCTCTAACCCAATAGCCGCCGCATATTTTTTTATTCGATACCAGAAAGTCTGGCGGGTCATCAGGGTCCCTCTTGAAGAGGGAAATAGTACGTCACTTTGCTGCGCTTTTAACAGCTCGGTACGTGCACTTTTCATATAGCGAATAAGCCAGTCTTCGGCTTCTTCACCCAACGGCACAAGTCGGTCCTTGGAACCCTTTCCAGTAACGCGAATAAGACCTTGGTTGATATTAAGCGACAAGATGGACAAATTTACGAGCTCGGATACCCGCAACCCCGTTGCGTACATCAGTTCGAGCATGGTGCGATCGCGGCATCCTAACGCCGATGTAACATCAGGCTCAGCTAATAGCAGTTCAACCTGTTGCTCACTAATATCCTTGGGAAGGCGCCGTCCAAGCTTAGGTAATTCAATATTTGCACAGGGGTTGTCGGCGCGGTAGTTACTGCTAATTAACCACAAACAAAGATTACGCAAACTCGAAAGCCGCCTCGCTTGCGACTTGGCCGACGCTTCCCCTTTAAAGCCGTTAGCTAACCAATGCTTCACATCATCACTATTGAACTTATCAAGCGAGATATCGGCAAAGCGGATGAACTGACTGACATCGCGGCGGTAACTCTCACAGGAGAGTTTTGATAGGCCTGCTTCAAACTGCAGATAATGACACCAGCCTTCGAGCCTATCCCGATTAGCTGGGCTCAATTCGGACATCACACTAACAACTACCCGCGCAATTCACTTAAGCACCAGCGATGGCTAACAGACTAAAGGCCGCCAACCACACCAACTCGGCATTTTGCACCAATTGAAAGAGCCGCTCGAAGGGTTTTTCACCTTCATCTTGAGCATCATTATCCACCACCAGTGCCGCCTTAGCGCCATCACAGAGTAGGCGGCTAGTGCGAATATGGAAGTCAGTTAGCGAACGCATTAATACGGGGATAGTGGTACTAAAATTACCGACAAACGCGTAACCCAACAACGCCAACCTAGCGGGAATCCACCCTGCCATATGACGTAACTTAAAGAACCAGCTGTCGTGCGCAGCACCAATAAAGATAAGCCGCCAAGCCATGGCGAACAGTGCGCCTAAACCAAAGAAGCTTTCGCCCAGCCAGTACCAAAATAAGATGGCAAAGAAGTCAATAAAAGCACGACGGGCAAGGGCCTGCCACACCAACTTATAGGCGCTTTCGCTATCTGTAGGATTATCATAACCAAGATCCTTCGCTGCTTGAGCACCAACCTCCATCATCTCGCCCGCTACCAACTGCTCACGATAATCATCAAAATGAGCACGAAGGGACTGTTCGCCCAAGATCTGAACCAGAACAAAGAGATCAATCAGGACTAACGCTAAACTGCCCATCAACCCCATGGGCGAAAGCAGCCAATAGGCTGAAGCAAGCCCACCCAGCGGTAGCGCCAGGTAAATAAACCTACCAACAGCCGTACCCTTATCGCCACTGACATTCCACCAATTACCCAGCCACACTCGGCGCTGGAGACGATGCCAACCCTCACCCTTGCGATAAAGTAAATACACAACCAAAACTACAAAGAAGCTCATGCTTTCTCCAATTCTTCCCTAAATTCTTTCCAGGCAAACTGCGGCCCGGGATCGGTCTTGCGACCTGGTGCGATGTGCTCGTGCCCAACCACTCTCTCCGAAGAAAGCGCTGGGAAGTAATCCTGTAACCGCTTTACTAGGTCACGTAACACCTGATACTGCGCGGGTTCGTACCCATCTTTGTCACAGCCTTCCAGCTCAACGCCAATGGAGAAATCATTACAGTTAGTGCGCCCATTGAATGACGACAACCCAGCGTGCCAAGCGCGGCTAAAACAATTCACGTACTGAGTAAGCGTACCGTCTCGAGCGATAAAAAAATGTGCCGAAACTTCCAAACCTTCGAGGTCAGCAAACGAAGGATGTTCCGTCCCGCGAATTCGATTTAGAAACAGCCTATCTACCCACGGGCCACCATAACTACCCTCTGGCAAGCTAATACAATGTACTACCAGCAGGTCTACCTGACAGTCCGGTCGCTCATTAAAATTGGGCGACGTTCTTTTCTCGGCATTGTCTAACCAACCGTCCCACTGCAATGGCGGACTCCTTCTAGTTCGCTTAGTAGCAGTATGGGGGGCTATTATCCTGAGTTCAAGAGCGCCTTAACGGGAATTCCACCTGAGCAAACCCTCAACTCACTGAGTTTGCCTAGCACTACAAAATTTTCACTGCCAAAATAGCGGCTTGCATTATTACCTCCGCGATTTGCTGTGCTAGAATTCGCCCAATTGGGAGAAATGCCAGACCAACGGCACACCCCCTTAACGCCTGACAGAACTAACAGCTACCCAAGGACCAACCATGAGCATTGCCGCCCACCTTCTCAGCGCTGAAGACATCGCCAACCAAGTAACTCAAGCCCTGCTTGAAGATGTTGGCTCCGGTGATATCACCGCACAGTTGATTAGCGCAGAAGCGACAAGTAATGCCCGCATTATTACCCGCGAAGGCGGTGTGTTTGTAGGCAAACAGTGGGTGCTTGAAGTATTCAAACAGCTAGACCCCAGCGTTGAGATCCACTTTGCGGTGGAAGATGGCGATCGCCTTGAGCCCAATCAAACTCTTTACACCCTAAGTGGTAGCAGCCGAAGCCTTCTTACCGGAGAGCGTGCAGCACTCAATTTCGTTCAGATGTTAAGTGGCACCGCTACAACATGCCGCCGTTATGCCGACATGGTTGAAGGCACTAGCGTTCGCCTACTCGATACGCGCAAAACTATCCCCCTTTTCCGCAACGCACAGAAGTACGCCGTAAGCTGTGGTGGCTGTTTCAATCATCGAATTGGTCTCTACGACGCCTTCTTAATCAAAGAAAATCACATCGCTGCCTGCGGCGGCATCCAGCAAGCCGTTAGCCGTGCCCACGAGATTGCGCCGGGTAAACCGGTAGAGGTAGAAGTGGAAGATCTGCACGAATATCAAGAAGCCCTTGATGCCGGCGCCGATATCATCATGTTGGACAACTTCAGCCTCGCCGACCTGCGCTCAGCGGTTGAGATGAATGGCGGTCGTGCCAAACTAGAGGCCTCTGGGAACGTGACGGATAAAACGTTGCGCCCCATTGCCGAAACCGGTGTTGATTTCATTTCCATTGGGGCGCTGACGAAGGATGTAAAGGCGTTGGATTTGAGTATGCGGGTGGGTTAGTTTTTTAGGTAAACACCGCTTCTCAAGAAAAACTTGTCACTAATTAAGCACCCTAAAGTAAAGCTAGCTTTAAATGCTTAAGACTATCTCAAACCTAACATGCACAAAAAGGGGTAGCTCACTGCTACCCCATAAAGTATCTCTGTGATCTGATTTCTCGCTTAGAAAAAAGCCTTATCGCTTAGTCACACCCTTTAGGCGCGTGATTATCTGTACCACCATTTGCAGCGACAGGAGTATATTCACACGTCCAAGTACCGTTTAGATCTCTGTCGAGTTGAATAGTTGCACCTTTAACAGCCGGCGACACACTCGCGGTAGCATCTGCCGAAAAGACGAAACGAATGTAGCAAGCATCTGCCGCACAGCCGTCCGAATAATCCGAGCTCACAACTCCAGTTGTAAGAGCAACCAGCTGGGGAGCTCCAAGAACGTTATCTGTATCAGTACTTAATGAAACAGAAGCTGGTAGAGCGATACCAGTAGTTTCTCCACGAAGAATTAACTCTTCGTAAGCCGTTTTAAGGGGGCTAATTGTCGCTAGTCCAGTAGAAGCCTCAGAGCGCGCAACATAGTTTTGGTACTGCGGAATCGCTACCGCAGCCAAAATACCGATGATCGCAACAACGATCATCAATTCAATTAAGGTGAAACCCTTTTGGTTTTTCATGATAAATCTCCATTATAAAATTTTATCGCATCACAGCGAAAACTGCTGTTGCCTAGACACAAGCATTTACCGTGCCAACTTTATATGAGTAACCACTTACACCCTTAATTTTTAGCTCAACATAGGGACTAGCCTCTGAGCCGCACGTGTAATCTAAGTTAGATGCTAGATATCCAGCTAACTCCTCCATTAGCGAGTGACAATTTGCGTCACTCAACTACAACCACACTATACATTTCGCGTCACTCTGGTGACAGCAACTATGCGGATAGGAGCAACTCACCAACTTAAGCTGTACCTTGTTCTCTCATCATTTTTCCAACACCATCACCTTTTCCGCCTTAATGGAGCTGTTTAGGTGCTATTAATTGGGTTAAGCTAAGTTTAATAATCACAATGATGAAAATTTGCTATGGCTTATCTGCAAAACGATGCAAACCTCTTAAAGCGGCTAGCGGAAGAAAAACTGCTGAGCGAAGAACAACTCGAAGAATTACCTCCCCTGTTAAAGCGGGAGGAAGACAGCACCATTGCTTACCTGGTTAAGAATGAATTGGTGCCAGCAGCAGTGCTTGCTCGTTCGCAGAGTAAAGCCTATGGCTCGCCGCTGTTCGCGGTAGATGCAATGAACCCCGAAATGATCCCAGAAGAGATACTCAAACCGGAGCTTATCGAGAAGCTTCAGGTTTTACCTCTTTACGTACGCGGGTCACGGCTATTTATTGCCTCTAGTGATCCGTCTCGCTTTGACGTCTTCGACGATATTAAGTTCGCCTCAGGCATGAGCATTGACGTTATCACCGTTGAACACCCAGCACTTTTAGAAGCAATTAGCGCCTTTCTGAAAGGTTCAGCCGGTGAAACAACTTCAGGCATGGATGACCTGGATGACGAAGAGCTTGACGACATCGAGACCGTTGAAACCGAGGTTAATGATGACGCTAGCGCGGAGGGGGCCTCCGAGACCCCTATCGTCCGCTTCGTTAACAAGATGCTGTTCGATGCCATTAAGATGGGATCTTCAGATTTACATTTCGAACCCTATGAAAAGGCCTATCGCGTTCGCTTCCGTACCGATGGCGTATTACACGAAGTAGCTCGCCCTCCTATTGCTACCGCCGGCAGAATTTCCGCTCGCCTCAAGGTACTGAGCCAGATGGACATCTCGGAGCGGCGCAAACCACAGGACGGGCGAATCAAACTCAAGGTTTCCAAAACCAAAGCTATCGATTTCCGGGTGAATACACTACCCACCTTGTGGGGCGAAAAGATTGTTCTTCGTATTTTGGATCCAACCAGCGCTCAGATGGGTATTGATGCGCTGGGCTATGAGGATGATCAAAAGCAACTCTTCATGGATGCGCTTAGTCGGCCTCAGGGAATGATCTTGGTCACCGGCCCTACGGGTTCAGGGAAAACCGTATCACTCTATACGGGTCTAAATATTCTCAATACGGAGGAGCGGAATATCTCCACCGCCGAAGATCCGGTTGAGATTAACCTTGAGGGGATTAACCAGGTTAACGTGAATGCCAAGGTGGGCCTGACTTTCTCCACCGCGCTACGCTCTTTCCTGCGTCAGGATCCTGATATTGTGATGGTTGGTGAGATTCGAGATTTAGAGACGGCGGAAATTGCCATTAAGGCAGCGCAAACTGGCCACTTGGTACTCTCCACGCTCCACACTAATTCGGCACCGGAGACGTTAACTCGCCTAGCCAATATGGGCGTTCCTTCGTTTAATATTGCCACCTCCGTCAACCTCATTATTGCCCAGCGATTAGCAAGGCGGCTCTGTAAGAATTGTAAGATTCCAGCCGAGGACATTCCTCAGGAGGTTCTTCAGAAAGAGGGCATTTTGGATTGCGGCTTCGCCGTTGAGGACATGGAGCTCTATCACCCCAACCCTAAAGGCTGCGGTGGTTGTACCCGCGGCTACAAAGGGCGTGTTGGTATTTACGAAGTAGTTCGCATTACTCCTACTATCTCTCGGATTATCATGGAAGAAGGGAATGCAATTCAAATCGCAGATGCCGCCGCCGAAGCCGGCTTCAACAATCTCCGTATTTCAGCCTTACGCAAGGTTTGTATGGGTGTAACTAGCCTCGAAGAGGCCAACCGAGTAACCAACGACTAATTATTATGGCTACAGTAACTAAAGAAAAAGTATTCGAATACTCTGGATCTGACCGCCGTGGCAATAGCACCAAGGGTGAGATTCGCGCTGTAAGCTCAGCGGCCGCCAAGGCACTTTTGAACAAGCAAGGCATCATCGCCAAGAAGGTTCGTCCGAAGGCACAGCCGTTATTCGGGGCCTCAAAGAAGGTTACCCCACAAGACATCGCCCTTTTCACCCGTCAACTCTCTACCATGATGAAGGCGGGTGTTCCTCTGATTCAGTCCTTTGAGATTGTCGCCGAGGGCTCGGACAGTGCAGGCGTAAAGGAATTAATGACGGATGTCAGAGATACCGTGGCAGGCGGTGAGAGTTTTGCCAACGCCATCCGCAAACATCCAAAGTATTTTGATGACCTGTTTTGCGAACTTATTGCTGCCGGTGAACAATCGGGTGCACTTGAGACCATGTTGGATCGCGTTGCTACCTACAAAGAAAAGTCAGAGTCACTCAAGAAGAAAATCAAAAAAGCTATGACCTACCCCATTGCCGTCTTGGTGATTGCGGCCATTGTAACCGTAGTGTTGTTGGTAAAGGTTGTCCCACAGTTTGCCACCACCTTTGCCGGGTTTGGCGCCGAACTTCCCGCCTTCACGCTGTTTGTTTTGGGCCTCTCTGAAACCATGCAGGCCAATTGGTGGAAAATGTTAATAGGAATTGGGGTTATCGGCATTGCCTTTAAAGAAGCGAAGAGTCGCTCCAAGGCGTTCGCTGACGGCGTGGACAAGTTTGTTCTAAAGATTCCGGTGCTAGGCGCCATTCAAGAGCAGTCTGCTATCGCCCGCTTTGCTCGTACGCTATCCACCACGTTTGCTGCCGGTGTTCCGCTTGTTGATGCGCTAGACTCCGTAGCCGGCGCAGCGGGTAACGCCGTATTCCGTGATGCATCCAAGCAGGTTAAAGAAGACGTAACCTCTGGTATTGCGCTCAATGTTGCCATGCGCCAAACCGATACTTTTCCAAGCCTTGCCATTCAGATGACCGCCATTGGTGAAGAATCCGGCGCCCTAGATGAAATGCTAGACAAAGTCGCTACCTTTTATGAAGAGGCGGTGGACAACCTTGTTGACCAGCTTACGGCATTAATGGAGCCATTCATCATGGCTGTACTTGGTGTACTTGTTGGTGGTCTTTTGATTGCTATGTACCTACCCATCTTCTCCATGGGGAACGCGATGTAATGCTAGCGCTATTCCAACAACACCCCGGTTATTTTATTGCCGTCGCCACTCTATTAGGCCTAGTGGTGGGTAGTTTTCTAAATGTTGTCATTCATCGCCTACCTAAGATTCTTCAAGCCCAATGGGCTGCTGAATTTGCTGACGATGACGCTAACACCGAGAAGAAATATAATCTCGCGTTTCCCGCTTCGCATTGCCCTAGCTGCAACGCGCCTATCAAACCTTGGCAGAACCTCCCGCTCATCAGTTGGTTAATGCTCAAAGGCCGCTGTACTAGCTGTAAGGTGAAAATCCATTGGCGTTACCCAGCGGTGGAGCTAGCTACCGGTCTGCTCACTGGCTTTGCAGCCTGGTATATGGGTGTTGGCGCACCGGTGATGTATGTATTTCTCGCCATTTGGATTTTAGTCGCACTCATTGCCATTGATATTGACTGCTATCTATTGCCGGATTCTCTCACCCTCCCGCTACTCTGGGCCGGACTTATTGCTAACAGCATGGGTTGGTTCACAGATTTAGACTCTGCGCTTTGGGGTGCTGTTGCCGGCTATATGTCCCTTTGGCTAATCTTTTGGCTATTTAAACTTGCCACCGGTAAAGAGGGAATGGGCTACGGTGACTTTAAACTGCTTGCAGCGCTGGGCGCGTGGATGGGCTGGCAGGCGCTGCCAATGATTATTCTTATCAGCTCCTTTGTTGGTGCGGCACTCGGAATTTTGGCAATAGTTATTTCGGGCCGAGACAAAGCTAAGCCTATCCCCTTCGGCCCCTACTTGGCCATTGCTGGGCTACTGGTGTTTTTCTTTGAAGACTTTATCCGCCAAGCCATTCCGTTATTCGCAGGCCTCTAAAAGCCCTTAGGACGAGAGGCCAAACCGCCCCGAAGCTTAGGGGCGGTAGCACTTGCTCGGAGAAGCTTGCCTACCTTGAATAGGCTTGGGGAAGCTCACTGCTAGCAGAACGCAATAGATAGATAGATAGATAGATAGATAGATAGATAGATTAGCTACCCAACAAGTCATCTAAGTCCTGTAATAGCTCCACAATATAACGTCGTTCCGCTAAATCCTGCGCCCAGACCATTTCTGCCATCGGTGCTACGCCACTCAAGGCGGGCAAGGGTGCTTCAACGCGCAGCATTTCATCTAAACGCTCAATCAATACGAACTGCAACCACTGCTCAAACGGCATGGTGTCAGTAAAGAATGGAATTGTACTGTGGAAGGCACTCAGTTCAGGCCTGCTTGCAGACCAAAGTTTAGCGCGCTGTAACTCGGCTCTTAGAGCATCGAGTGCCATGGAAATCGCTTCGCGCTGCGCCATGATTACACCTCAATGCGCCGGCGATATGGCGGTAGCGAATTAAGTAATTGGTGACCGTAGCGCTTAGTTACCACACGTTTGTCTAGCAGGACTACCTGCCCGGTATCACGCTCAGTTCGAATCAAACGGCCACAGGCCTGTACCAATTTGAGCGATGCATCGGGCACCGATACCTGCATAAAGGAGTTACCTCCCTCCGATTCAATCCATTCTGATAGCTGCGCCTCAACTGGCGCATCGGGTACCGAGAAGGGCAGCTTTACAATCACAACGCGCTCGCAGTATTCACCGGGCAAGTCTAGTCCCTCGGCGAAGCTGGCGAGCCCTAACAGGCAACTTCGTTTACCTTCATCAATTCTAGCTTTATGCAACTCCAAAACACGAGAGCGCGAGAACTGCCCCTGATATAAGGTTTCTTCTAGCTGCTCCGCTGTTAAGGCCTCAACGTATTGCTCCATATGACGTCTTGCGGTAAACAGCACCAGTGTTGCTACGTCGTCATTCACCAAGGCAGGCAAGTCCGTCTCAATAAGGTGGTCGAAGGCTGAAGCCTGACTGGGGTCAACGGCAATAGGAGGGATCCACAGTTCCGCCACGTTGGCGAAATCAAAGGGGCTTTGCACTATGGCATAGGTGTCTTCGGCGGCGGTACCTGCACGCATCTTAAAGCGGTCAAAATGACCCAAACTAGATAGCGTTGCCGAGGTTACTACCGCGCCAAAGCATCTATTCCATAACTTATTCTGTAGGGTTCCCGAGGCTAAAATTGGGCTACAGCTCAACAGCGGGTCACCGTCATTTAACCAGGTAATCCAACGTGCATGCGGAAGACGACCGGCAATGTCTACGTCGGACCAAGCTTCCCAAAGCGCTAAATTCTCCTCACCCCGAGATACCGCTGCACCCACACCGGCTATGGCGGCCTCTAGTTGCCCACGCTCATCACCCACGGCTAATTCAATACCGTCTTGCAGTGCGTCCCGGAAACGCCCCAACCAACTATTGAGGCGCTTGTAGGTATCCCGGTTACGCTCAGCTTCATTGCGTAGCTGTGTTGGAACCTGGCCCTGAGGGAAGCGATATCTTGGCAGATCATGACGCTCATTAATGGGTATTTCGATCAGCGCGTTCATTACTGGTTCGAATTCCTGTTGAACGCGAATAGTATCGGCCACCGCACGTGGCAACTCGCCAACGGCAGCAAGCCCCAGCGATAATTTCTGAGCAAGGTCTAAGACAGGCGGTAATTGTTTCTCTAGGCTGGCCAGCCATTTGATTGAAGCATTCAGCCGACAGGTAGCCGCGAAATGATCCAACGCCTTATCAGGTAAATGATGTCCCTCATCAAATACATAGATGCTATCTTCTGGGCGTGAAAGGATGGCCCCACCCCCCAAACGAAGATCCGCAAGAACTAAATCATGATTGGCAACAATCACATCGGCAGACTCAAGACTTTCTCTGGCCTGATAAAACGGGCACGAATTAAACTGTTCACAGCGACGTCCGGTGCAGCGATTGTGATCCGTGGTCACACGGCGCCAGTTTTGATCTTCAATGGTGTCCGGCCAGGAATCCCTATCCCCTTCCCAACGCCTCGCATCAAAGGAGGCTTTTAGCTCCTCAAATAGTTCGCGCTGATCTTTGGTTGGCAAGCCGTCTGCTTCGTCAGGATATAAGCCCAATGAACCCTGAGAGGGGTCCGCATTAGAAAGTTGTTGTTGAAGCTGAACGGGACACAGGTAACGCCCTCGTCCCTTCGCTAATTCAAAGGAAAACGACAGCCCACTATGACGCAGTACCGCAGGCAAATCCTTATGCAGAATTTGCTCCTGAAGTGCAACCGTAGCGGTGGAAACAATGAGCTTCTTATCGTGACGTTTTGCCAAGGGGATGGTAGGAATTAAATAGGCGATGGTTTTACCCGTCCCCGTACCCGCCTCGATAACGGCCAAGCCACCAGAGACGCGCTCACCGGACTCATCGTCAATTTCAACGGCGCCCATCGCTCTAGCGATATGAGCAATCATTTCCTTCTGACCTTGACGCGGGCCGAGGTCATTCGCCTTGAGGTAGCGACTGTAGGCCTTCTGAATAGTCGACTTGTCAGAGTCATTCAACATTGTATAAACCTAGGCGAATAGAGAGGCTGCAGTTTACCATGTGAACCGCGCCTCCCAACTACCCCATCAGTGAATTTTTTAATTCTTAAGCCGCTGCCTGCGTCTCGTTCTTTGCCAGCTTAATATTTAACAGGCCATAGGCAATACCAATGAATGGGCAGATGATATTGAAGAGCGCCCAGGGAGCGTAGGTCCAAGTAGCAATCCCTAGCGTTGCAGCCATGTAGGCACCACACGTATTCCAGGGAATAAGTGGCGAGGTAATGGTGCCCGCATCCTCTAGGCTTCGGGAAAGATTTAATGCGTTAAGTCCCCGGCGCTCGAATTCTAAACGATACATTCTTCCAGGCAACACAATCGCCATGTACTGATCCGAGGTGACCACGTTAGCGGCAAAGGCCGTTACAATAGTGGTTGTGATCAACGAACCCGTTGAGTGCACCATACTTAGCGCCCCGCCCACGAGCTTCTCTAAAATACCAACTTTCTCAATGGCACCACCAAATGCCATGGCGCAAACAATTAACCAAACGGTGTTCAGCATACTGCTCATTCCACCTTTGGAAAGCAGCGAACCCAGCATCTCATTGTTTGAATCCGAGGTGTAACCGTCAAATAAAGTAGTCCATATGCCCTTCAAGTGCAGCGCCACTACGCCCAAATCTCCTACCTCTCCTGCTAGCTTTTCAACCGCCTGAGGTTGGAGCACTGCGGCCATAATGGCGCCAAACAGTGCACCCAGCAAAATAGTTGGGAATGCCGGTACTTTTTTATAGGCAAGAAACAAGAGGAACACCAGTGGTAGCAAGCTAATCAGCGAGATATTGAATTCAACCTGAATGGCGGATACTAAAGCGGTAATTTCTACCGGCGTTATTTGCGCATCATTACCAAAGCCTAAGAACGCGAAGAACACTAACGCCACAACATAGGCGGGAACGGTAGTCCACAACATATGGCGTATATGATCGAACAAATTAACCCCGGTAATTGCCGACGCCAAGTTAGTGGTTTCGGATAACGGCGACAGCTTGTCGCCAAAGTAGGCGCCCGAAATAATGGCTCCAGCAGTAATGGCGGGATCCAGCTGTAATGCTTCAGCAATACCAATCAAACCAATGCCCAATGTGCCTGCGGTGGTCCACGAGGAGCCAATGCTGACCGAGACCAAAGCGCAGATAAGACAGGCGGCAAAGTAGAAAATTGATGGATCGAGAATCTGAACACCGTAGTAAATCATTGCTGGCACGGTACCCGATAAGATCCAGGTGCCAATCAACGCGCCAACCGCAAGCAAAATCATGACCGAGCCGAAGGCCAGCGAAATCCCCTTAAGCATCCCCTCTTCGAAGCTCTCCCAGCTCATGCCGTTGTAGATACCAATGAGGCCAGTGATGGCAGCACACAATAGCAACGCAATTTGATTGGCGCCATAGGAGGAATCTGCGCCGTACAGATAAACGGACGCGGACAACATCAGTATTAACGAGATAACTGGAATGAGTGATTGCAAATATGAGGGTGATTTTACGGTAGACATAACGCTTATGACTCTGGCTATTATTATGCGTTACAGTTTGCCGCAAACTCATGCGAAGTGATAGTTCCCGCCAAAAAAAATCATTTCTTTGCCAAGTGACTAATCGGTCATTGTTGTTTGCACGAATCTAACTTAAAATCGACCTCCTATTAAACCGTGGTATTTGAAAGCATTTATGGCAAATTTCGACGACATTCGCCCCTTTAACGATGGCGAAGTACAACCTACTCTGCAAAAACTTATTCGTGATCCGGAGTTATTAGCAACCTTTAGCCAATACAAATTCAGCAATTGGCCGAAATTCCTGCGTCAATCACTCGGCAGCAAGCTCGTTTCAATTGGACTACGTCGCCACGTCAACAAACTTCAGACAGTCCGTGACTTTCAGGAAGATGTTGAGCAATACATGAATAAGATGATCAGGGAAACCATTACTGATCTGTCGGTGGAGGGCGTTGAGAATATCCCTAAGGGTGCTTGCCTGTTCATCTCCAACCATCGCGATATCGCTATGGATCCGGCGTTAATCAACTGGAGTATCTTCCAGCACGGCCGCGACACCGTCCGCATCGCCATTGGCGATAATCTCCTGTCGAAGCCATGGACTAGTGACGTGATGCGCCTTAACAAGAGCTTCATTGTGCAACGCTCTATCACTGCACCACGCAAACTGTTCGCTGCGTTTAAAAAGTTATCGGCCTATATCGGCCATTCTGTAACCGTGGATCAACATGACGTGTGGATTGCGCAGCGCGAGGGAAGAGCAAAGGATGGTGTGGATATCACTGAGCCGGCAATTATTAAAATGTTTGCAATGAGTAAGGCTAAGGATGAATCACTGGCGGCGTACCTTAATACACTCAATATCGTGCCCGTGAGTCTAAGCTACGAGTATGATCCGTGTGACGTTGCCAAAGCACGAGAACTAACGCTTAAAGCCACTACCGGTCACTACGAAAAGGGTGAACACGAAGATATTCAAACTATTGGGGCTGGTATTACTGGGTTCAAAGGACGAGTGAGTGTTGCTTTCGGTAAACCGCTCAACCAATTGAACGATGAAACCACCGCCGATGAACTAGCAGCCATGATTGACGAATCGATTCTTGCGCAGTATGAAATTCGACCTGCGAATATTTTAGCGCTGCAAAAACTTGATCCTGAACGTGAAATTGACGCCACCGCTTTTAACGTCTCCGCCCAAGATATTGCTCAACAACAAGCTGTATTTGAGCAACGCCTTGCTGATTGCGATGAAGCCTATCACGCCCAATTGCTCAGCGCCTATGCTGCGCCACTCAAGCGCAAATTAGCACTGGCAACAAAAAAGGAGTCCTAAGGACTCCTTTTTACACTTCGCAACTCACGCTATCAGCAGGCTGCCAGGCGATTCACGAAACGAATCATCCGCTTACGCTGCTGTTTTATTTCAAACTCCAATGCCGCAAGCTTTTCGGAGATGACCAGTAGCTCTGTTTCGGCCATTGAACGCAACTCTTCGCCGCGCTGTTCCATCAACTCCTTTTGCGCTTCAACCCAACTTAGACGAAGCTCTTTCCAGTGTTGTAGCTGCTGTTGGAAGCGCATAGACTCCAAGGCAATCTGATCGCTAAAACGAAGTGAAAGTGGCTTTGACTTAAAGGTCTCTTCCGCTCTCTTAAGCTGGGTCTCAATCATCGCCTGATTGATCTTAGCCGCAGGGGTTCGCTTCAACTTACTCGCCAGTCCTAGCTTGGAGGCCACAAAGATTAGCCATTTCGTTGGATCGTATTGCCACCACTTAACACCATTTCGATAATCACCTTGGAAGAGGTGGTGATAGTTATGGTAACCCTCACCGTAGGTAAAGAACGCCAAGACATCGTTATCACGAGCCGTATTGGCTTCGGTATAGGGACGACGCCCCCAAATATGCGCCAAGGAATTAATGAAGAACGTGGTGTGGTGCGAAACTACTAAACGTAAGAAGCCGATGAGCAATGCGCCCGCGACGATATCACCAAGCAACCAACCCAATGCCAGCGCCGGAATGAAATTCATGGCGATTGCCAACACTACATAGTGCTTGTGCTGCCAGACCACAATTGGATCACGCTGTAGATCTTTGACGTTGGAAAAATCCACTTTGCCACTGGGGTAGGCGCGGAGCATCCAGCCAATATGAGAGAAGAAAAATCCGCGTTTAGCCGAATAGGGATCGCGCTCATTATCGTCTACATGGCGATGGTGACGGCGATGACCTGACGCCCACACTAAAATACTATTCTGCGTGGCGGCAGCACCAAATAGTGCGAACAACAAACGGAGACTCCAGTGAGCGCGGTAGCTATTGTGCGCCCACAATCGGTGATAGCCGGCAGTGATCGACATGCCGTTAGCGCCAAGCACTAAGATGGCGGCAAGCCACATCGCACCACTGTAACCCACGGCGTAGCCGTACCAGGGAACGCCAATCACAGTAACAATAGTGGTAAATAAGAACACGGTGACCGGAAGCCACATAATGGGGGGTTTTTCTGACTGCATAACACTTTCCAATACTTCTGATGCAGCCACTTTACGAAAGCCAGCTCTACGAAACATGACAGAATACGACACACAGACAAAAGGCAGCCATACCGCCGTTCAGCGAATTCTAGCTATAAAAAAAGCGCCCCCTGTTAACCAAGGCGCGCTCTTTTGGTGCTACCGAAGTAGCAAGATGGTTAAGCTAAACTTAGCTCAACTTCTCTTTGATACGTGCTGAACGACCAGAACGCTCACGCAAGTAGTACAACTTCGCGCGACGAACGTCACCACGACGCTTAACGCTAATGCTGTCAACCAACGGGCTGTAAGTCTGGAACGTACGCTCTACACCAATACCGTGAGAAATCTTACGGACGGTGAAAGCTGAGTTTAGGCTGCGGTTACGCTTAGCAATAACAACACCTTCAAACGCCTGTAGACGCTCACGGTTGCCTTCTTTAACCTTAACCTGAACAACGACTGTATCACCAGGTCCGAAGACTGGGATTTCTTTGTTCATCTGCTCTGCTTCAAGCTGAGCAATAATTTTGTTGGCGCTCATTTCAGTGCTCCTGTTAATCACTTTTTCCAGCTTGGCTATCAAAGCCAGGCATCATAAATTATTTCTGTTTCCGTTCCTCGAGGTATTCCTCAAGTAAACGCTGCTGTTCGTCGCTCAGCTCCAGACGCTGTAGCAAATCCAAACGCCGCTCGTAAGTGCGGCCCAACGACTGTTTTAATCGCCATTGGCGAATTCGCTCATGATTTCCCGACAATAACACCTCGGGAACCGTTTCGCCTTCGTATACTTCTGGACGAGTATAGTGAGGGCAATCGAGCAATCCATCCGAAAATGAATCTTGCTCGGCTGATTGGTTGTGTCCAAGAACTCCCGGTAATAATCGCACTATTGCGTCAATCATCACCATGGCGCCCAGCTCACCGCCGCTCAACACGTAATCACCGATAGACCATTCTTCGTCTATCTCGGCATTGATCAATCGTTCATCAACACCTTCGTAGCGCCCGGCCAGAAAAACCAAACCGGGTTCTGCCGCCAACCGCTGCGCTGCGCGCTGATTGAACGGCTGTCCCTGAGGGGACAAATAGATAACCTTAGAACCTTCGCCCGCCCATGCTTTAGCCGCATGAAGCGCTTGTT
This sequence comes from Umboniibacter marinipuniceus, assembly GCF_003688415.1. Classification (NCBI taxonomy): domain Bacteria; kingdom Pseudomonadati; phylum Pseudomonadota; class Gammaproteobacteria; order Cellvibrionales; family Cellvibrionaceae; genus Umboniibacter; species Umboniibacter marinipuniceus. The sequence continues at coordinate 139,714 of NZ_REFJ01000004.1, forward strand.
TAAGTGGCTCAACCTTCATCAACATACCAGGGCCGCCCCCGTAAGGACGGTCATCGACAGTATGATGTCGATCGTGCGTAAAACTACGCGGATTCCAAGCTTCCAGTGCAACCGATCCCTGATCTATTGCTCTGCTAGATACACCATATTGGCTAATAGCAGAGAGCATTTCAGGGAATATGCTCACAACCCCATATCGTTTTGCGCGACGACGATCGCTACTCAAAACTCAGGGTCCCAGTCGATCAGCATTTCACCGACTGCGATATCCACATTGAGGATGTACTGTTCGGGCACGAAGGGAATAAGGCGCTCGCGTTCATCGATGCTACCTTTACAGCCGCGTACTACAAGGACGTCGTTAGCACCCGTCTCAACTAGGCGCTGTACCTTTCCCAAGAGTTGACGTTCGCCGCTGTACTCACTGACAACATGCAAACCAATCAACTGACTCCAGTAGTACTCTCCCTCGTCTAGCGGTGGTAACTGGCTATTAGCTACCACACAATCCGATTGACAGTAAGTTTGTGCAATATCGCGGTCATCGACACCTTTAAGGTGGGCAATTAAGCCCTTCCCATGTCTCTGCCACTGATCAACCTCAACTGTTTTATCGCCTTGCGGCGTTTTAACAGTCCAGGGCTGGTAATCAAATATATTTTCAATGGGTGAGGTATAAGAATAAATCTTAACCCAACCTTTCACTCCGAATACCGAAGTGATTTTCCCTACGGTTAACAATTTCGCGTTATTTTCCATAGGGGCAGCGAATTACTTCGCTTCTTTCAATAGCTTAGCAACGCGATCAGTTGGTTGTGCGCCTTTGCTCAACCAGTACTCTGCACGTTCGCTATCAACGCGTAAACGCTCTTCTTGACCACGGGCTACCGGGTTGAAGAAGCCAACACGCTCAATGAAACGGCCGTCACGCGAATTGCGTACGTCACTTACTGTGATGTGGTAGAACGGGCGCTTTTTTGAGCCACCACGTGCTAGTCGAATAGTAACCATACGTATACGTATCCTGTAGTTAAAATTAGCACGAAAAGCGTGCAAACATCTTAGAGCCTCAAAACCCATGCACAGGCATAGCTTTGAGGCGCGCTATCATACGGAAAAAAAGCCCTCGATGCAAAGCCTAGTTTCCCCTTATAGAGAAAGGCGATTACACCAAGATGGAACTCGTAGCTAAAACTAGCTTAGAGCCCAGGGAATCCGCCCCCACCAGGGAACTTACCACCCGGTGGCATGCCGCCTTGTCCAGGCATCATTCCACCCATGCCGCGCATCATATTAGACATGCCGCCTTTTTTACCCATTTTCTTCATCATTTTAGCCATTTGCTTGTGTTGCTTGAGCAAACGATTCAAATCCTGAATTTGTGTTCCTGACCCCATGGTAATACGACGCTTTCGCGATCCGTTAAGCAGGTCTGGATTAGCTCTTTCAGCTGGCGTCATTGAGTCAATGATGCACTCCATACGCTTAAAATTCTTGGTCACCTCAGGGTTCTGCGCCATCTGACTTACTTGGCCCATACCCGGCATTTTATCTAAAATACCGCCGATACCACCGAGGTTTTGCATTTGCTGGAGCTGGTCGCGAAGATCTTCGAGATCAAAGGCTTTACCCTTCTTAACCTTCTTCGCCAGCTTCTCAGCTTTCTTCTTATCCAGCTTACGCTCAGCTTCCTCGATCATGGTGAGCATATCGCCCATACCCAAAATACGTGAAGCGATACGATCAGGGTGGAATGGCTCTAGCGCGTCAACTTTCTCGCCGGCACCAATAAATTTAATTGGTTTGCCCGTTACATGACGAACCGAGAGCGCTGCACCGCCGCGAGCGTCACCATCTGTTTTGGTGAGAATTACACCCGTTAGTGGCAACGCTTCATTGAAAGCCTGTGCCGTATTCACAGCATCTTGACCAATCATCGCATCAATGACGAACAAGGTTTCAACCGGATTAACCGCGGCGTGAAGCGCTTGAATTTCCGCCATCATTGCGTCATCAACAGCTAGTCGGCCCGCAGTATCCACAAGTAGCACATCGGCGTGCGTCTTACGGGCAGCATCGATGGCACCCGTTACGATATCAACAGGCTTTTCATCGGCCGTTGAAGGGTGAAAGATTGCATCCACTTCAGCGGCGAGCGTCTGCAGCTGTTTAATCGCCGCAGGGCGATAAACGTCAGCCGAAACGACCATGACCTTTTTCTTTTCACGTTCGATGAGGTATTTGGCAAGTTTAGCCGTAGAGGTGGTCTTACCTGCACCCTGCAAGCCGGCCATCAATACCACTGCCGGTGGCGTTGCCTTTAGGTCTAGGCTCTCATTGGCCTCGCCCATGACGAGCGTTAGCTCATCATTTACAATCTTAATAAACTGCTGACCAGGATTTAGACTCTTGGCCACCTCGGTGCCCACTGCACGCTGCTTAACCTGCTCAACAAAGCTCTTTACAACAGGGAGCGCCACGTCGGCATCAAGCAATGCCCGGCGAACTTCACGCAGGGTATCTTTAATATTGTCTTCGCTTAATTTCGCCTTGCCCTGAATGGAGCGTAGCGTTGACGATAAGCGATCGGATAGTGAATCGAACATAAAGCTTTCCACAAGATAAATTCTGTTAGCCGCGCATCATAGCACAGACCTGAGTGTAGTTTAATCACCTCGTAGTACTTATTCATCGCAAAAAAGCCGACACTTAAGCTGTAAAAAAGTTGCCAACACGCAGACGAATAAACGACAATCACAGTTACTAGCGCACTTTATGCATCACAACCAAGGCAACTGCCATGTTCGATAGCTTAATTGTAATTTCCGCGGCCATTTTTCTCAGTTTAGGCTGGAGTCAACTTCGTGCTCTCAAGCACGGCAAGCCACGCCATGCCAAGCTTGGCACTAGCGGCCTATTAATCGCCTGCGTGCTCGCTATGCCGCCATTACTTGCTGCGCTCTATGACGGTTACGCACTTCGTCTTGGCCTTCTTAACGTGCTCGCACTCATCATGATTAGCTCTCAGTGGGTGTTACTTATTGCCAGTGTTCGCCAACCTACCCAAGGGCTGTCTTTTGCACTCGGCCCCATTACTGCCCTCACCCTGTTCGGTCTGTTACTTGGTGACCAGGACCTAGCAACGCCCATCAGCGACCTAAGCCCCGGCTTGATCGCCCATATATTACTTTCAGTACTTGCCTATAGCTTCCTGACTAGCGCGGCAATACAAGCCATCTTAACCGCTATTCAGCATCGGCAGCTGCGCAATCACAACGTCACGGGATTCAGTTCAGTTATGCCCCCGCTTCAGACCATGGAAGCTATTCTATTTAGCTTTCTCTGGGCAGGTTTCATCATCCTCAGCGCGGCCATCGCCACTGGCTTTATCTACGTAGAGGATCTGTTCGCTCAACATCTTGCTCACAAGACTGTACTCAGTATCATGGCGTGGTGCTTCTATGCGGGATTGTTAGTGGGACATTATGCGTTAGGTTGGCGCGGACAGCGGGCAACTACGCTCACCTTCGTTGGTTATGGCCTGTTGCTCTTGGCCTACGTGGGTAGCCAGTTAGTCTTGGAATACTTCATTAAGTAGTTGAACTATGACGCGCTCGGGTCGCTCTTTAGGTTCACCAACTTTTCAACGTCGCATTCCACTTGCTTAGCGAGCTTTTCAGCCTTTTTTTCTGCTCGTCTACGCTTGAAGAACCCCTGAAGCAAAACTTTCGCCTCCTCAGCGAGTACTCCTCCCTCAACCTCAGGCCAGGCATTAAGCCACTCAGACTTAAAGAAGTTTGCCTGGCTTTTCGCCACCCCTGACTTTGGCTCATCGGCACCAAAAATAACTCGCTTCACTCTACTATGAACAATTGCTCCGGCACACATGGAGCAGGGTTCCATGGTGATGTATATTTCGGCTTCGGGCAGTCTGTAATTTTGCAAATTCTTGGCCGCTTGCCGAAGTGCCACCATCTCAGCATGAGCTGTGGGATCATGGGTGGTGATAGGTTGATTAAAGCCTTCACCAATGATTTCTCCATCAAGCACTACCACGGCGCCAACGGGAACCTCATTTATGTCGGCGCCCATAGCTGCTAGTTCAAGCGCCCTGCTCATAAAGTAGTTATCGTTCAATCTGTTCTTCCTTCGCTAACATTGTGGCAATCTGCTGCTGTAATACTTCGGCCGTCGCTTCCTCTGGTACCACTGGGCACCCAAACTCCACGCCTACACGAGAATACACGCGCTTGAACGGCTTGCGCATTGCCCGCCCCCATCGACGGGAGAAAAAACTCCCCCAGAGGCCGTGTAAGGCAGCCGGTATCACCGGCACGGGCACTTCTGCTAACACTCGTTCAAAGCCCGTTCGAAACGTCTGAAGCTCTCCCGTTTCACTGAGCTTCCCCTCCGGAAAGACCAGCACCAACTCACCGTCGCGTAGCGCTTGTTTAATTGCATCCATAGCTTCACGATAGCACTTCTCATCTTCGTGGCGCGGCGAAATGGGTATGGCTCCCGCCCAACGAAGTATTGGTCTCAGCACTCGTATGTCATAGAAGGGCTTGTACATAACGAATCGCAAAGGTCTAACGCTAGCTGCGCCTAATAGCATCCAATCTATAAAGGTAACGTGATTTGCCAAGATTAATCCCGGTCCGGTCTCGGGTAGGTTTTCTCTCCCTGCAACGCGTAGCCGGTAGCTTAATTGTGCCACCAGCCACATCAGCATACGGATAAAGTAGGCAGGAACGGCTTTCACAATCACCGCTAACACCACCAGATTACCCAGTGCTGTGAGCAATAGCAGCGTGGAGAGCGACCACTCCAGAATCACCAAGACAACAATACTAAACAGCGCTGCGACAACCATGAAGAGCGCGTTCATCACGCTATTAATAGCCATGGTGCGCCCGCGCATATCGCTGCTGGTCTTCGCCTGAATAAGCGCCATAAGTGGCACAATGTACAACCCACCGAATACGCCTATTAAGACAACGTGAAGGCCCACCCAAATTCCACTTCCAGAACTGAAAAACGACAGCGCACTCACCAACTCCACCCCGCCAGCAGCGGGAGCGAAGGCGAACAAACTACCAAAAACTGCCATCCCTATGGCACCCAACGGCACTAAGCCAATCTCCAAACGTCCTGCCGACAATCTTTCACACAGCAGTGAACCCGCGCCAATGCCTACCGAAAAAATGGCTAATAAAACACTGACAACGGTGGCATCACCACCGAGAACCGACTTACTGAAGCTTGGCAATTGCGTAAGCACTACCGTTCCGAGAAACCAAAACCAAGACACCGCCATAATGGCGAGTAACACCCCCGGTGTCTTACGAATTTCCTTAACGGCTAATTGGCCCATGCGCCAGATATTCCAGTCAACCTTCGCCGTGGTATCTTGACTTGGTGGCGCGGGCGGAACATAACAGGCGAAGACATAACCCAATATCGCTACGCAGACAATCAAGCCACATAACCAATACAGAAGCAGTTGACTACTCGCGAAAATGCCACCAACTAAGGTTCCCACGAGAATAGCGACAAAGGTCCCTAGTTGAACCAGCGCATTACCGCCCACGAGTTCGTGCATGGCTAGGTGCTGTGGTAGCAGTGAATACTTGGCCGGCGCAAAGAAGGCACTTTGTAGACCGAAACCGAACAATACCGCCAACATTAATTTAACGTCGCCGCTCAATAGGGCTGGCACGGCGGCGAATGCGAGTAAACATTCCGTCAATTTGAGGCGTTTAATGATGAGTTGTTTATCAACGGTATCGGCAATGTTTCCAGCCACCAACGCAAAGAGAAAGAAAGGAAGAATAAACAGGCCAGCTGCCAGGTTATTTATAAGGCCAATTTCCTGCTCACTGCGCGCGGCACCAAACGCTACGATTATCAGCAGGGCGTTCTTAAATAGATTGTCGTTAAACGCACCGAGAAACTGGGCCACAAAATACGGACCAAATCGTTTTTCTCGTAACAACTGAAGGGATGACGAAGTCTTCACTTTCTATCCTCTTAACTTGGCTTTTATTGGTGAAACGCTGGGAATCACCCACGACTTTCTCTATTCTAGCCTTATGATCACGCTTAAAAAATATCCCAATAGACGAATCTATGATACGTCAATTAGTCGCTACATCACACTTGATGATGTCCGAGATATGATTTCCTCCAGTGAAGCATTCACTGTTGTGGATTCTAGAACGGGGGTGGACCTCACGCGTACTACTCTACTGCAAATTCTCTTCGACATCGAAAGTGAAAAGCAATTTGCGCTGCTTTCCCAGCAGGCGCTCGCCTCGCTTATTCGCCTCCACAGCTCCCCGGATAAAGCAAAATTCGCACCGGTAATTGATCAACTGCTGAATATCTCTGATGTGTAACTCAGCGCTCTGATCAAACCAATATCGCTTTCAAGCCACATGCGAATTCACTTTAAACGGTCAGTGATGAGGGTTGATGAGCAGCGCTTATATGAAATACTGAAAAGGCAAAAACGAGCGTATTCTCATCAAGAATACTTCGGCGTATAATCACGCCAAAGGCCAAGCAACCAAATTAGTTGAGTAAATTATGAGTACCCTGAACCGCTATCAACCTTCGTTTTCGCTGCTGCGCGGACTGATTGCCGTAACCATCATGATTACCAATACGCTCATATGCTTCTTACCGCTTGTCCTGGTCAGTGCCTTGCGCGTATTACCAATGCGAAGCTGGCAGACCTTGTGCACCCGCCTAGCATGCTCTATAGCTACCTTCTGGATCAGTGTGAATAGCTGGGCCCTCAGCATCACTGAAGCAGACCACTGGAACGTGGACGTGCCGGAGAACTTATCCCCCGATAAGTGGTACTTCGTTACGGCCAACCATCAAAGTTGGGCCGATATTCTCATCGCCCAGCGGATTCTCAACCGTAAAGTTCCCATGTTGAAGTTCTTTCTCAAGCGCGAATTATTCTGGGTACCCGTTCTGGGAATTTGTTGGTGGGCGTTAGACTTTCCCTTTATGCGCCGCTACAGCCGCGAATACCTCGCCAAACATCCGCACAAGCAAGGTAAAGATTTGGCTGAGACACGCAAAGCATGCGAAAAGTTTCAATACACACCCACCGCCGTCTTCAATTTTATGGAAGGCACTCGCTTTACTGAGCAAAAATACCAACTAAAACAAAGTCAGTTTCAACATTTACTTCCGCCAAAAGCTGGCGGTGCCGGCTTCGTTTTAGGCGCCATGGGAAACACTCTGGATACACTGCTCGACATCAGCATCCACTACCCACACGGCAGACCCACCTTCTGGGATTTCCTCTGTGGAAAAGCTGGCGCGGTTGAAGTATCTGTCCGAAGTGTAAGCATCCCAGACCATGTTCGCGGTGGTGATTATCAGAACGACGCCCGCTACAAAGGCGATGTTCAGGAGTGGGTGAATAACGTGTGGCACGAGAAAGACCAGCTCCTCACCACACTTAAAACATCGAAAGACTAACTCTATTAGAAGGCACATCCACTGGCGGCCAAAAAAGCCCCAGCAAAGCTAAAACCAGCAAGGCTAAAACCAGCGAAGCTAAAACCAGCGAAGCTAAAACCAGCGAAGCTAAAACCAGCGAAGCTAAAACCCAGAGAGGTAACCCCCAGCGAGACTAAAACCAAGCCGCCGCTATACGCTCTCGAACGTTACTCCACCGCGAGTTCAATGGATAGAATTAATTCCACCTCAGTGGTTGGCGCGGAGGTTCTAACGGGGTTAATGACCTGAATTCGCCCCTCATCTAACTGTGTCTCATCCACCAGGTAGCTAACAATCCTCTGAGCTCTCTCATCAGCAAGCGACTCAAGGCGCTCCTGCTCACGCTCAGCGAGAGGTTGGGGCTGATCCGTGTCTAAACTATTATGCGCGGTTGGCGTGATTCGCAGTACTAGGTCTGGCTTACTTAACAGCGCTTCAACTAGGTGATCAAGCTTGAGTTTCTCGGACGCCCTGAGCTCGTAACTGTTAGGGCTAAATAGGACGACATTTAAATCATCTTGCCCCACCAAACTACCTAACAGCGTGAAGGGGGACGTCGCCGCGTTGATAATCGCTTGGGTCATCACTTCAGCAACCACACTGCCTACAGAGAAGCTGGGATCATCCAAGTTACCGCGAATGGGGAGCGATAGCTCAATGTCGCCGTTTGAATCACTGAGCATGGCCGTGGCAAGTGGCAGCGGAAGGGTGTTCTCATCACGAATAGCTCGCCCGAGCTCAAAACTACGCACCTTAAGCTCGTTGTCAACGGCCAAAGCCGAATCACTGATGGTGTAGCGCCCGTCAAGGTTGAAGGTTCCCCGCTGCACTTCATAACCACTTAGCGCGGCAATATAGCCGGAGATATTCGCCATTGGTAGATCCGCTATACGATACGTAGCCACCGTATTGTCATCCTGGGTGGCGCCATCAAATTCCAAGATTCCAGCTCGGCCGAAGTTCATCCTAGCAATGGCAGATTCAGGGCGCTTCACCGAACTCACGCCGTTCACCTGAATATGATCCAGACCAATCGTCATATCGAAGGGTGAGGTCAAGGAGTCATCACTAAAACGAAACTGCCCATTCTCGACTCGAGCCACCTGCACTGCCAAGCCGAACTGAGCGCCCACTTCCTCGACTTTTTTACCTTCCTCAATAAGCGTCTCTTCACTTACACGAGCCAGCGACAAGAGACTGAATTCGCCATCGGAATTAATAGACAGCGTCAACTCAGAGTCTATTAGCGCCGCCTCTTCCGCACGAACCATCATGTTCCCGAGGTTAAAGTCCAGTCCGATAACTTGTAGGCTTTCGTGACCAGCAATGAAACTGCCATCGCGTCGATCGATGAGCCGTAGGTTATCAACAGAAACGTCGCCTAGGTACTCCACCGTTGGACTGCCCTCACCGACCATATTGGCGTTGAGGTGCCCATTCAATGTAATCGAGCCCTGCTCGATGTCAGCCCAAGTAACACTATCTAAATAGGGCTGAAACTGGCTGAGCTCTAGTTGACTAATAGTGATATTGGCATCTGAGACCAGTGGGATTAATTGCAGTTTCCCGTCAATCGTAATGGACGATTCTCCACCCAAGCTAGCTTGAAAGTTAACGTCCGCCTCTTGAAATGGTTTGGTCTCAAAATTCTCCAGTGATATATCGATGGGGCCCAACTGGTAGTTGGCCTCGCGTTCTAATGACAAGTCCCAGAAATTAAGCTGATAGTTGTTGATTGCCACCTGATGAAGCGCAACTATCCATCCTTCGCTAGTATTATCTGACACTACTGAATCCTTGGGACTAGCCGCCATACCTTGGTCTTCTTCCGAAGTTTGGTCAGCTATTGGCGAATCCGTCGCGTCAGAGCTTGATGAAGCAGACTGATCCACGAGGGTCACCTCGGTTGCCGTCTCGATTTTACTATTGTCTTGGTTTGCAACAGGAATCACCGAGCCCAATAAGCGATTGACGTTCACATCCCCATTTTCGGACACCCATCCGTTTGCCACCAGCGAGGACGAACGAATACTATCAATATCTACACGCTCTAGTATTGGGTCCACCATCAGACCATCAATCTCCAACCGCTCAATCACCACCAGTTCCTCCGCCGGAGGGTTGGGATGTTGTTGGTCACTAAACCCTAAACTTGCCCGCTGAAGTTGAAACGAGAGCAGTGAAAACCGCCAAGGTTCACTATCTTCCTTAGATGGTTCAACTTCTTCAGTGGTAGACGACTGTAGCGCTAACTTCTCATTAACTAGCGTTAACTGGCGTTGCAGGTTCGAATCACCGTCGGCGGTTTCAACATTAACGTCTAGCTCCGTGATCGAAACCGATTCGAGCTGCACTTCGCCACGAAATAACGCCGCAAGGTTGACATCAACAGCTAAATTGCCAATTTGGGCCAGCACTTGGTCACGATCGTCGCGCAGCTCAATTTCATCGAGGGTTATGGCGGCTTGATGCCAAGTGATATCGGGAGTTGCCATGCTTAGGTTTAAGCCATAACTTGGCGCAATTCGCTGAGTGACGATGTGTTTGAGGGCAGTTGGCGTTGCAACAAGCAAAATGATGACTAAAAGCAGTACCGAAACAAGCACCTTGAACCAACGTGAATTTACCAATCGAGCATCCTTCGCCATACCTTTACCTTATTGTTATCCCTTAATTTAGTATACGTAACTCTGGAATGATTTCCGAAGAATCGATAGAAAATAGTACAAAAAAAGCCCAACGCTCGTTAGGGCGATGGGCTTCAGCTGATTGGCGCTAATTAGGGAGTAATCATTCCCACTCAATCGTCGCCGGCGGTTTACCGGAAACATCGTAAACAACCCGCGAAACGCCACTAATTTCGTTAATGATTCGGTTGGATACATGCCCTAGCAATTCATAGGGCAAGTGAGCCCAATGCGCTGTCATAAAGTCCACGGTCTGCACAGCGCGGAGTGAGATCACCCACTCGTAGCGACGACCGTCACCCACAACACCTACTGATTTCACCGGTAGGAATACCGCAAACGCTTGGCTAGTTTCGTGGTACCAACCAGCGTTGTGTAGTTCTTCAATAAAGATGGCATCGGCTTCGCGAAGGATGTCGGCGTATTCACGCTTTACTTCGCCCAGAATACGAACACCAAGACCAGGGCCTGGGAATGGATGGCGATACACCATGTCGTAGGGTAATCCCAGCTCTAAACCAATTTTACGCACTTCGTCTTTAAACAGCTCGCGCAGTGGTTCAACTAATTCAAAAGCCATATCCTCAGGAAGACCACCCACGTTGTGGTGCGACTTAATGACGTGTGCTTTACCGTGCTTTGAAGCGGCTGACTCAATGACATCGGGATAGATGGTACCCTGCGCAAGGAAATCGATCCCCTTCAGAGCCGTCGCCTCTTCGTCGAATACATCAATAAAGGTATTGCCAATGATCTTTCGCTTAGCTTCCGGATCACTAACCCCTGCCAACCGATCGAGGAATAGATCTTCGCGGTCCGAGCGAATCACTCGGATTCCCATATTCTGAGCGAACATATGCATCACTTGGTCACCTTCGTTCTTACGAAGCAAACCGTTGTCCACAAAGACACAGACCAATTTATCGCCGATGGCTTTATGCAGTAGCGCCGCCACCACTGACGAATCAACACCGCCCGATAACCCAAGAAGCACTTGTTTATCGCCAACCTGCTCACGAACGGTCGCAACCAAATCATTGACGATATTACCGGGTGTCCATAGCGTTTCACAGCCACAGATATCAACCACGAAACGGCGAAGAATTCGCTCACCTTGAAGCGTATGCGTCACTTCGGGGTGGAACTGCACACCGTATAGCTTCTTGTCTTCATTCGCCATACCAGCAATAGGACACGAAGGGGTTGAAGCCGTCACCACAAAACCCTCTGGAAGCGTAGTGACCTTATCACCATGGCTCATCCAGACATCAATCTGCTGACCCACTTCGTCGTCGTGATCAACAATACCCGCTAACAACGTGCCAGCGGTCTCAAGCTTAACGCGAGCAAAGCCGAATTCACTTTCGTCGGAACCCGTTACCTTTCCACCCCACTGTTCAGCCATGGTCTGCATGCCGTAACAGATGCCAAGCACTGGCAGGCCTGAGTCAAATACATAATCCGAAGCTCGAGGAGAGTCCTGCTCCGTAACACTCTCCGGCCCGCCCGAAAGAATGATACCCGTAGGGTTGAATTCTTTAATATGCTCTGCGGCTAAATCCCAAGGTAGAATCTCGCAGAAGACCCCAATCTCTCGAACACGACGAGCAATGAGCTGTGTGTACTGCGAACCGAAATCGAGAATAAGAATACGATGTTGATGAATATCTTGCGTCATAGCTATTTCACTTTGTTGGCCGAATCAAAGAATCGGCGAAAATGGTTCTGCAAAATGCAAAGAACCGAGTAACTAGCCTAGGCCCACTTACTCGGTTCTGCATGGCCATTACTTCCCAAACGTTACTTCATTGGGTAGTTAGGTGCCTCTTTAGTAATCTGCACATCGTGGACGTGAGATTCGCTCATACCCGCAGCCGTCACTTTTACGAATTCAGGTACGTTACGGAAGGTTTCCATGTCGGCAGAGCCGGTGTAACCCATAGAAGACTTCACGCCTCCTAACAGCTGATGAATAACGTTCTTCAATGCGCCTTTGTAAGGCACTCGACCTTCAATACCCTCTGGAACCAGCTTCTCAGTACCCTTTGAAGTGTCTTGGAAGTAGCGGTCTGCAGAGCCCTTGGTACGACTCATAGCACCGAGCGAGCCCATGCCACGATAGGCCTTGTAAGTTCGACCCTGGAATAATTCGGTCTCGCCTGGAGACTCTTCAGTACCGGCAAACATAGAACCCATCATCACTGCACTGGCACCAGCAACCAAGGCCTTAGCGATATCGCCGGAGAAGCGAATGCCGCCATCTGCAATAACTGGGATGCCTTCGCCTCCTACTTCGGCGACTGCGTTGGCAATAGCGGAAATCTGCGGAACACCAATACCGGTAACGATTCGGGTAGTACAAATGGAACCTGGACCAATACCAACCTTGACCCCATCCGCACCCGCTTCAACCAGTGCACGAGCGGCGGCTGCCGTTGCGATATTGCCGCCAATCACATCAACCTGTGGAAAGTCAGCTTTGATTTTGCGCACTCGCTCAAGCACATTCTTCGAGTGACCGTGTGCGGTATCGACAACCAATACATCAACGCCAGCAGCAACTAGCGCAGCAACGCGGTCGTCGGTATCTGGACTTGTGCCAACTGAAGCCCCTACGCGGAGTTGCCCTTCGGCATCCTTATTCGCATTCGGGTACTGCTCGGTTAGATCGATATCTTTTACCGTCACGAGCCCCGTCAAGCGGAAGTCTGTATCGACGACCAATAACTTTTCGATACGATTAGCTTGTAGTAGTTGCTCAACGCGAGCTGGCTCAATTTCACCGTCTAGTAGTGTTACTAGATCAGCCTTAGGCGTCATTACTTTAGCAATCTCTGTAGCCATATCTTCGATAAAGCGTACGTCACGCGATGTCACGATACCTACTAGATCATCACCATCAACTACCGGCACGCCAGAGATATTATTCTCTCTACGGATGGCCATCAGCTCACCTACTGTAGCGTTGGGCGCAATGGTAATTGGAGAGCGAACAACGCCACTCTCATATTTTTTGACTCGGCGCACTTCTTGCGCCTGTTCTTCGATGGTCATACTCTTGTGAATGATGCCGATACCACCTTCTTGGGCAATGGCAATCGCGAGACGACTTTCGGTGACAGTATCCATGGCAGCGGACACGATAGGAATATTGAGCGATATATTGCGAGTTAGCTGGGTCTTAACGCAGACGTCCTGCGCGGTTACTTCCGAGTAACCTGGTAACAGCAATACATCATCAAAGGTTAGAGCCTCTTGGGCGATTCGCAGCATGGGGCATACCTCTATAGATGTTAAAAAAGGCAACTAGTGTTAAAGTATCCATTGATGACTTTAGCTAGCTGCCCGAGAATATATAAGCCATAAATTATGCACAACTTACCCCCCTCAGAGCAAAGGCAAATATTCACGGTCGCCCAGCTCAATAACTTCGCCAAACAAACGCTAGAAGCCAATCTACCTACGATGTGGGTAGAAGGCGAGTTATCGAATGTAACTATTGCCGCGTCGGGTCATTGGTATTTCACCCTGAAGGATGCACGCGCCCAAGTTCGCTGCGCCATGTTTAAGGGGCGTAATCTGCGCGTTCAACTTCGCCCCACCAATGGCCAAAAGGTGTTGGTATGCGGAAGGGTGAGCCTCTACGAGGGCCGGGGTGACTACCAGCTTTTAGTAGACCATATGGAAGACGCCGGACTTGGCGCGCTGCAGCGCCAGCTGGATGAATTAAAAGCGAAGCTCCAAAACGAGGGGCTATTTAATCCTGAATTCAAGCAACCTATTCCCACTCAGCCGAAACATATTGGCGTCATCACCTCGCCAAAGGGAGCCGCTATTCACGACATCCTCAAGGTTCTTAAAGCCCGCTGCCCAGCTATTCCTGTCACCATTATTCCAACGGTGGTTCAGGGCAGTGAAGCGCCTGCCGCGATTGTGGACGCCATTGCTAAAGCGGAGCGTAGCGGCCTATTTGACGTGTTGATCGTCGGCCGCGGCGGCGGCTCACTGGAAGATCTCTGGGCGTTTAATGATGAGCGCGTTGCGCGGGCAATTTTTTCAGCGGAAACACCCATCATTGCGGCAGTAGGTCATGAATCAGACGTTTCAATTGCTGACCTGGTTGCCGATTTGCGCGCCGCAACGCCGTCACAGGCAGCTGAGCTTGCCAGCCCGGATCAAGGCCATTGGTTCAGACAGATACAGCAGCTATCGCAACGCTTGCACATTGCGCTAGTTCGAATTGGTAAGCAAAACAAACAGCAATTTCGACAGCTCGAGCAGCGCTTACGGTCACCCGAACGCCTACTCCAACAATTTGCCCAAACCGTTGACACCCTTGACTATCGACTTCAGCAGCAACTCAGAGTAAAACTGAGCGAGTCACAACAACGCTTAAACCTGTTAAAGCAGCGCTTGCGTCATCCCGGCGAACGCCTAACCAACCAGCGTACCACCATTGAAGCACTTGAACGCCGACTCATTCGCGCTCAACAAACCTTGATCAATACCAAGACTCAGAGTCTGCGAACACTGCCACTGTCAAATAGCTTACTGGTGAGTAACCTAAACAACAGCCACCGTCGCGCCGATCAAGCACAGCAATCGCTTATTCAAAACGCGCAGCACCTGCTGCAGAAAAAGCGTGATCGCTGGACCCTTCTTGGCTCAACGCTGAACTCCGTTTCCCCGCTTGCGACGCTAGAGCGCGGCTACAGCGTGGTCCTGAGCGAAGACGGTAAAGTCATCACCGCAGCAGCTGAGCTCAACAGCGGTGATGAGGTTGAGCTGCGCTTTCACAACGGTAGGCGGAGCGCGATAATCGCTGATGAGTAACCCCCCTTTTATACCTATCGTCTCATCTAAGTAGCGCTTTTCATCGCTTTTAATTACTATGTTGGCGCGATAATTATAAATCCCAAAAGGACGACAACATGACGCGACTAACGCCTTGGTTGAGTGCTACCGCACTTGGCCTTGCACTGGCATCCTGCTCAGCCACGGATAACAATGCAACTAACACTACGCCAACTCTTGATGTAAGCAACGACAGTTTCAACACTGAAGGCATGTGGATGCCAGAACAGCTGCCAGAACTAGGCCCCCGACTGGAAGCGCTAGGACTTGAGTTGCCCGTTGAATCACTCACTCAGCTGACCGAATTCCCAATGAATGCCGTGATTAGCCTAGGTGGCTGTACTGCCTCATTTGTTTCGCCGCAGGGTTTGGTTGCCACTAACCACCACTGTGCCTACGGCTCTATCCAGTACAATTCCACCGAAGACAACGATTTGTTGGCCAATGGTTTCTACGCCGAAACCTTCAACGACGAACTTCAGGCCGCCCCCGGTTCGCGTGTTTATGTTACCGAAGATGTGATTGACGTCACCCAGACCATCCGTAGCGCCTTAACGGCGGATATGACCGGGTTCGAGCGTAATCAGGCCATTGAAAACGCTGAAAAATCAATTGTTGCAGAATGTGAGACTACCGATGGCTACCGCTGTAATGTTTACTCCTACTATGGCGGCCTTCAGTACTACTTACTCAAGCAGATGGAAATCCGAGATGTTCGTTTAGTTTACGCACCGGCAAGTTCCATCGGTAAATTCGGTGGCGATATTGATAACTGGATGTGGCCTCGTCACACCGGTGATTTCAGCTTCTACCGCGCTTACGTAGGTGTTGATGGCAAGCCTGCTGACTTCAGTGAAGATAACGTTCCCTACCAGCCGAAACATCATCTTCAGGTTGCTACCCAGGGACCTAGTGAACATGACTTCGTCATGGTGGCCGGCTACCCAGGCAGCACCAATCGCTACCGTACTGCTTTGGAAGTTGAGAATCAGTTCAACTGGTACTATCCAACCATGCAGAAGGTGCTCGCAGACTGGTCTGCTACCATTGGTGAAGCGGCGGGCGAAGGCACTGACGCGGAGCTAAAGTACGCCAGCCAAGTAGCCGGGCTCAACAACTACGCAAAAAACTTCATGGGCATGATGGAAGGCTACGCACGCTCTGATCTGTTGCAGCGTAAGTTGAAGCTTGAGACGGATCTCCAGGCATGGATTGATGCGGACGTCCAGCGTACCGAGCAGTACGCAACAAGTCTAAACGATTTAAGTACCCTGATTAGCGAAGATAGCCTGAATCAAGAGCGTGACTTCGCGCTTAACTACATGGCACGCAGTAGCCTCCTTGGTGCGGCGAATACCCTTGTACGCTTAGCCCATGAAAACCAAAAGCCAAATGAAGAACGCACTCAGGGTTATCAAGAGCGTGACCTTCCGCGCATTGAAGCAGGCCTTCAGCGCATCAACCGTCGTTATGATCAAGCCGTTGATAAAGCGGTTTGGATGTTCTTCGTGCAGAACTATTTGGCACTACCAGCTGATCAGCGTGTCGCCGATTTTGATTCGTTCTTTGGCCTAACCGGCACGGCAAGCGATAGCGATATCTTAGCTGCCAAGTTGGACGAAATGTACGCGACTTCGCAATTTGAGGATACCGATACTCGGGTGGCATTGATGAACGCTACACCAGAAGAGCTGGCGGCGTCAGATGAGCCTTTCGTTCAACTTGCCGTCGCGCTGTTCGACTTCCGTATGGCACGTGAAGAAGAAGCACGCGAGCGTTCAGGTTTGTATTCAGCACTGCGCCCACGTTACATGCAGATGCTTATCGACTTCTATGGCGAACAGGGCTTACCGGTCTACCCAGATGCCAACAGCACTTTGCGCGTCACCTACGGTGTAGTGAAAGGTTACACGCCACCAGCGGGAAGCTTCAGCGAAGCAGCCGACGGTAACGATGGCGTTGATTCCTATGTACCGTTTACCACGCTTAAAGGCATCACGGCTAAATATACAGGCGAGGATCCTTTTGATTCACCGGCCCTTCAACTAGAGCAGATTGAAGCGAAGCATTACGGTCGCTACTACGATGAGGCGCTAGACTCAGTGGCAGTGAACTACCTCAGTACGGTTGATACCACCGGAGGTAACTCAGGCTCCCCAACTATGAACGGCAAGGGTGAATTCATCGGACTGCTATTTGACGGCACCTATGACAGCATCAACGCCGACTGGGACTTCACCTCGTCAACTCGCTCAATTCATGTTGATGTAAGCTACATGCTTTGGGTCATGGAGCACGTTGATAACACTGAACGCCTGCTCGACGAGATGAATATTCCTCGCGATTAAAGCTGCAAGTTCTTTGTGGTAGATGAAAATACAAGGGGCTTCAATCGAAGCCCCTTTTTTTCGTTTGGTATCTGCGGATCATCTCGTCACCTTGGTTCACCTCCACCTAACGTATAGCTTAACTTAACGCCACATAACAGAAAGCGGTAATAAATAGCCCTGCTACAATATTCAGTCGCATACCCGCCCTAGCCATATCGGCAACTTGGAAGCGTCCCGAAGAATACACAATTGCGTTGGGCGCCGTAGCGACGGGAAGCATAAAGGCGCAGCTCGCTGCTAGCGCAACGGGTACACATAGTAGCAATGGATTGAGATCTAACTGCACCGCCACGGCAGCTACGATCGGCAAAAACGTTGCCGTTGTCGCCAGGTTAGATGTCAGTTCGGTGAGGTAGACAACGGTGAAACTAATTGCCAACATTAGTGCGAATAGGCCTAAAACGCTGACCGGTGAGAGCATTTCCCCTAGCCAAACCGCTAAGCCCGACTGACTTACCGCGGCCGCTAAACTCAACCCCCCGCCGAACAAAAGTAACACCGCCCAAGGCAATGTTTTTGCTACATCCCAAGTCATCAGCTTATCACTAGCCTGACTCCTTGCCGGGATGATGAAGAGCAGTAGCGCGCCGATCAATGCAATCCCTGCATCACTCAACGAACTCATTCCGGTAGCCGCAACAATGGGCTTACGGAACGCCCAAGCTAACACCACCAATAAAAAGACCATCCCAACGCGTTTTTCAGACTGCGTCATAGCGCCCAGCTCAAGTGTCATTTGCTTCACATGCTGATTCACCGCTTCGCTTGCAGGGACTTCAAATTTGAATACCAGTCGTGTCAGCACCCACCAAGTCACCGGCAACATAAAAATGGTAACGGGTAGCCCAATCACCAACCAGTCACTAAAGCCGATATCGATACCATATTGCTCGCTAACAAACGCGGCGAGTAATGCATTAGGTGGCGTACCGATCAATGTGGCCATTCCTCCAATTGTGGCACCAAAGGCGACACCCAGCAGTAATGCAACGGTGAAAGCCTGCTTATGCTGCTCGCTGACGTCCTCACGCTCACTAATAATTGCACTCACAGAAAGCGCGATGGGCAATAGCATCATCGTGGTAGAGGTATTGGTCATGCCCATAGAAAGCAGCGCCGCGATGAGCATAAATCCCGCAATCAACCGGCTACCTTCCGTTCCGGTACGCAGCAAAATATTGAGTGCGAGCCTGCGGTGGAGGTTCCAGCGCTCCAGCCCCAAGGCCAAGATAAAGGCGCCGAGGAATAAAAATATTAGCGGATGGGCGTAACTCGAACCCAAAGTTCGCACATCGGAGAATCCAAGTAATGGCAATACGATCACTGGAAGTAGTGCCGTTACGGCGACAGGTAACGCCTCCGTGGCCCACCAAATTGCCATCAAGACCGCCACTGAAGTCACCTGCCACGCCGCGGCCGGCATCACCGTTTGGTAGAAGCCCATCATATACATAACTAAAAAACTGAGAGCGCCAACAAAAAGTGACAGGTTGGATCGATTAACGAATGCTGCAGAGGTCATGTGATGCCTTTTTTATTATCTTTCCGAAAGCGGGACAGGTTCGTTGCAGGAGCATAACAAATTCGAGACGAAAAAAAACCGCGTACCTATTTCCAAGGTCCGCGGTTTTTTTGGGTGAGGCTAGGCGCCGATTTACATCATGCCGCCCATACCGCCCATTCCACCCATGCCGCCCATATCTGGAGCGCCAGCGTCAGCAGATGGCTTATCAGCAACCATTGCTTCCGTGGTGATCATCAGACCAGCGATTGAGCCTGCAGCTTGAAGCGCAGAGCGAGTGACTTTAGCTGGATCAAGAATACCCATCTCCATCATGTCGCCATACTCACCAGTACCCGCGTTATAGCCGAAAGTGTTATCTCCCTGCTTAACTTTGTCGACCACTACAGAGGCTTCGTCACCTGCGTTAGAAACGATCTGGCGAAGCGGAGCTTCCATCGCGCGGCGAGCAAGGTTAATCCCCGCAGTCTGATCAAGATTATCACCCGTCAAACCTTCTAGCGCTTTAACACAGCGAATTAGCGCAACGCCACCACCGGCAACAACACCCTCTTCAACGGCTGCACGCGTAGCGTGAAGCGCATCTTCAACGCGATCTTTCTTCTCTTTCATTTCAACTTCAGTGGCAGCACCAACCTTGATCACTGCAACACCGCCGGCTAGCTTCGCAACACGTTCCTGAAGCTTTTCACGGTCGTAGTCTGAAGAAGTCTCTTCGATCTGAGCTCGAATCGCGACCACGCGAGCCTGAATGGCTTCTGCGTTGCCAGCGCCGTCAACGATGACGGTAGTGTCTTTGCTCAAGGTAACACGCTTAGCTTGACCTAGGTGCTCAAGTGTCGCGCTCTCGATTTCCATACCCACTTCTTCAGAGATTACCGCGCCACCTGAAAGAATAGCAATATCTTCAAGCATCGCTTTGCGGCGATCACCAAAGCCCGGCGCCTTACAGGCAGCAACTTTCATAATACCGCGCATGTTGTTAACGACCAGTGTGGCCAACGCTTCGCCTTCAAGGTCTTCAGCAATAATCAACAGCGGGCGTGATGACTTAGCAACCTGCTCAAGCACAGGAAGTAGCTCACGGATGTTAGAAATCTTCTTGTCTACTAACAGAATGAACGGGTTATCCAATTCAACCTGCATGCTCTCTTGGTTGGTAACAAAGTAAGGAGATAGGTAGCCGCGATCAAACTGCATACCCTCAACCACGTCTAGCTCGTTCTGCAGACCAGAACCTTCTTCAACGGTAATGACGCCTTCTTTACCTACCTTGTCCATGGCCTCGGCAATAATGTCGCCGATGCTGGAATCAGAGTTTGCAGAGATGTTACCCACCTGAGCAATTGCCTTGGTATCAGCACACGGAATTGCCAGTGAGTGCAAGTGTTCAACGGCAGCGATAACGGCCTTGTCGATACCGCGCTTTAGATCCATAGGGTTCATGCCAGCAGCAACTGCCTTAAGGCCTTCATTCACAATAGACTGAGCCAATACGGTTGCTGTTGTGGTTCCGTCACCCGCTACGTCATTAGCTTTTGACGCAACTTCTTTAACCATTTGTGCGCCCATGTTCTCGAACTTATCTTCAAGCTCAATTTCCTTCGCCACCGATACCCCATCTTTAGTGATGGTTGGTGCGCCGAAAGACTTATCCAACACTACATTACGACCCTTTGGTCCAAGTGTTGCACGGACTGCGTCAGCAAGAACGTTAACGCCAACTAACATTTTTGCGCGAGCTTGGTCGCCAAATAAAACTTCTTTAGCCATTTTCCAATTACCTCAATTCGTTTAAACCGGTGTGATTAAGCTTCAACAATGCCGTAGATTTCGGACTCGCTCATGATAATAAGCTCTTCGTCGCCATCTTTGATGGTGTTGCTATCTGCGTAACGACCAAAGACAACCTGATCGCCTACTTTGACGCTCATAGTGCGAACTTCGCCATTATCCAAAGCGGCCCCTGGGCCTACCGCTACAACTTCGCCTTGATTCGGCTTCTCTTTTGCTGCTGCGGTTAGAATAATACCGCCTGCCGTTGTCTCTTCTTGTTCGTTGCGACGAACAACAACGCGGTCATGTAGAGGACGAATTTTCATCGTGGTATATCTCCAATAGATTATTATTGCGGTTTACAACGTGCATTAACGTAGCACTGTTGCTTAGATGGGCTCGAATTCTGTGAATTCAAGCCCCATCAAAAAAATTATTTTAGATTTTTATCTGGATTTCGTTCGAACTCAGCATCAATGATCACACCATCCTGACTCGACGAATAGAACTGCGCACGTGATTGATAGTACTTGGCTACACGGGCAATGAATAGGTAACGAGTTGCGGGAAGAATCAAAAGGAAACCCACCACATCCGATACAAATCCTGGGAACAACAGCATGCCGCCGCCCACTGCCATTACCACGCCTTCCACCAACTCACCGGCCGGTGCTTCGCCACGAGCCACTTTTTCATCTACTTGTCTTAGCAAGGCGAAACCCTGATGGCGCAGGAGCTGCACGCCAATAAAGGCGGTAACAAAACAGAGTGCAATAGTTGCTAGCGCACCGATTTCAGCGCCGATACTAATGAGTACCCACAGTTCAACAACCGGAATAGCGATTAGGCCAAATAGTACTTTATGCATAGCGAACCCTCTTTATCTGAAACATAAAAATGGGGGCGATGCCCCCATTTTTCAAGTGGTGATCAATACCTACCAGGAGTATGAAACACCTAGGCGAATCTGGTAGTCCGCTTTTTCATTGCCCGCACTTGGCTTGGTATCGTAGTCTGCTTCAAAATCGATGTCGGCATTAATACTTCCAAAGACTGGAAATCGGACACCGGTGTTTGATTCGAACTGAGTACGGAAGTGATCTGCATCCGTCATGGTCACCGTATGGCGATGATAAAAATCTGGCGCCGCACCAAAATCCTCGGGCCACAGTGGCAGTGGTGCCGACCAATCTAGCTTATAACGCCAACCAATTGAGTTGGTGGTATCTTCCACGCCGCTGTTGTCGAGCGTCTCTTTTACGTAGGCAGGACCATTCTCTATGAACAGGTGACCGGTATCGTTGTCCCAAAAGCGATAACCCACACCAACACCAAGGGTATAACGGCTGACCACGGAATTACTGTCATCGCGTCGCGCCTCGGTATTCCCGTTTAAGTACCAGTGCTCACTGTAAAACCAATCTATTCCGTAGCTCGCAATCCACTTAATATCCGGCTCTACCAGAGGGTCTGAGTTGTCATCTCGTTTGTAATAAAGTGCGGCAGAATGTCTAAAATCACCTTTATAGACATTAGTTGCCGAATCCAGCGTCCAATCTTTATCCGTTTTATTACCCCAAAAGAGTTCGCCGGTAAGACGAACATGGCCGGTCCAGCTGAAGTATTCATAGTCTGGGTCAACCCACGGCTCCAACGATTGCAGCATATCCAGGTGAACAAATGACTCTGTTCCCTCACAGTTGAGCTGCATCATGCCGTTGACAAAACTGTCCATGTAACAGGGGTCGTCATGGCCGTTAATTTTAATCTCTTGGGTTAGCACTAGCTCAGCTATATCTGATTTAGAGAGCGTCAAGGTACTAAAGGAGTCAGATTTCCAAACAAGGGAATCACCGCGAATCGATTCGAGCGTTCCCAATAAACGTTCACCATTTTTAGTCACCAGCACATCGGCATCCACCATTCCAGATAGTGACACCAGCGCCGTTGCAGCAAAAATCTGTTTTATCATTATGATCTCTTTTCAAATCGTTGTAGATTGAGTGTAATCACAGAACTAAGAATTGCACCCATGACCGCCACATTCAATGATCAAGTGTATTCCATCTTGAGTCAAATCCCAGCAGGATCTGTTACTAGTTATGGTGAAATCGCCAAACTTGCCGGCTACCCATCGCATGCACGACAGGTGGCTCGCGTCCTGAAGAATCTTCCCAAAGACACCAAGTTACCCTGGCATCGAGTACTCAATAGTCGCCACCATATTGCACTCCCGATTGACTCCCCGTCAGGTCAACAGCAACGCCAGCGATTGCTCGATGAAGGTGCGCAGATAGTAGGCGTTCGCGTTAGCTTTCCCTCGTCCTCTTCCAGGTTAAGTTAGCACGGATTCGTTTGCTAGGCGTTCAAACTCAGCTTCATCTGTTTAGCCATCACTAAAACTTACTTTCCCCTCGCTTGCTCGTCACCCAAACTCCTTTAGCTACCCAAACTCCTTTAGCTACCCAAACTCCTTTAGCCACCCGAACCCATAGTCGGCACGCTCGACTTCGCTCTTCGGGTAATATGTGCAATCAGGGGTAAAAGCAAGATAGCGGGCAGCCCCAGTCCAGCACAGATAAAGAAGAAATCGGTAAAGCCGTAAGATTCTACCCATAATCCTGAGGTGGTTGAAAACAGCTTGCCTGGAAGCGTCATGAAGGAACTGAATAACGCGTATTGGGTGGCCGTATAAGCTCTGTCAGTTAAGGACGAAAGAAAGGCCACAAACGCAGTATTTGCGATTCCCGCGGCTAAATTATCCGCACTGATTACAAGTGTTAATACCGTTAAGTCAGCGCCCGATACTGACAACCAAGCAAACAGCAGATTGGTGGTGGCAACAAGAATAGCGCCAACAAATAATGGTTTGATAACACCGAAGCGTACCACCGCAAAGCCGCAGGCAAAAGCGCCTAAGATGGTCATAAAGAAGCCGAAGACCTTGGCGATACTGGCCACATCAGACTTTGAAAAACCCAGGTCACTATAGAGCGGATTGGCCATACCTCCCATGGCAATATCGCTTAATCGATAAAGCGCAACAAAGGCCAATATGACTAAGCTAGCGCGGCCATAGCGATAAAAGAAATTTTTGAATGGTTCAACCACAACACGCTGAATCATCGCTCGCCAACTGTCATCGTGAACGGCGTCTACATGGGCGTCACGTCGGAGTAATAGCAGCACCAGTATTGGCAGTATCATGAACATCGCCATGCACTGATAGGCGAATTGCCAAGACACAAAGTCGGCCAAATACAACGAGCCGGCACCCGCGATGAGCAAGCCAACGCGATAGCCAAAGATGTAAGACGCGGACATCAAACCTTGATAGGCCTCGTCAATCGCTTCAATGCGCCAAGCGTCTAGGGCTACATCTTGTGTCGCCGAGCTAAAAGCCACTAATACTGAAGCTACCGCCAGCCATTGCAGCTCAGTTTTCGGGTCCAGCAAACTCATCCAGAAGAGCGCGAGCGCTATGCCTAACTGGCCTAAAAAGATCCAGCTTCTCCGACGGCCTAATTGGCTAAGAAACGGTAACCGCCACTGATCGATAAGCGGCGCCCAAATGACTTTAATTGAGTAAGTGATGCCCACCGCGGCAAAAAAACCAATGGTAGATTTGGCTACTCCCTCATCGGCCAACCAGTAGTTTAAGGTGGAGAAGACAAGTAAAAATGGCAGTCCAGCGCCTACGCCCAAAGCCGCCATCGCTATGACCTGAGGCTTAAAGTAGTGCTGCAGGGAGTGAACTAGCGTGTTGGATTCTGCCACAGGACCTCTCCACCATCCTTTCGAGCAAGGCTTCTCGCCATGACAAACAATAAATCCGAGAGGCGATTCAGCCAACGGATAAGCACAGCACTGATATCCATATCCGGAGCTAGGCCTACGGCCTGTCGTTCTGCTCGCCGAACTACCGTACGAGCAACGTGTGTAGTGGATGCAGGAAGATTACCGCCAGGAAGAATAAATTCCTTCAACGCGGGAAGCGTTTCATTCATCGCATCGATGCGATCTTCCACCCACGTGACATCCTCTTCGTGAATAAGCTGCATCCCAGGGACGCTCAACTCACCCCCGGCATTAAACATCCGGTGTTGGATCTGAGTGATCAATTCGGTTTCAGCATCATAGCCAGCGGCGGCGCAGTGAGACGCGGCAGTACCCAACAATGCGTTACATTCATCCAGCGTGCCGATTAGCTCAATCAGCGCACTAGATTTAGGAATCCGCGAGCCGTCACCCATTCCTGTGGTCCCATCATCACCCGTGCGCGTATATATTTTTGATAATCTATTACCCATTGGTACTATTGCTCTAGCAAATTTTTAAGGTAGCTTAACATGAGTTCATCAACCACGGTTGTCGATTTTTTACGACACGGCGCTTGCGAGGGCGGAGAAATATTTCGCGGTAGTACAGACGTATCCTTGTCTCCATTGGGGTGGCAACAGCTGCGCAACAAAACTCAGGAGAATAATGGCGGTTGGGAGCAGGTGATTGCCTCGCCGCTAGTTCGCTGTCGACGTTTCGCTGAAGAGTTTGCCACGAATCACTCCCTCGATATTGAAGTGGATGAGCGCTGGCGCGAGATGAGTTTCGGTAGTTGGGAAGGCAAGCTGGTTAAGGATGTCTGGAAGACTGATAAGGCGGCGGCGATGGCCTATTTTAGCGACCCGGTCAATTGCAACGAGGTCGGCATTGAGCCCATGGAAACACTGGTAGAACGCACTCAGAGTGCCTGGCAAGAATTACTGGAAAAACATCAAGGTAAGCGGGTTTTAGTGGTCTCTCATGGTGGCTTGATCCGAGTACACCTGGCCACTATTTTAAATCTACCACTCGCCAGTATTGGACAATTACATCTTCCCTACGCAGCCATTTCCCGTATTGTTCATTCGCACGGCCCACTAGGCCAACGATCCAGCGTTCACTTTATTAACGGCACGGTGATGAACGGTGGGGATGCGTTACTGAGCTAGCCGCCGAGCAATAGGCGGTATTAGCAAAGCTTACTAGCACTAGCGAAACCGACATGTACCGTCCGTACTACGACGAGCAATACGGCGGTGTTAGCAAAGCTCGCTAACACCACAAGTGAAAGTTTAGCGTGAGGTGGGACGTTTCGGCGCCGGCTTTTTACGAGCAGGCTTCTTGGTTCCTGCCAACTTTGCCTTCGCCTTCTCTTTGTTCTTGTGACTCTTTAGTCCACGTTTACGATTAACCTGTCGATCCACGAGCTTGGGCTTCTTGTGTTCAAACGGGTTTTCGTTACCTTTGAATTCCAAACGGAGCGGCGTTCCCGCCAACTTCAAAACGCGGCGGAACGTCTTTTCGAGATAACGAACGTAGCTTGCCGGAACCTTATCGGTCTGATTACCGTGAATAACAATCAACGGCGGATTCTGACCACCAGCGTGCGCGTAGCGAAGCTTAATTCGACGCCCGTTCACCAGTGGTGGTGGATGGGTGGCTACCGCGTCTTCCAAGATGCGCGTAACTTGGTTGGTATTGAGTTTCTGGGTGGCACTTTCATACGCCGCATCAATAGATTCATATAGATGACCAACACCCGTGCCGTGTAGAGCTGAAATAAAGTGAATATCCGCGTAATCAAGAAACACTAAGCGGCGATTCAGTTCTTTCTTGACGTAGTCTCGCTGCTCTTCAGGTAGACCATCCCACTTATTTAGGGCAACAACCAAGGCTCGACCTCGTTTGATACAGTGCCCCAGAAGATGTAGATCCTGATCCACCAAACCTTCACTCGCGTCCATCACCAACACCACAACGTTGGCATCATCAATGGCCTGAAGACTCTTGACGATAGAGAATTTCTCTACTGTCTCTCGAATACTCTTGCGACGCCTAACCCCTGCTGTATCAATAATGGTGTAGGACTGGTCATTGCGCTCGTAGTCAATGTAAATACTATCTCGAGTCGTCCCCGGGTGGTCATACACAACTACCCGATCTTCACCTAACAGGCGGTTAACAAGGGTAGATTTACCCACATTCGGACGACCAACAATCGCCATCCGAATGCCGCGAGCCGCATCATCCTCTTCGTCTTCTTCCACCACGCTCTCTGGAATATCCTCCAGCGCGTCTTCAATAAGCTGTTTAATGCCGCGGCCGTGGGAGGCAGCGATAAGGTGCAGCTCGCCTAGACCCAAAGCGAAGAACTCCGCACTCTGAGCTTCCGCATGCAGGCCGTCAATCTTATTGACGACAAGATAGACCGGCTTATTCACCGAACGGAGGTGCTCCGCAATCATTTCATCGGTTGCGGTCATTCCCGCTCGACAGTCAACGAGGAAGAAGACACGGTCCGCCTCTTCAATCGCCGCCAAGCTTTGATCCGCCATACCGCGGTCAATACCCTGTTCATCTCCGCTGATACCTCCGGTATCGACCACCACGAACTTGCGGCCTTCGTAGTTGGCGTTGCCGTACTTTCGGTCTCTAGTGAGACCCGAATAGTCGGCCACCAACGCGTCTCGCGACTTCGTTAGCTGATTAAATAGCGTTGATTTACCAACATTTGGGCGCCCTACTAGAGCAATAACCGGTATCACTAGGATATTTTCCTTTTAATGAAACAAAAAAAAGCGGCCCGCAGACTTCTACAGACCGCCTTCTAACAATTTAGCTTACTCTTCGATACTTAGCGCAGTAATTCGCCCACTATCGTCAAGTACATATAATGATTTGCCTCGCGAGGCCATTAGGGAACGCACCGCTCCGCTTACTGAGAAGCGCGCCACGAA
Source organism: Umboniibacter marinipuniceus (assembly GCF_003688415.1). NCBI lineage: Bacteria > Pseudomonadati > Pseudomonadota > Gammaproteobacteria > Cellvibrionales > Cellvibrionaceae > Umboniibacter > Umboniibacter marinipuniceus. Next base: position 167,240 of record NZ_REFJ01000004.1, read on the forward strand.
GCTTCCATCGCGTTGAGACATTACGTGCACATAGCCATCCGCATCGCCCACCGCGAGGTAAGAGCTCCATGTCACTGGCGCCGAAAGGCCACGATAGCTCAACTGATCATTTCGCCATACCTGGGCGCCGGTATCAGCGCGATAAGCCGTAACGCTTCCATCCAGTTCCGCGATATAAACTTGGCTAAAGCCCGCTGCAAGCGCCTTACTGGTTGAAGCATCTGCCTCCCAAAGCACTCGGCCACCACGCATATCTAATGCCTTAATGGACCCTTGGAGTGTTGCCGCAATCACAGACTGCCCCACCACGACGGGCTCGCCATCTAGGTCAACCATGCGCTCAATATCAGAGCGACCACTCGGCAGTGCAATAAGCGCCTCCCAAGCTGGCAGACCGGTATCGGTACGAATGGCTGATAGCTTTCCTGAAGCAAAGCCAACTAATGCCAACGGGCCTTCAAGAATAGGCTCGGAAACGCCCTGCATAGTCAATAGTGGTAAGGTTTCTTTATACTTCCAAAGCTCGGAGCCATCGGAGCTAGACAACCCGGTAACCAGACCATCTGGTGTATGAACCACCACCTGACGACCCGTGTTCACCGGCGCTGATAGGACTTCGGTGGCCAGCTTAGCTCGCCATTTCTCCGTGCCATCTACCGTGCTTAACGCTACCACTTCGCCCTGCGGACCACCTACGGTAACCAATCCACGAGAGGCCGAAACACCCCCTGACAGGGGAATATCCAGTGCCACTTCCCAAACCTTTTCACCAGAGTTACGGCGGAAGGCACTCACCTCGCCGTCAAGGTTTGCGGCAAAGATAACACCAGCATCTTCCGCTAAGCGCATTGGCGATAAATACTCGTGCTGTGAGCCAATCTTTTGAGACCAATCCTTGCTCACTGAGAGCGTTGGCTCAAAATCAACTAAATCTGCCGGCGCTTTGGGGTCCTCATCGTCAAAGATCTCACAACCGCTAAGTAGGGTTGCGACCACCACGCCCGCTACGAGCTTGCTAAATCTCATTCTGCATCTCCAACCGGTGCTGCATCGTCAACGAGAATACTATCGATCTTCATGGTGAGCAGCCCTTCGCGCTGCATGCTCGCTTGACCCTGATCGCTGTTTTGCAATGCGGTAAGTGCCGATTGATAGTAGGCGCGAGCACTAACACGATCTGCCTGTGAAAAAGCAATATCACCACGTAGCTCATCATAGAGGCTAGCAAAGGTAGACACCGACACACTATTAAGCGTAGCGAGGGCTGCATCCGCATCGCCATTCGCCCACTGAGCTCGCGCTAAGCGTAATGCAGCAAGCTGAGCCACTTCCGGACGCGCTTCCGCTAAATTGATAGTACTTAACGCCGCTTCGGCGCCGAGTGTATCGCCCTGATTAAAGCGGTATTTAGCTAACTCGAGTGCTGCAAATTCGGCATAACCGGTATCGTCAAACTCATTCTGCAAGCGCTGACCTAAGGTCTCAATTGACGCCTTTTGGATATCGGTTAGCTCGGGAGTAGCCACTAGTGTTTGTAGCTGACTATACAGTGCCGACCCATCTTCACGGTGAGCTTGCTCTTGCGCTCCCCAGTACTGCCAGCCGCCCCAGCCCGCCGCAACAAGAACAATCGCAGCAACCGTTTGCTTACCATTTTCTTCCCACCACAGTTTTAATGCTTCTAGCTGCTCTTCTTCTGTACGTAATGGATCCACTTGTTCTCTCCTACTACTTTAGCGCTGTGTTTGCGCCTATTATTTATTGTTTGTTAAGCAATCTGTTCAACCAAAAAACTGGCAACGTCCGTAACGGGAATGGTGACCTGATCGCGTTGTTCACGAAGCCACTTCACGTTAATCTCGCCACGCGCTTTCTCGTCTTCAGCAAAGATTAATGCCAGCGAGGCACCCGAACGATCAGCCTTCTTCATTTGCGACTTAAAGCTACCACCACCACAGTGCATTTGAACTCTAAGACCTGGAATCGCCTCGCGTGCGGATTCCGCAATTTGCATCGCGTTCGCGACGACGTCGCCCACGGCTACAACATAGACATCCACTTGCTGGCTTAGTTCAGCTGGAACCACTTCAAGCGCTTCCAACAATAGCACCAAACGTTCAAGCCCCATAGCGAAACCCACTGCAGGAGTTGGCTTGCCACCGAGCTGTTCAACCAAGCTGTCATAGCGGCCGCCCGCACAGACAGTGCCTTGAGCACCTAATTTATCCGTCACCCACTCAAAGACCGTGGCGTTGTAATAATCCAGACCACGGACTAATCGAGGATTCACCCGATAGCTAATACCCATAGTATCTAGATACTCGCGAAGTTGCTTGAAGTGCTCCGCCGACGCTTCATCGAGGTAGTCTAATAAATTGGGCGCATCGGCTAGCAGTGCTTGAACGTCTTGATTCTTAGAATCTAAGATTCTTAGTGGGTTGGTTTCAAGGCGACGAACACTATCTTCATCCAGCTTTTCAATGTGCTGTCGTAAGAAACTAACCAGCGCTTCTTTATACTCTGCTCGCGCCGCGAGTGAGCCAATAGAATTCAGCTCCAGTGTCACCGCGTCGCGAATACCGAGTTGTCGCCATAGTTTGTCACTGATGGCAATGACTTCGGCATCAATATCTGGGCCTATCATACCGTAGGTTTCAACGCCTACCTGATGAAACTGTCGTAAACGCCCTTTCTGCGGGCGTTCATGACGAAACATGGGTCCGTTGTACCAAAGTCGCTGGGTTTGATTATAAAGCAGGCCGTTTTGTTCACAGGCACGAACACAAGGCGCAGTGCCTTCTGGGCGTAGCGTTAGACTATCGCCATTGCGATCTTCGAAGGTATACATTTCCTTCTCTACGATATCTGTCACTTCACCAATTGCACGCTTAAACAATGCCGTTTGTTCTACCACAGGGAAACGGATCTCACGATAGGCGTAGCTCGCCAACAGATCAGCAATCACACCTTCTAGGTATTGCCAAACAGGAGAACCCTCTGGAGTAAGATCATTCATGCCTCGCACGGCTTGAAGTTTTTTCACGTTTTAACCCTTAGCTCTTGGCAATAATAGTCGCGTCAAGCGCCGCTTTTTCGGCCGCCTTCTTACGAATTAAAGACTCTAGTTCATCTACCAAGTTACCTTGGCCTAATTTGTGGCTTGGTTCACCGTCCACGTAAACGAGGTTATTCGGCGTACCACCGGTGAGGCCAAGATCCGCTTCACGTGCTTCACCGGGGCCGTTCACAATGCAACCAATGACGGCAACGTCCAATGATGTAGGGATATCCTCAACACGCATTTCGAGCTCGTTCATGGTCTTAACCACATCAAAGTTTTGTCGAGAGCAACTTGGACAGGCAATAAAGTTAACGCCCTTTGAACGCAAGCGTAGGCTCTTCAGAATGTCGTAACCTACCTTGACCTCTTCCACCGGATCAGCGGCCAGAGACACGCGAATGGTGTCACCAATTCCATCCATCAAGAGCATACCAAGGCCCACGGCTGACTTCACCGCCCCCGCACGGAAACCGCCAGCTTCGGTGATCCCCAAATGTAACGGCTGGTCAATTTGTTGCGACAATTGGCGATAGGCGCCAACCGCCATGAAGACATCACTGGCCTTTACAGAAACCTTGAAGTCTTGAAAATCAAGCTGATCGAGAATATCAATGTGGCGCATCGCTGACTCAACCAAGGCAGCGGGTGTTGGCTCACCATATTTCTTTTGAATATCCTTTTCCAACGAACCGGCATTCACACCAATTCGAATAGGAATGCTGTGTTCGCGAGCCTTATCAATCACCGCGCGAATACGTTTTTCGCGGCCAATGTTGCCCGGGTTAATACGCAAACAGTCAACGCCCAAATCAGCCACACGAAGGGCGATACGGTAATCGAAGTGAATATCAGCCACTAACGGGACTGATACCTGGCGACGAATTTCACCGAATGCTTCCGCAGCTTCCATGGTTGGCACCGAGACGCGGACGATATCAGCACCGGCATTCTCTAGGCGCAATATCTGCGCCACGGTAGCGTCAATGTCATCGGTACTGGTATTAGTCATACTTTGCACCGCAATGGGGGCATCACCGCCCACGGGCACATTTCCGACCATTATTTGCCGCGTCTTGCGACGTTTAATTGGGGACTCAAACTTCATATCTTGACCTATTCACCCACGTAGAAGAACGCCGAAGCGTTATCTCGAACTCTGAACTCAACCGCTTCACCTGCGAACGTTACGCTTGCCGCTGGACCATAACCCAACAAAATCGAAACGCGTTCATCGGTATTCACGATGAGGCGTCGATTTGGGTTAAATAAATCACCAACCAACAGCGAACCATCTGCTCGCTTAACTTCAACCCAGCACTCGGCATTAAAGTTCAATTCCAAGCGCTGACCAGCGCTGCCGACGATGGTTTCGCGAATAGCCGCGGCAACCACATTATCACTCTCTGCCGAAGACGCTGGCAGCACTATCTCTGAACTATCTGCTTGGGGCTGCGTGTTAAGCTGATTAGCGGTAGAAGCTTGCTCTGCCGCTTCGGCATTCTCAGCCATTGCACTGGCATCTGTACTAGCCTCCGTCGCTGATTCACTCGCTAGCACGTCAGTCTCAGCGGCTAAATCGTTCCTATCAACACCGGCACTCTCATCGGTTGTACCAATAGCTTGCTCAGTGGAGTCCGCTTGTGAAGATGACCCCATCACTGCCACGGTACTCAATGCCGTTGTGGGGCTGTCCTCGGCTACTGAAACAGCGGCGGTGCTGCTAGGGCGTAGGTAGATATAGGCCAGTACTGCGGTAATAACTATCACTACCAGTGCAACAATAAGTCCCTTTTGCCAAATTGGTGTGTCAATTTGGTCATGAAAAACCTCAGATTTATCAACACCCCCATCAATTCGTTGGGAAGACGACATCTCTGCTGGCTTGGGAAAGACTTGCGCCAACTCCTCGGCGAAACTTTGCTCGTCTAATTCGAGGGCACGAATATACGAGTGAATATAGCCCAAAATAAAGACTCGCTTAGGCAGCTGAGACTCGTCGCCTGCCTCAATAGCGGCCACTACCTTAGGCGTTAAACGTAGTAGCTGCGCTAACTGGTCAAGCGTTAGCTCGGCGGCTTCGCGCTGCGCCTTAAGCCGTATACCAAGGCGTTCGAAATTATTTAGATCCTGCATGGATTCACTCATTGGTTACTCATCTCTCGATAGGCGAGCCATTCATCCGAGTAGGGATAACGCAGCTGTAATTGTTGCGCAAAGGTTCGCTCCGCCGTGATATTACCGAACGCTCGCTCAACTTTGATTGCAACGAGTAAGGCCTCTGCGGTCTCCGCGCCAAAACGGAAATACTCGCTCAGCGTCGACTTCGCCAACGGCAACTCGTTTTTCGCCAAATAGACTTGGGTCAATTCTAGATATGATGCCGCGAAGCGAACGTTAATTCGATTCGCAAGCAGGAGTGCGCGTTCTGCTTCCACGTAGTTCTCACGTTTAAACTCGCACCGGCCGTAGTAGAATAACGCGACGTGGCGCTGCGTCCACTCACGGTCTGCGGTAGCACGCTCAAGCTGACTACAGGCTTCGCGGTAGCGGCTTTGACCGAGCAAAAACACACCGTACTGCACCTTAGCTGGCGTATAGCCACTGTCTGCTCGCAATGCTTTTTTAAAGTATTCTTCTGCCTCGTCGTACTCGGATGAGCGAAGATAAACCACAGCTAATCCGGTATAGGCACCAGCGGCGTCATCGTCAATCTCGATGGCACGAAAGAAGCGCTGTTTTGCACTCTCGCGATCATCAACCTTGAGGTATTCTTCACCAAGCTGGATATAGGCGTCGCGGGCGGCATTGGGATTACGTTCACCCAAATCACCGGTAGTAGTTGTGGTACAAGCGGCTAGCCCAGCAACCACTGCAAGCGGCATTAGCAGCTTGGTAACGCGTTGATGGAGCTTTATCATTTTTGTCATCTGCTTTTCCTAGTTAGCAATCAGCCAACGGATTAAGGAACCTGCTTGACTGGAATAATTTTTTCTTGATCTTGCGCTCGTGCTTCGTAACGTTCACGGCGACGAGTCCTGTCGTAGAACTGACCCGCTAACTGCCCACAAGCGGCATCGATGTCATCGCCGCGAGTAGTTCGAATTGTTACGACATAACCAGCATTGTGCAGGATATCGCGAAAACGATACAGCGCATTATTGCTAACCCGTTCTAGGTCTGACAAGGGAAACGGGTTGAAAGGTATTAAGTTTACCTTACAGGGAATATCGCGCAATAGCTCAGCTAATTCTTCAGCGTGATGCTGACGGTCATTGACCTCTTTGATAAGCGTATACTCAATTGTGATATCTCGCTTATCAGACAAGCCCGTAATATAGCGCTTAGCCGAATCTAAAAGTTGTTTGATTGGATATTTCTTATTGATAGGAACAAGCTGATTACGCAGTTCATCATTGGGTGCATGCAGCGATATTGCTAGGCACGCGTCGGTGTAGTCACCCATTTTGTCTAGCATTGGTACCACGCCAGACGTAGATAGCGTCACTCGGCGCTTGGAAATTCCATAGCCGAAGTCGCTCATCATAATGTTCATTGAGTCCATAACATTGTGGAAGTTCATCAGCGGTTCGCCCATGCCCATCATCACAACGTTGGTAACTTTACGATCACCCTTGGGCTCAAGCTGACCGAAGGATTTTGCCGCAATGAATACCTGGCCGATAATCTCGGCAGCCGTCAAATCACGGTTAAAACCTTGCTTGCCTGTTGAACAGAAAGAGCAGTCAAGCGCACAGCCCACCTGCGATGAAACGCAAAGGGTTCCGCGCCCAGCTTCTGGAATATATACGGCCTCTACATTTTGCCCTTCGCCAACGCGAATCAGCCATTTGCGAGTTCCGTCTTTCGAATCCCAGCGCTGAACAACTTCTGGAGGCGTTATTTCGGCAATGTCCTTCAGTTTTTCGCGCAGCGATTTACTGATATTGGTCATTTGATCGAAATCTTCCGCCCCCAGATGGTGAATCCACTTCATAATCTGTTGGGCACGGAACGACTTCTCACCAATACTGGCAAAAAATTCAGTCATTTTTTGCTCGGACATACCCAGCAAATTGACCTTTGGCGTTACCTGTTCAACTGTCATAAAGTTACCTTCACCATTGCCGACGCTAAATTAGCGTGGGCAAAGCTCTGTTGCGGCGAAGAAGTAAGCAACTTCACGCGCTGCAGAAGTAGTAGAGTCAGAACCGTGAACCGCATTCGCGTCAATTGACTCAGCGAAGTCTGCACGGATAGTGCCCGCATCAGCTTCTTTCGGGTTTGTCGCGCCCATCAAATCACGGTTAGTTAGTACCGCGTTCTCACCTTCAAGCACCTGAACCATTACTGGACCAGAAGTCATGAACTCAACCAAAGCACCGAAGAAAGGACGCTCAGCGTGCTCAGCGTAGAAGCCTTCAGCTTCTTTCTGTGAAAGGTGCTTCATCTTAGAAGCAACAACCTTTAGGCCTGCTTTCTCGAAACGAGTGTAGATTTCGCCGATTACGTTTTTTGCAACTGCGTCAGGCTTGATAATAGAAAGAGTGCGTTCGATCGCCATGTTTAAAACTCCATTAAGTCGATAAGTAGATCGCGAGCAACTGACAAAACACTTACTTCGCGCTCATTTTTTAAAAAATCGCGCAATTATAGAGTGAAGAACGAAGCTAAGCTAGTGAATTATAGATCAGAAAGGGTGGTAGATACGCGTAGCTGGTGCCGCCTCGATAGTAATGATTTACTAACGAGGCTAATTATTGAAAAAATTTGCGGCGCGAGGATTAAAGGGGCCAAGCGCCGGCTTTGCAATCGTTAAGTCCCGAGTGCTTACAGACGATCTAACATCGCGTACCACAACATGCCAGCAACCATTCCCGGGTAGCGCAACAGCGTACCACCAGGGAAAGTGTACGTAGGAGCGCGGCACAAGACATCAAATTGTTCCGCCGTGCCTGCCAGAGCGTCGGCAATTAGCTTACCAGCGAAAGAGGCCAGCACCACACCATGACCGGAATAGCCCTGTGCGTAGAAGACATTCTTACCTAGACGTCCGAAGTGAGGCATGCGATTCATGGTAATCGCCAAGGTTCCACCCCACGCATAATCAATTTTTACATCGTCCAACTGGGGGTAAATAGACAGCATCGGCTTGCGGACGAAATTGGCAATATCCTTCGGGAATTTCTTACCATAGTTTTCACCACCGCCAAAACAGAGACGATTGTCCGGGGTCAGACGCCAATAGTTCACCACAAACTTCGAATCTACAACCGCTTCGTTATCACGAATTAAGGAGCGAGCACGGTCGTACCCAAGCGGCTCCGTAGCCACCACAAAGTTGTTAATAGGTAGAATTTTTCCTGCCACACGCTTTTCTAGTTTTTCAAGGTAGCCGTTACAGCCAAGCACAACATAGTCTGCTACCACCACACCGTCAGCGGTCTCAATTCGCGTTGGCTCACCCTGGTCATAACTAATCACGCGTGATGCTTCATAAATGATCGCACCGGCTTCTTCAGCGGCTTTAGCAAGACCGCAAACATAGTTAAGCGGATGAACATGACCTGAGCGTGTATCGAGCTGTCCGCCGTTAAAGACCTTAGCACCTACTTTCTCAGACATTTCCTCAGCGGAAACAAAGTTAATCCAATCACACTGGTATTCGGTATTCAGTTTATCGATATAACCCTTGTACCATTCCTCGTCGGACTTCTTGTAGCACGCGTGAATGATACCTGGCGTCCAATCACACTCAATGTTGTGCTTTTCGATCCGACGCTTCATCTCATCCATCGCCGCCCAGTTTAAGTCCCACTGAGCTTTAGCATCACCCTTGCCAACCTTCTTCTCCAGGTCAATCTGATCGTGACGAGGCTCACCGCTGGCTTGACCACCGTTTCGTCCCGATGCACCCCAGCCAACTCGATTCGCCTCTAAAAGGATGACCTTGTAGCCACGCTCCGCCAAATTTAAGGCGGCGCTGACGCCGGTAAAACCACCACCAATGACACAGACATCGGCACGTTGCTCGCCTTTAAGTGCGGGCCGAGTGATGAGTTCATTTGCCGTAGCGGCATAATAGGACTGAATGTGTTCGCTCATGCTTTAAATCCTGAATCATGTGTAAAATATATTTTACAGAGTGTACACCGAAGTCTGCGTCGAAAGAAAGCGCCCTAGAGCACAAAAAATTGCGGTCAGCCCCCCACTGTAACTACAATAGCGCTCTTTCAAATTTTCGGAGCTGCTTTCATGCCCTTTCGCGTTGTTTTTGGCACATTTTTGCTACTATTAAGCCTATCGGCCTGTGCACCATTCACCTTGCCTGGCGACGAAAGTGAAGAGGCTGAAGCGTCACAACCGATTAAAGTTGAATGCCCTCACTTCCCAGCCGATGGCGCATTAACCATTTGCACAATGGAATATATGCCGGTCTGCGGCCAAGACACTCAGGGCGAATGGCGTACCTATGCCAATGCCTGTGATGCGTGCGCCAGCGGTGCCACACATCACTTAGCTAATTCGTGCGAAATGCACGCTAACTCCGAGGAATCGAATGGGAAATAGAAAGGACAGTGTTTACGCCAATCCCTTAACCGAAGTTCATCAGTTCAAATTTGATGACCGCGTAGCACAATGCTTCCCCGATATGATCACCCGTTCAGTTCCGGGTTACGAGACGATTATTGCGATGACTGGCGTAATGGCTCAGCGCTTCGCGCAGGCCGATAGCCATATCTATGACTTGGGTTGTTCTCTGGGCGCGTCGTTATTGTCCATGCGACAACATGTTGATGACGCTTCCATCCAAATTATTGGTGTGGATAACTCGGCGGCGATGATTGAACGCTGTACTCATATCGTGGCATTGAACAACTCGCCTATTCACACTGAGCTTCGCCTAGAAGACATGCAAACCACCGAACTTTGCAATGCCTCGGTGGTGGTCCTCAATTTCACGCTTCAATTTATTCCAATTGAAGAGCGCGGCCCACTCATTGACCGAATCTACGCAGCGATGAAACCTGGTGGGATTCTCATTCTAAGTGAAAAGATTCGCTTTGAAGACGAGCATCTGCAACAGCTCAATACCGAACTCCACCACGAGTTCAAGCGCGGCAACGGTTACAGCGATCTAGAGATTGCACAAAAGCGGAGTTCCCTGGAAAACTACCTTCGCGCCGAAACCATTAAGAGTCATGAGTCACGCCTTGCGACGGCCGGTTTTAGTAGTATTGACGTATGGTTTCAGTGTTTCAACTTTGCTTCAGTGGTGGCGATTAAATGATAGATTTCAATAACGCACTAAAAGCCATGACCGACGCAGGGGTCAACCCCTGGCCGGGGCTCGCTGAGCAGCTCAGCGCCCGCTTTAATCAGCAGCGTTACGGGGATTTGCCTCGCTGGCTAGATGCATTAGATCAACTGCCTGAATTACCCGTGGATACCCGTCGTACTGATCTTGATACGGTTACTGTCAGCGGTAGTGAGCAAGTTGACTTGCGTGATCAGCTCATGCAGTTTCATCCTTGGCGTAAGGGGCCCTTCTCACTCTTTGGCACCCATATTGATACCGAATGGCGCAGCGATTGGAAATGGCAGCGACTTGCACCGCATCTCAGCCCGCTGGGAGGGCGAAAGGTGCTTGATGTAGGTTGCGGTAGCGGCTACCACTGCTGGCGAAGTCATGGCGCTGGCGCGGCGTTTACCTTGGGCATTGACCCAACGCCACTGTTTAATGTGCAATTTCGAGTGCTACAGAAATACTTAGGTTACCAAAATGTCCAAGTACTGCCGCTAGGTATTGAGGATCTACCCGCGAAGCTTCATTGTTTTGATACGACCTTTTCAATGGGTGTTCTTTATCATCGTAAGTCACCGATTGATCATTTGATTGAACTGCGGGATACACTTAGACCCGGCGGTGAACTAGTGTTAGAAACCTTGGTGGTTGATGGTCCTGAAGGATATAGTTTGGTGCCTTCCGGGCGCTATGCAAAGATGGGGAACGTGTGGTTTTTGCCGTCAGTGGCCACCTTGACGAACTGGCTTGAGAAAGTCCGTTTCAAGAACGTGAGAGTTGTTGACCTAAACACCACCTCAACCGAGGAACAGCGCACCACCGACTGGATGACCTACCATAGTCTGGCTAACTTTCTTGACCCCGAGGACAGCACTAAGACGCTAGAGGGCTATCCAGCCCCCAAGCGGACGGTTGTGATTGCGGAAGCGCCCACTAATTAACCGCAAAGCCGGTATGACGATGGCAACTTTGTCCGCCGGCTAATTAGTGTAAGCGTTAAATTGAACGCCGAGCTTCAGCCATTACTTTGGCATTAAACGCCCTTTAGCCACTAACACCATCTTTACTAACTCAGCTAAAGAGTGTGTCTTCATCTTCTTCATTACTCGCCCGCGATGAATTTCGACGGTACGTTCAGAGATGCCTAGGTCAATACCAATCACCTTATTGGCATTGCCATCAACCATCATTTCCATCACTTCGGTTTCACGCGCTGTGAGTGTAGCCAGGCGCTCCTGGACCACCCGCTTCTCGATGAGGAATTGACGCTTAGCGGCATCCTTGTCTAAAGCTCTGCTGATGGTATCGAGGAGCTCTTGCTCTCGATAGGGCTTAGTGACGAAATCTAATGCGCCATTTTGCATCGCTTCGACTGCCATTTGAATATCACCATGACCGGTTACGAAAATGATGGGCAGATTACAACCTAGTTCATTTAGGCGGCGATGGAGTTCCATGCCGTTCATACCAGGCATCCTGACATCCTGACATCCATCACAATACAGCCGGACATTGATGAATTGTAGTCATCAAGGAATGCTTGCGCATCCGCATAAGTCTTGGCGGGTTGATCGACCGATTCCATCATTAATTCGATAGAATCTCTAACTGCCTCATCGTCTTCAACGATGAATACCATTGCATTTTCTTCTGTCATACCTAACCTTTATCCGTAAGGGTGCTATTTACTTTGTATAAGCGTAGACTAATTTAGACCATTGCTTAAGCTATTAATTCACATTAGGACAACAATTTCCAATGGATCATCAAGAGATTGAAGAACAGGACTGCCTCCTGTTGGTTGACGACCACCCTACCGCACTGTCAATGTTGCAGCTAGTACTTGCTAACAAACCCTATCGTTTAGTGACAGCTAGCAACGGTCAAGAGGCGATACGTCAGGCGAAATATCATCGTCCAGCCCTGGTTCTTCTTGATATCATGATGCCAGACATGGATGGCTTTGAAGTTTGCGAGAGGCTCAAAGCCGATGCAGACACCGCTGATTCAGCCATTATTTTCCTCTCGGCAGTAGACGACAGCGAAGTAAAAGTTCGTGGATTTAATGTGGGTGCGGTTGATTATATCAACAAGCCCTTTTCGGGCCCGGAAGTCGTCGCTCGAGTCGAGACCCACCTGCGAACCAAACACCTAGAAGATCGACTTGCCCGACAGAATAGTCAGTTAGAGGCGCAAAACCAACGGATACTCGAATCTATTAACGAAGGCATCATCGGCACCGATCGCGAGGGACGCATTACCCTCATAAACGATGCCGCTGAGCAAATGACCGGCTGGGCTAACCAATCCTTAATGGAGAAAAGTGTTAGCAACGTCTTCGAGGAGAGTGACCGACTGATACTCCAACAACTCATTACTCAGGGCCAAAGTTTTGCGAGTGAAACTATTGATATGCTATCGGCAAGCCAACGGGCTTTCCCGGTATCGCTATCCATTACACCTACTCGCTATCGCGGTGAGATTGAAGGTGCCGTATTAGTTTTCCGAGACATCACAGAGCAGCTCGCTCAGGATGATGCGTTGAATAATGCCGCGGAGGAGCTCAAAGAACAGCGGGAACGGCTCGCTCATATCGAAAGGCTGAGCACCATGGGCGAAATGACGGCGGGGTTTGCCCATGAGGTGAATCAACCTCTCACTGCAATTTCCAATTATGCCCGCGTTTGCGAGCGCTTCGCGAATAAGCTAGATCACCCACCTGAGCGACTCATCGAAACGCTCCAGAAGATGGAAAAACAAGCACTCCGGGCCAGTGAGGTTATTCAGCGCTTAAGAGACTTTGTGAAACGCCCCATTGATGGCCGCGCATTATACTCACCTAATGAGCTGCTGTTAGAGATTGTTCAACTCGCTGAGGTTGATGCGAGAAATAATGGTGTTCAGATTCACCTAGATTTGCAATTCGGCGATGAACAGGTTTTCGTGGATCCAATCCAAATTCAGCAGGTGGCACTCAACCTCATTCGGAATGGGCTTGAAGCTATGGCTGACAGCGCTGAAAAGGACCTCGGTCTCTGGGTTAAGGGGATTGTTTTGGGTGATAAGATCCAGGTGTCTATTCGTGACCGAGGCGTTGGCCTAGCTGAAGGCGCAGAGAATGAACTATTTAACCCTTTCTACACCACCAAGAAAAATGGCATGGGTATTGGCCTCAGCGTTTGCAATACCATCATTAAGGACCATCAGGGCCATATTGGCTATCGGCGCGAGCCTTCAGGTGGAACGACATTTTGGTTTGAGCTGCCAATAGGGTTAGCGGAATAGCAGCCATAAAAAAACGCGCTTTAGCGCGTTTTTTTTAAGAGTTGACGATAAGCTCTGATGGCTCGATATCATCATCTTCATTTTGAATTCGTTCATAAATCTCTTCGCGATGAACCGACACATCACGCGGCGCCTCAATCCCAAGGCGAACTTGGTTGCCTCGACACCCTAAAACGCTGACTACGACGTCATCGCCAATCACCAGTCTTTCACCAATTTTACGGGTTAGGATCAACATAACTCACTCCCTGTATTAACTTCGGCAATAACAAACAACTGCGTTATCACCCCATTGAGTTAATTATCGTCGGAAGCAGCCTTTTTTTATATCCGAAAGATCACCTAATTAGTAAGCAATTACTCGCAGACCCCCCAACCTCCATCGCCAACAAAAAAAGCGCCTAGCGCCTGATCTCGAAAACTAAATCTCCCTGAATCGTTCTATTTCAGCAGGATCTACGGAGAACTCCACAGCAACCGCATCCAGATACGCCAGCCAAGACAAGACGATACTTTCTTTTGTCTGAGTCCACTGGGAAGTCTGCCCCGCTTTTGCATCGCGATCTACCGCTGTAACCAGCTGTGCCATACGTTTCGCGCCAACCATCGGCGCTGTGCCCTTAATTCGATGTGCCGAGCTCTGTAACTGCTTCGCATCACCCATCAACTCAGCGTGCTTCATCACCACTAAATCGGCATGAGTAGAGCGCAGAAACTCCATTAATAGGGTATCGAGCATAGCGTTGTCGTCAACTAGCGCCTTTAACTCTGCAAAGTCTGCATCAGCAGCGATCTTTTCCTTCGGGTTGGCAGCAGCTGAGCCAACGGCAGCGTCATATTCAGCATCACCCCTTGTCGGCAACGCAGGCTCCGTTGTCGCATCGGCATCGCCATGAGCTAACGGTTCGCGACCTTTCCGTTCAGTGTGTTGATCTACCTTGATCATCAGCCCTGAAGACAGTCCTTCGCCTTCCGCTACAGGAGGGGATTTTGGCTTAGGGAGCGGCTCTATGCTGGACTTGGAGCTTGCTGGCTGCAGTTCAACTTCGGATTCCGGCTCGCTAAGATATTTAGCCAACTCATCGCGAAGCATCCGCAATGAAAATGGTTTGGGTAAGTAACCACTGAAGCCAACTTCCAGACAGTGCTCACGCTCACCGTCGAGCGCATTCGCAGTGGTCGCAATCACCGGGAGTCCCGATGCACCCTCGGCTTCCTCATTGGCCCTAATTCTTCGAACCAGCTCGTAACCGTCCATTTCAGGCATATGACAATCAGACAAGATTAAGTCGTATTGCTGTTGCGACATTGCGGCAAGTGCTTCCACGCCATTATTTGCCAAATCTGCCACTAAGCCAATTCGCGATAGCTGAGCCAAGGTTACCTTTTGATTAGTAGGATGGTCCTCCACTAATAGGATTTTGGCACTCGCCAGGGGCCTTACTGATTCCACTAACGGAATAGATGCAATGGCCGGAAGCGCACAGGGCTCTGCAGGAAAGCGGAAAGTTGCTACCGTGCCCTGTGGCGAGTTCGGTCGAAGACTCAGCTCTCCAGCCATTAAGTCCACCAAGCGCTTACAAATTGAAAGCCCTAGGCCAGTGCCGCCGAAGCGCCGTGACGTGCTTGACTCAGCCTGCTGAAACGGTGCGAAGATGGTCTCGAGTTGTGCGGAGTCGATGCCAATCCCGGTGTCGATAACTTGAACCTTCAACCAGCATTCAGCATGGTTCTCCATTGAGAAAACGATATCGACTTTGCCGCGCTCAGTGAACTTCAGCGCATTGCCAAGCAAATTCATAATCACTTGACGCACTCGAGTCTGATCGAGCATAAAGCCGGTGGTGGGCCGATCCTTGAAGACAAGGTTAAACTGTAATCCACGTTTCGATGCAACGGGCCCCAAAGCCTGGTGGGCATGGCTAATCAAGGCCACGACATCAACGGGAATCCGCTCAATGATTAATTTTCCGGCATCAATCTTAGAGAAATCGAGCACATCATTGATAATCTCCAGCAAGCTTTCACCTGAAGAACGGACAGTTCGCAGCTGATCCTGCTGTACCTCGTCAAGCCTAGATTGTGCCAACACCTCCAGCATACCTAGGACACCATTCAATGGTGTGCGAATTTCATGACTCATGGTAGCCAAAAACGATGATTTAGCGTCGGCAGCAGACTCGGCAACTTCTCGCGCCGCAATCAATTCGTTCTCCGCCCGTTGACGAGCCTTTACCTCATGCCTTAAGCGCTGATTCCAAAGAAAGATACCAATGAAGAAGCCAGCGATAACTAAGCCAGCTACGCCAAGGTAGCGATAGAAACGAACTCGGTCTAAGCCATAGTCATACTGCACTCGAAACCAGCGGTTTCGAGCCGTGGTTAGCTCTTCTTCCGTGACCGAGGCTAACCCCTTATTGAGGATGCTAACCAATTCAGGACGATCGTTTCGCACAGCTAGGTGAACCGGCGGTTCACCTAGGTCGATAGGCGTTGCTACCTTCAAATTACTATGATTACCGCGGTCAATTTCGTAGCTTGCGTTGAGCGAGTTGCCAACAAACGCAAACGCCGTGCCATTCGCTACTAGGCTCAACGCGTCCTGCACGTTATTAGTAAACAGGATACGAGCTTGAGGAACCGCGCGCTGCACTTCATCTGATACACGCCAGCCGCGCTGAAGCGCGACCAGCTTGTAGCGAAGATCACCCAAGTCCCGTACGTTGACATCTCTACGCGTAACAATCACATCGTTGGTGGTGTAGTAGGAGTCGGTAAACGATAGGTATTCACTTCGAGCATCGGTCCGCACAACACTCGTTAGCAAATCGGCTTCTTTCTGCTCCAAGCTCGCTAAGCCATCATCCCAGCTCTCAACTCGCTGAATATCGAAACTTAGCCCTGTACGTTCACTTAACAGTCTGAGTAAGTCGAGATCAATTCCGGATAGCTGATCGCGATTATCGAAGTAAAATGGCGCGTAAGGATCTTCAGGGAAGACTACTCGAATGGGTCCGCTGGATTCAACGAAGCTCACTTCGCGCTCACTCAGCCTAATCCCGCTATTTACAGCCTGAAAGTATCGCGCTGCGGCGCTATCAATTTGCGCCACTTCAATCTCAGCCAGACGCTCTCGAGGCATCACATCGAAACCACGATCAATCAACAGCCGGAGGTCAGTGCGATTACTTCGCACCACAGGGTAAAGCAAACTATAGGCTCTAAGATTGTGGTCGGACACAAGTCCGTGCCCCTGCTGCGCCGCCAAGAAATTCTCCGCGAAAATGGTGGAGCCAACCATGGCGACATCGGCCTC
Organism: Umboniibacter marinipuniceus; assembly: GCF_003688415.1. Taxonomy (NCBI): domain Bacteria; kingdom Pseudomonadati; phylum Pseudomonadota; class Gammaproteobacteria; order Cellvibrionales; family Cellvibrionaceae; genus Umboniibacter; species Umboniibacter marinipuniceus. The sequence continues at coordinate 184,205 of NZ_REFJ01000004.1, forward strand.
GCCGGATAACAACGCTTGCATGGCCTCTTGGTCTGAGCCCACTAGCGAAAGTTGATTGTCAACGCGATTTGCAAAGCGAGTGAATTCTGGGGAATACTGAAGCATTGGCGTGGTCACTAGCCTGATGTCTTTAGCTTCAGGATTAATGCCTACTGCATGATAGAGGCCTACTGAGATCCCGTAATAGGGTTTAGCTTTCTTCAATACCGCCGATGGAAGATACTCCCCTAAAACGCTTAGGTAGATATCCACGTCACCAAACGCTACCGCCCGAGTTCCCGCATCTACCTCCATGGCAACAAAATTTAGCGCAACGCCCTGTCGCTGAGCCCACTCTTGCCATAAATCTACCACCACACCACGCGGGTTTTCGCTGTCTCGTAAATCTAAATAAGGGGGATAATAAACGGGCGCCGCAACGCGGTATTCAGGCACATCCGGTTGCGCCGTTGCCGAGTTATAGGCCAATAATGACGATATACTCAAGAGTAACGCGATGATATATCGTCTGCAGCTAGTCATCTTCCGCTCGCTTAGCCGTTTGCCGTTTTGCCGACATCGACGCCCCACAATGACGGCAATAATGCGCATCCTTTTCATGACCAAACCGACCACAATGCGGACAGCTAAATGCACTGCGCTGGTTGGACTTTATTTCACTCGCCAAGCTGGCTGTGAAAACCCCGGTGGGTACAGCAATAATAGAGTAACCCGTTAACATCACCAGCGTTGACACCGCTTTACCAATAGCCGTCTGCGGGGTGATATCGCCGTAGCCAACGGTAGTGATTGTCACCACAGCCCAGTAGATACCTTCTGGAATGGAGTTGAACCCGCTCTCAGGCCCTTCAATGACGTACATGGTTGAACCAAAGACCGTGGCAAGTATGGCAACAATTAAGAAGAAAATGAAAATCATCTTACTTGACTGCTGAATTGCACGTATCAGCAACTGTTCTTCGACGAGAAATTCAGTTAAGCGCAGAATTCGGAATAATCTCAGCACCCGAAGTATTCGCACTACAACAAGATGCGCAGCGGAAGGATCAACCCAAAGGAAGAGAATGGGCAAAAGGCTGAGCAAATCAATAATCCCATAGAGCGATTTTACATAACCCCAGCGATTCGGCGACACCCAGATTCGCGTAGCATATTCCACCGCGAAAATAATGGAGAAAACAATTTCGGCCAGCAGAAAAGCATCGTGCCATTGCAGATGGTAGCGTTCCACCGAATCTAAGACCGCCACTAGGAAGCTAGCAACAATTAGGCTCAGTAGCGTCAGATCGAACAGTTTTCCTGCCCAGGTATCGGTACCGAAAATAATGACGTATAAACGTCGCCTTAACTCCATTCTATCTCCAAGTCTGTCTTTAATTTTATGAGTGTAGTTTAAACAAGTTATACTAGTTGCCAAAGCATGTAATCTAAAACTGAGACAATTTATGTTCTTTTTAAAACCTCGCAACGTTCGCTGCCCTCATTGCGGCACCACCTTCTTAACCGACTTTCGCGGTAGCGAAGTGAATCAGGCTGCTATGAAAAGCGGTGCGGCACTAGAGTGCCCTGAATGCCAGCAGGCATCAAACTATCCGCGCTATGCCGATTGGGTCTTCGGACTTGGGTTATTGACCGCGGTAGTGATCATGCCGCTCGCATTCCAAGAGATCATTAGCTTCATCAGCGTGCCAACTTTGGCGGTTATCGCCACGAGCTTAGTGATCATTGGTAGCGCCTTACGCCGACTACATAAAGTCTGATTTAGCGTCTACACTAATTGCAATATCAATTAATGGCGAGACCAATCAATGACACTCACCGCCATCCATATTTGGGTGCTTGTTTTCTGTGGCGGAGCAGCGGCGCTAGCCGGCCTAATGTTGATGCAAAGCGCCGCCGTCAGCCATAGAAGTTCCGCACGGCTTCGTTGTGACCTACTGGATCAGGCCGCCATCTTGATTGGCACCTCGGCCTCGGTGGCGCAACTCTGCCTTGCCCGTCATCGTCGTGCTCAGCTAACCTCACATTTAGACGTCTTGGGCGAGAACTTAGTGCGCCTTCAGCAACTGAGCACGCGCTTGAAATTGAGTGGTGAAGACGATGCCGTGGAAGTCATTAATAAATCACAACTATTACTCTCGCGGGCCTACAACCACTGCCTCAGCGACGAGGATTCACAAGTGAGCACGATCGTGGCAAAATTCCAAACTGTCATCGAGCGACGTAAACAGCATGCGCTTGAAACCATCAACCTACGTTATCAACAAGCGTTAACTGAGCTCTAATTATGCGTCCTCTCAGCTTCGGCAGCTGGCCTTCGAAAATTTCTTCAGCCACCCTATCCTCAGCCAATCGTGCGGTAAATTATCCGCAAATCTGCAACGACACGCTCTTCTGGCAAGAAGCCGTGACTGATGAGCGCAGAACCACTATTCGCTCACTCACCCCCGAAGGCGTTGCAAACATCCTTAAGCCTCCTTACGGGGTTGGTACCAAGGCAAATATATACGGAGGGCAGTGCTGGACGCCAACACCTCATGGGCTGGTATTCGTTAACAAGAGCGACCAAAAAATCTATTTGGCGACTCATCAAAGGACCATTAATATCTCTCCGAAGGTTGCGGCCTATTACGCAGATTTTCACTACTGCGCGGCGTTGAATTCGGTCTTCTTTGTCGGCGAGCATCATCGCGAAGCAGAGCACCCCCTCGCCACCATCGAGTCTATTCACCTGTTGACCGGCGAACACCAAATCCTCCATCGTACCGAGGACTTTTGTGCAGCACCTACGGTCAGCGAAACGGGCGAGCAGATCGCTTGGATGAGTTGGTCGAAGGAAGTGATGAACTGGGATGCCTCAACAATCAGCCTAGCAGCACTTCAAAACGGCTGCCTTAACCAATTATCCTCACTGGAAACCGACCCCTGCGATGGTGTCTTTCAACCTTGCTTCTACGACCAGGACCTCTGGTATTGCAGTGATAGAAGCGGCTGGTCAAAGCTCTACCGTTACGCCATAACAAACGGTAGCCAAGCACTGATGGTTGATCTAGACCGAGACATTGGCAGGCCGCTCTGGCTCTATGGCTGGAGCAGTTATTGCTTCAATTCAAACAGGGTCTATTCCGTATCAACTCGTGAGGGACTTACCCAGCTTTGGTGTTCATCACTGCAGGGCGAAATATTAGAGCAGATTGAATTACCCTATTCTCAGTTGGAGGCACTTCAGTCCTATCAAGACGGTGTCGTTTTCATCGCTTCAAATTGGTGTGAGCTACCTACGCTTTGCGCTTGGAGCCCCTCGAAAGGCCTTGTAGTCCTTCGCTCGAGTGCACTTGAACCCGCTGAAACCGAGTGGATATCCAAGCCGGAGCACCTTCGATTCCCTACCTCTGGTGAGTCCGAAGCCTATGGCTACTTTTATCCACCAAAGCACCCTCACTACCACGGCCCCGAACACAGCTTACCACCGCTAATTGTGATGGCCCATGGCGGACCGACTGCGGCGAATACGGACGCTCTCAACTACAAGGTACAGTTTTGGACTAGCCGCGGTTACGCCGTAATGGATGTTAACTACCGCGGTTCTATTGGTTATGGTCGTCACTACCGTGAATCACTTAACGGTCATTGGGGCTGCCGCGACGCAGACGATGTTATTGCTGCCGCAAATTATCTTATCCAAACCAAGCGAGTGAATGCTAAGCAAGTGGCCATTAAGGGAAGTAGTGCGGGCGCTTATACACTGCTCCAAGCTCTGCGCCGCCCCTCACCATTTCAGGCCGCGGCCTGTCACTACGGAATTGGTGACCTCTTCGCCTTGGAAGCCGAAACGCATAAATTTGAGGCGGGATACAACCGTATTCTCATTGGCCCGCTTCCCGCTGCTGAGGCCCTATACCAAGCTCGCTCACCGCTCTTTCACGCAGAGCAAATTAACTGCCCCATTATCTTCTTCCAAGGCTTAGAAGACGAAGTGGTGAAGCCCGAGCAAACCCAACTAATGTGTGCCGCGCTAGCAAAACGATCCGTCCCTTATGCCGCGCTCTACTTTGAGGGCGAAGGTCATGGCTTCCGAGATACAGATACTATTGATCAAGTTCTCAAGGCTGAACACTGGTTCTACTCGCAGCGCTTCGGTTTCAACATAGACACCAATGACTTGCCAAAAATAGGTAACGCCCAAGACGAAGTGAGTATTCAGCATGGGTAGATGGCGGCCACCCAGCGAAAAGAAGTCCAACTACATCACCGCAGAGGGAGCCGAGTTACTTACCCAGGAGCTGCGCCAACTTTGGAAAGTAGAGCGCCCGGAGGTCACTGCAGTGGTATCCGCTGCGGCGAAAAACGGGGATCGCTCTGAAAACGGTGATTATATCTACGGAAAGAAGCGGCTTAGAGAAATTGATAGCCGCGTTAGGTATCTGACCAAACGCTTAGACGCCGCGACCATTGTGGATAGAAAACCCAGCGACAGCCACCGAGTGTTCTTTGGCGCTTGGGTGACCGTAGAGGACGATGATGGCAACGAGTCTAGATACCGTATCGTTGGCCCAGACGAATTTGACCGTGCGCCAAACTTCATCAGCATGGACGGGCCCCTTGCCAAGGCACTGCTTGGAAAACACCTCGATGATGAGGTTAACTTTGCTACGGTTGAGGGTGAAAGAACCGTAGCGATTATAGCCATTGAGTATTAATTCACTCACGCAAACTGCGAGCGCGCTGCATTGCTAACCTTACTGAGATAGATAAGAGTACTGCAGGCTCGCCATCTTCTGAGCCTGCAATCTCGTCATACTAACTCAACAGGCGATGCGGTTTATTGAGCGACCTCGAAGCCAAAGCCAAAACGCCCAACGCAAGGGCCACGGTAATTGCTACGCCGCCCCACGCCCACAGATCAAAGCTAGCATCTGCACTAAAGGAGGCTTTAATAATCTGCTGTTGAGACACGAAGGGTATTAACAGAAGTTCTTGTTCTATGACCTTGTCACTCAAATCAATGGCCATCAAACCCACGAGCGGGGCTATCTGCAAAATCCCGAGTAGCGTTTGCGCTTCTTTAAAACTCTTGGCTTTCAGTGCCACCAGTAGCATGAGCGCGCCGGCAAACATGGCGACGGGCAGCAGTTGAAAACAAACCATTGCTAGCGCCGAATAGGAGACCTGCCAGCTGATGCCTAACTCCTGTAGCGGAAGCAATGACATCACCACACTTAATAACACCGCTGTCAGGGCGGCGCCAATCCAGCCAAATGCCGTGACAACACTCCACTTAGAACACATCAACAACCAAGTTGAGGCGGGCTGAACGAGGAGCGGCTCTAGCGATAGTCGTTCACGCTCGCCCGAGGTGGTATCAATCGCCGTAGCCAGTGCACAGGCAAAGGCCGCAAAAATGATCATGCCGGGCATACTGCCCAGCACAATCGCTGCTCGACTACCGGGCTTTGCCGTATCCCTGCTAACAATAGCAATTGGCCTCATTGCAACGGTCGGAACGCCAAACCCCGTCATTCGCTGCTGAGTAAGCTGCCGACTGAGCGCGCCGAGCTTTGCGCGAAGTTGACGAGCTGCCCCGTTGGAAGTTGATTGGCTAGAGTTAAACCAGAGTTCTGAGGTAGCTGGGGAGAATTGAATTAGGTCTGACGAAAAATCTTCGTCAATGATGAGTACCGCATCGTATTCTTCGAGTAGCTCCTCGGGATTGTAGTTACCCGGTTCTAGCGCCTCAATTTGCATTCTCTCCCCGGCAAGATGGGGTAGCATATCCGGCGCCAAATGGCTGTTAACCACTGCAACATCAAAGCTCGAACTCGACTCCTTCTCAATCAAGAAGCCGATCACCCCTCCCATCATGGCCGGCATCATTATTGGAATAATCAGCGCCATAGCGATGGATCGTTTATCTCTAATCGCCTCGAGCCATTCTTTTTTAATCGCGGAAAACCACTGAATCATGCTAAGTCCTCCATTCCCGCAAGGCGAACAAAAGCGTCTTCGAGCCCCGTAACCTTAGCCTGCTCAATGAGCTCGGAGGTAGTGCCGTTCGCAACGATCGTGCCATCTGCCATGATTAATATTCGATCTGCCAACGCGTCGACCTCCTGCATTACATGACTAGAGAAAAGTAGTGCGCCACCTGCTTCTCGGTACCGGTTTAACACATCACGTAATAGCCTAACGCTGGGAACATCCAACCCGCGCGTAGGTTCGTCGAGTACGAGTAACTTGGGGGCGTGTAACAACGCTCTCGCTAACGACACCTTCATTCTTTCGCCCTGCGAAAATCCTGCCGTTTTGCGATCTAACAGCGCCTCTAGTCTTAACATTTCCACAACGCGGTCAATTGCACTCGCACAGGCGCTACGATTTAAACCATGTAAGCCACCAAAGTAATTCAAATACTCACGAACACTCAGGCGTTCGTATAAACCTTCTCTATCACCGACCACTCCAATAAGACGACGAGCCTCAATGGGGTTAACCGCGGGGTCATAACCGTCAATACTGACACTGCCCCCGTCGCGATCGATTAGGCCGCATAGGATGCGTAGAGCTGTTGTCTTGCCCGCGCCATTGGCACCCAGGAGGGCTACTGATTCACCCTCAGCAACGTTAAACGTTGTGCCCTTAAGAACACGGGTCTTGGCAAAGGATTTGGTGACTTCCTGGTAGTTAATCATTGTCTAAACCTCCGCCCAGTTGAGATCCGAAGGCATTGGTCATAAACAATGGTGGCGGTAAGCCCTTCAGGCAGTCCGTATTAATTTCTTCATCCTTGGCTTCGAAAAAACGACCTATTTGCGTGGGCATACACCCACGCATTGAATTCATATGCCCGCCATAGGGCAACACAATTTCCAAGGCGTTTGCTAACCGTTGCGCGCTCAGCCCGGCATAGTTAGGTGGCGTCACAGGATCGAGTGCTCCTGATATCAGCAGCGTTGGATGATCCAACAGCGTTGGTTCGTCATACCCATAGGTTGCGGTGGGCCAGTGAGCGCATGCCAATTGCCAAAATTCCAGCCAAGACTGGCCAACGAACCCTTTGTTAAACTCTTCATCGAAGGCCGTTCTACTCACCCGCGGCAGCTCCTCAGAACATAAAACCGATAGTGTCAGACCAATATACATAGACTCTGCTGCGCTATTTTGGCTAGTACCCAGGCTAACAAGTGGCTGCCAATTGCCCCGCTGCGCCTGATCAACCACGTAAAACAGCTGACCAGAAATCTCTGGCATATATAACAAGCCGCGAATGACCTGGGCTACTTGACTGCGCGATAGCGTCTGCTGAACTTGCTCACCGCGCGCGGCATCAAATACGGAAATGGTAATGCCGTCCCCAACAGAGGCCAACAGCTGATTTAGTTGGGTAGTTGGATTTGGGAAACGTCGAAGACATTCATCATTAGCATGGCAAAGCAGAACGAGTTCATCCCATGCTCCCTGAGCTGCTTCAGCGGTTATTAAAACCGGCTGGCTAACTGGGGCCACGCCATCTAAGACCATACGATTCACTGAGTTGGGATATCGCTGTGCATAAAGTAGCGCGAAGCGAGTGCCCCAGCTCCCGCCCCACAAATTCACAGTATCCGCTCCGATGAGGGTCCGAAGCGCTTCCAAGTCATCAATACTCGTTTGCGAATTGAGCTGGTCGAGTGGCCAGACTGATCTTTCGAAACAACGCTGTACTTCGTTGGCAATCTGCGCTTCCGTTACCACTGTTTCGTCCAGCTCGCACTGCCAAGGGTTACTTCTGCCCGTAGCACGACGATCAACGAAGTATAAATCATGGTACTGATTACTGGGGCCAAAAGCGGCGTCGATGAGCGAAACAAGCTCTGATGAAGCTTGGCCTGGGCCTCCCGCCAGCACGAAAATCGGCGGTTTGGTATCACCCAACTTCACCGCTGCCTTGCGAGTTACCGCTAGTACCGCACCATCATCAAGGCTTAGCTCTGCACAGCTTAGCTGCTTGGAATAGCCGTCGCGGAAACATGAAGACCACTCACTTAAACTAGCAGCCTCTGACAACGCAGAATAACTCAGTGCACTAATAAAAATAAACGTGGATAGAAAACGCAATGAAAGCTCCTTGCTCAGCACCAATTTACCACTACACCGGCTTCCGAAAACATGGTTTCACTCAAGGCGATCTTATCGCCCCATCGAGAGAGAAATTCGTCGGGCTGGGTACGGCAATAAACGTTAGTGATACCGGTTTGAATAATTTTGGCTGCACAGGTTGGGCACGGAAAGTGGGTGACAAAAATTTCACAGCCCGCCAGGTCACGTTTGGCATGGAGAATGGCATTCTCTTCAGCGTGAATAGTCTTTAATAGCTTAGTTTCACGACTATCTTGACCAGCGGAATCACTAACGCCGGACGGGTAGCCATTAAACCCAAGACTTATCACACGGTTGCCTTTGGTAATGACCGCCCCAACTTGGGTACTTGGGTCCTTACTCCACGACGCGACTAAATCAGCCATCTGAAAAAAACGTTCAGTCCACTTAGCACTCATGACTATGAATCCCTATCTGTATAGCGGTTGCTTGGGCTATTAGTCTACGCGAAAGCGTCAAAGGGCGTAACCCATTTTGTAGTAATGCAATGACTTACGACGAAGGAATAGAGCTTGCCACAACCGACCCGTAGCAGAATAGCCACTTTTGTTGAGTTCTTAGATTCAGGCGAATAGCCGCAACTTGGCCCACCGTTGACAATTAGTGACCAGGGATCTGGTTGCCGTTAATGACTTCGCTGAACTAAGGTGATGGCGTTCAACAGCTGCTTAGGCGCAGATAGCTTCAACCGTCTGCTTATGGCGAGCAAGACTCTCGCAGCTTGTATACCAGCTACCACGATGATCTTGAAATTCAAGTTGGTGATTACTGCGGCGAATATTAGCGAGCTTTCCATAGCTGACTGCGCCCGTTTGCGCACAGCTAAACAGGCAAAAACTCTCAATTTTTGGGAGGCGATTAACAACGTCCATGTGATTAACTTCTCATTATTAGATACAAGCGCGAACAATTTACGCCTAAATGACACAAAAATCAAATCGTGTCATTTAGGCTAAATTCGTTAGCGAGTCATTAATTGGCAAGTGATTGCTTAAAGAACCGCTCTATCATGCGATACTGATGGGTGCGAGTACGCGCGTCACGCATACCGTGTTTCTCACCAGGATAGTCCATGCTCCAAAAGGGAATCATCGCCTCCTGCAGTTTACGATAAACCTGAGTGCTATTGGTAAATAAGACGTTGTCATCGGCCATTCCATGGTAGATGAACAAATCGCCCACTAGATTCTCCGCGTAAGGCAGTACCGAGGAGGCATCATAGCCAGCAGCGTTGGTCTCTGGGTGGCCCATATAGCGTTCGGTATAGTGGGTATCATAAAGACGCCAGTCACTCACTGAGCCACCAGCCGCGCCTGCGGCAAAGTAGTCACTAGCCGTAAACATGGCCATCAAGGTCATATAGCCACCATAGCTATAACCAAAGACTCCCACGCGATTAGGATCCACCCATCCCGTTGCACGCAGGACTTCAACCGCCTTAATTTGATCACGAATCTCCACATCTCCGGTACGAAGGTGGATAGCTGTTTCGAAGTCCATTCCCCGTGCAGCCGAGCCACGGTTATCAATGGTAATCACCGCAAAGCCCTGCTGAGCCATATAGTTCAAAAATAGCGAACTAAAGCTATTGGTTACTTGCTGTGAGCCCGGGCCACCATAGAGAAATACCAGCGCTGGATACTGTTTGGAAGTATCTAAGTTAACTGGCTCGAACAGCCGATAATGAAGGACAGTCTCGCCATCATCCGCAATGGTTGTACCAAAGGTTGGCGACACTAAGTCATTCCAATAGGGCGCCATGGGGTGATTATCACCCACGGCGTTTTCGTTAATCCAGAGTAACCGCTCACCAGTTTGACTATGAAGACTTAACTGAGGAAGTGTATCAACAGAACTGAAGGTATCCAGATAGCGTGACCCATCACTACTAAAGCTAACGCTATGCATTCCTGAGCGCTGTGAAACCCGCTCTATAGGGGTAGCTTCCAACAACCCCGTTCGATAAAGGTGACGCTCTAATACCGTATCTTTACGACCCGAGAAGTAGAGCGTATCGGCGTCTACATCAACCGCTTCTAATCCATCTACAATCCACTCGCCCGAAGTGATTTGACGAATTAACTCGCCGTTGCCTCGGTAGAGATACAAGTGCTTATAGCCATCTCGTTCAGATGCCCAGATAAACTGCTCGCCACCGTTGATAAAACGAATATCAGCATCCAGATTTACCCACGCCGGATGGGCTTCAACAATTAAAATATGCTCATCATCGGCGGCAACATCATACTGACGCAACTCAACACGTGTTTGGGCTCGGTTCTGCCACTGATAGCTAAGTAAACCTGGCTTTTGCCAGTTAACTCGAGCAAGGTAAATATCCTTGTCTTCGCCTAAATCAATCCACTGAGTTTTCGCTCCCATCAGCGTGAATACAGCCAATTCGATCTCTACGTTCGCCGTACCTGCCCAGGGATATTTCTGTTCAATAGTATCTACGCGGTCGGCGTAGATTTCATTGCGAAGTGCCGTGGCGACCTGCGTGTCGTCAGTTCGCGTGAAGGCAATTTGCGTTTCATCCGGTGACCACCAGTAGCCCGTCATTCTAGCCATCTCTTCTTGCGCTACAAACTCGGCCATGCCGTTGCGAATAACGCCGCCACCATCATGGGTTATTTGCGTTTCTTCACCCGTTGCAATGTGCTTGATGTAAAGATTCTGTTGGCGAATAAATGAGATGTAATTACCCTTTGGCGACACCTTGATATCCGTTTCAAATTCTGGGGTATTCAGGAGTCGAGTGGTTTCATCTTCAGCAAGATTGTAGAGATAGGCATCACCACCAAGCGGGAATAACAGTTGCTCTGAACTTCCCGCCCAAGAATAGCTGACAATACCGTTGCCTCGTAAACGAAGGCGTTCGCGCCGTGCCTTCTCCTCGTTAGAGAGTACTTCCTCAGTGGCGTTCAACCGGTTGGAATCAAACAGTAAGCGTTGCTCGCCTGACGACAAGTCAAACTCCCACAGATCCAACTGTTGGGCGTCGCTCTCTTTACCAGCTAAAAAGGTAACCCTAGAACCGTCGGGTGCCATCTGAACATTACGTACCGTGGTGCCGTAGATACTTGGGGAGGAGAATATTCGCTCAATCGTTAACGGCTCAGCGGCCACCAACGCCGACGAAGACGCTATGATTGAGTAAGCTAAGAAACGGAGTAATCGCATGGTCATCTCTCTTATTGTTGCGCAAGCCTAAGGTAAAACGCAGCCTATCGTTGGCTGCGTTTCTTGGCAAATCTCTTCGCCGGTTGTTTTTTCGTTTCCAGGTTTCGGCGAACACCACTCGGCTTAGGTCGCGCCGAAGGTCTCTGAGGTCGCTTTGAAGCCTCCGGGACCAGTGCATTGTCGCCCGAACCAATTAGATCCTTTCGCCCCATACTAGTGAAAGCTTCGCGAAGGTTGTCCCAGCCGTTTTCATCGTGGTACCTAAGAATCGCTTTTTGACGGCGACGCTGATCCAACGTTCGCGCCGTGTGCACCTGCTCCGATTTGTACTTAACGCGCTTCAGCGGATTACGGCGGGCGTGGTACATGGCCGTGGCTAAGGACATGGGCGACGGGTAGAAGGTCTGCACTTGATCTACTCGGAACTTATTCTTCTTCAACCAAAGCGCTAGATTAATCATATCCTCGTCATCACAACCCGGGTGTGCAGCAATGAAGTACGGAATCAGATACTGTTTCTTACCCGCTTCTTTGGAGTACTTGTCAAAGAGACGTTTGAATTCATAATAAGAGCCCATCTCGGGCTTCATCATCTTGGACAGCGTATTTTTTTCAGTATGCTCCGGGGCAATCTTTAAGTAGCCGCCAACGTGATGTGTCACCAATTCGCGAACATACTCTGGATCCCGAACGGCCAGGTCATAACGTAACCCCGAGGCAATCGCAATGCGCTTGATGCCGGGGAGCGCACGCGCTCGACGGTAAAGTTGAGTAGTGGGCGTGTGATCGGTATTTAAGTTTTTACAAATGGTTGGGTACACACAGCTAAGGCGACGGCAATTTGCCTGAATATCATCACTCTTACACTTCAAGTGATACATATTGGCCGTAGGTCCGCCCAAATCTGAGATGGTACCGGTAAAACCCGGGACCTTGTCGCGAATATCTTCAATTTCTTTGATAACCGACTCTTCCGATCGAGACTGGATGATACGACCTTCGTGCTCGGTAATAGAGCAGAAAGTACAGCCGCCAAAACAACCTCGCATAATATTGACCGAGAAACGAATCATTTCGTAAGCCGGAATATTGGCCTCACCATAGCTTGGGTGCGGCACACGTTGGTACTCAAATGCAAAGACTTGATCCATTTCTTCCGTTAGCAACGGAATGGGCGGCGGATTGACCCAGATCTCTCGGTTGCCGTGTTTCTGAACCAGCGGCACGGCATTATGAGGATTAGATTCCTGATGCAGCACCCTCGAAGCATGCGCATAGAGTACCGAGTCGGCAGAGACCTTCTCGAAGCTGGGTAGGCGAATATAAGACTTTTCTTTATCAAAGTCGGCCTTGGACTTAAGCGGCTGCGGAATAATTCGAATCGGCTCCGCCTTGACCTCAGTGTTGTCCGGCGCCGTGGCATCCACCGCAAGTGCTCCAGGTTTCCCAGATGCTTTGTCGCAGTTGGCCGCCTCTTCACTCATGGCGTAAGGGTTGAGTAATTGATCAATGTGCCCTGGCCAATCAACACGGGTAGAGTCTACCTCGGTCCAGCCCTCAGGAATATGAGAAAGCACCACCGTGGTCCCGCGAATACTGCGCATGTCTGCCACGGTTTTACCGCGCGAAAACGCCAGCGCTACTTCGATAATGGCTCTTTCTGCATTGCCATAAAGCAGAATATCTGCGGTTGAATCAATCAACACCGAACGACGGATTTCATCGCTCCAGTAATCGTACTGAGCGATTCGACGTAAACTTGCTTCAATGCCGCCAATAACTACCGGAATATCGCTAAACGCCTCTTTGCAGCGCTGAGTGTAAACAATGACCGCCCTATCTGGGCGCTTACCGCCCTCGCCGTTTGGCGTGTAGGCATCATCATGACGAATACGCTTATCAGCCGTGTAGCGGTTGATCATCGAGTCCATGTTGCCCGCGGATACCGCAAAGAAAAGGTTTGGCTTGCCGAGGCGCATGAAATCCTCGGCATTAGTCCAATCTGGCTGGCAAATTAGACCAACTCGATACCCCTGAGACTCCAAGAGACGACCAATGACCGCCATGCCGAAGCTGGGATGATCAACATAAGCATCACCACAGACAATAATAATATCGCAACTATCCCAGCCTAACTGGTCCATCTCCTCACGCGACATGGGCAAGAACGGTGCGGTACCGTAGCATTCAGCCCAGTACTTGGGGTAGGAGGATAGAAGTGGTGCTTTGATTAAACTCATGATGGGTTATCGCCTAAAACTGTGCAGGCATTATCGTTCATCACAGCGCCGATGCCAAATCAGGAGTTTCACTGGCGTCTATGTGATTACCACAACACGGATCACTAACCGCCAGCGGAGATTGCCACAAAAAGCTGCCGCCATTTGTCCAGCTGAGTAACTAGCTGCGCCCGCTGTTGATCAGTTAGATCGCCTAAAAACGAGGCAATATGGCCGAAGCTTCGCTGTCGGTTATCCACTTTCATCGCTTTGTATTCTGGCGAGTAGAGGGTTTCAGGATAAGCCATCACGGCCATCAAGCGGCTTTCATCCCGATCTTTTAGCGCCGAGGAAAACTCATCTAGCCAGCGGTGACGCCAGGTCATCCATTGCTCAGTGGTATCCTGTTGATCCGTTACCGAGTTCATAAGCGCCGTCTTCTGAGCCTCGCTGAGCTCACCCACCATTTCTTCCACAAACTCAATCCGACCTTCAATCCAGCGGGCTTTACGCTCGCTAACATCGGCTTCGGCCAGCGATTCGTCATCGTCGTTCAGTCCTCGCTGCAGGTTAGCCAGCAATTCCTCGTGCTGTTCATCGGAGAGCTTAATTAGGAACTGAGCGCCTTGCGGCGCCAACCATTCCAAAGTTTCCGCTCGGTAGGTCACAATTCTTGTGTACCAAGACTTCACGTCATCTGGCGTCACATCACCCAACATTATTTCCGTTTCAACATCGGATAAAAAATTATAGTAGAGCGGCATATGCTCATTGCGGTTCACTTCCAGCGCGTCAGTCATTAGCACCATCAGTTCATCTTCTTGCTCATTATTGAGCGTGACGAACTCATCCATCTCCCAGAGGATATATCGGGGAATGAAATCATAGAGAAACGCTTGCGTACATCCAGTCAGTAACACAACCACCGAGAGCAGCGCGGCTCGGGTGCCCAAGCGCAGCCGTCGCCATCCGTCGGAAATACGATCTGCTATAGGAGTATTACGCGTTGCTATCCTAGATGTGTGCATATTGTTTCAAATTCTCGTTTTGTTATCGCGGGGACTTCGGCCCCCTCTTTCGGGTAGCCGACAACTAATAAAACAAACGCTCGCTCATTGCTCGGGCGCTCCATAATCTCATTCATGAACCCCATGGGGCTTGGCGTGTGCGTCAGTGTAGCGAGACCGCTGAGGTGCAACGCGCTGATCAACATACCTGTGGCCAGACCAACCGATTCCGTTGGGTAGTAGACCTTTTGTTTCGCTCCCTGTTCATCAATCCGACTTCGCTCAGCGAACACCCCAATGAGAACAGGCGCTTCGCTCAGAAAGGGTTTGTGCTCGTCAGTACCCAACGGTGCCAAGACGTCAAGCCAATCCTGAGGCGCTCTGCTGGTGTAAAAAGCGCGCTCTTCGGCCTCGGCAGCTTCGCGTATTGCTCGCTTGCGCTCACTGTCTGTGACCACAACAAAGTGCCAAGGTTGCAAATTAGCTCCATTAGGGGCCGTTGCTGCTGATTGAATAGCATTCCAAATTACCTCCATGGGCACGGCTTCCGTGCTGAAATCTCGCACAGTTCGGCGAGTTTTCAACAGCCCAAGAAAGTCACGACTCCGCTCACACATAGTTGCTTTGGTAAAGCGGTTGAACTGCAGCGCCTCCATTGGAAAATCGGCCATCAAAACACCCCTTTGTTACGTCTTTTTATTAGGATTAGATTACAATAGGGCAATCAGCCTAGTGAGACAACCATGGACCGTTTAGACCAACTACTCGTTAACCAAAAGCTCTGTGATTCCAGAAACCGAGCCCAGCGCATGATAAAGCAGGGGAAAGTTCGTTTTCGATTATCCGATAGCCACGAGTGGTCAACGGCCTCCAAGCCTAGTCTTAAGTTACCAAGTGACGTACAGCTTTCCCTTGAGTTAAGTGATGAGGATAGATTTGTCTCTCGCGCCGGCCTGAAACTCGAAGGTATTTTAAGCGGCCAAGGGATCAGCTTAGCGGGTCATTCGGTACTAGACATTGGCTGTTCAACGGGCGGGTTCTCAGACTGCGCACTGCAGTATGGTGCGGATCGGGTGGTAGGTATTGACGTAGGGCATGGCCAATTACATCCAACCCTACTCAACAACCCCAAAATGGTCCTACGGGAGGGCGTTAACGCTCGAAATATGCCATTCGATGAGCTCTTAGCTATTGTTCCCGGCGGCTTCGACACGATTGTGATGGATGTATCCTTCATCTCCCAAACCTTGATCTTGCCGAACATCCAACCACTACTGAAGCCCTCTGGGCAGCTGATCAGCCTCGTGAAACCCCAGTTCGAAGTAGGCAAAGCACATATTGGCAAAGGCGGTATTGTTCGTGACACAGGGCTTTTTACCAAGGTTGCTGCGCAGATTCAGGAGTGCTGTGCGCAACACTTGCTCACCGTTAGGCATTATGAAGAAAGCCAGATTCAGGGCTCGGATGGCAATCGTGAATTCCTGTTAATCGCCACCCCGAAAACCAATTAGCCCGAAATCCAAAGCTTCTTCCCTTTTGTCTATCTAGCTCATTCATCACGACTGCCCTATCGTCTACGCAGTGATTTCAGTAAGCGTTATTGCGCTAAATTGCCATCTAAGCTAATCCACTAAGCGTTATCGCGCTCGCTCGGCTTCTCAGCTAAACTGAGTTTAGTTACCGCCGATTTGACTTAGAGGAGTTACCGATGGAGTACTTCCGTTCGCTTGCGTTATTAACTGCAACTCATTTGCTGCTAATAGGTTGCGCGCATCAGTCATCGTTAACGGGCTTGCCGGCCCCTGTTTCGTCCGAGTTAATTATGCAAGGTCCGTCCACCGAGGTTATGAAGCCTGTAGACGTCGGCTTTATGGCGGATTCACCCTCGCTCACTGGCTTCGCAGAGCAACTTTTAGCTGCAAACAACCACCAGCTATTTAGCCCGCTTCGCCTCAGTAGCTCGGGTGACAACATTGCTACCACAACCCAAGTAAGCCGAATCTATGACACCACTGTGGTCGGTACGCCCAGACAGAGAAAGGCACGCATTGACGACATCATCAACTCCTTCTATCGCAACGACAACTACCAGTTCCAATACCAAGCCGATGGTAATTTCAGCGCCGCAGAAGCCTTTGAGCGACAGGCCGGAAATTGCGTAGCCTTCTCTGCGCTCATGGTAAAACTTGCCCGCTCGCAAGGCTTAGAGGCGTCCTTCCAGATTGTCGAAACGCTCCCTGGATGGGATCAAATTGATGCCGAAACGGTGATGTATATTCGCCATATCAACACCAATATTGGCATCAGCGCCTACGAGTCAATTAACGTTGATATCAACAGCCCGCGCGATGCAGTGACAGTCCGAAGCCGACTCATTAGCGACCAAGAAGCCGAAGCAGAATTCCTAAATAATCTCGCCATTGACGCGCTTGCCAGCGACGACTTCTCGCTTGCCCACCAACTACTTTACCAGTCGCTGTCTTTGAACGATCAATCGGGGGGTTCTTGGTCTAACCTCGGTACTTTATATCGGCGAATGGGCTATGATGACTGGGCTGAGCAGGCATTTCTAAAAGGGGCTACTGCGCTCTACAACGTTGAAACCGCACAGAGCAACCTAGAACGCTTCTATCGTCAACGCCAGCAACTCGCCTATGCAGATATCCTCGCCGATGCGCTCCAGGAGTATCGGGAGAGCAACCCTATTACCCACCAGCGACGCGCACGAGAACAAATGATTGCCGGAGACTTCGATGCGGCTATAGACCACTTAGAGGTCGCGTTGGCGATAGCGCCCAACTTGCACTCCACGCTCTACATGCTGGCAATTAGCCACGAATTTTCCGGGGACAACGAGCTTGCTGATAGCTATCAACAAGCTGCCAACGATATCAGCGAGCAGCGAGACTCGTTGCGTTTTGAGGCAAAACGCCAAGCGCTATTAAGCATCCATAGCGATTAGCTTGCCCACCTCTCAAGGCGTGACTAACCCTGCAAAGCGGTCACTCGCCAAGCAATGCCAGAGGGTGCGCTTCGTTGCAGGTGAAGAAGGATTCAATCAAACTTGGGCTGACTTCATTGATGTCCGCATGCTGCCAGTTTGGGGACTGGTCTTTATCAATCACAAGCGCCCGAACGCCCTCAGCGAAATCAGCTTGCTGAAGACAGCGAACGCTCATCCACCATTCCATTCGAAAGACATCGGCCAACGACATCTCGCCAGCCCGATGCATCTGTTCCCAAACAAGGCAGGCGGTTAATGGACAGCCTGAGCGATACTTCTTCGCGGCAGACTCAATAAAGTCGATACCCTGGTAAGACTTCAACGCCTGATCAATCTCACTCAGGTCATTGCTGGCGCAAAGCGAATCAATCTCTTCACGGTAAGCCAACAGGCGCGGTGCTAATGAGCTTGCCGAGGACGCCAGCTGGGCCAATAACTCCGTGAGCTGCTGCCGCGGCTGCTCCCAAGTCAACATAGCCATTGCCTTGGTGAGCTCCGAGTATTGCAGATCATCCAAACGATAGTCAGCCAAACCCACCCCAACCGCATCCGTACCATTGATTGAACAGCCGGTTAAGCCCATGAATAAACCGAGCTTGCCCGGTGCCCGCGAGAGAAAGTACGAACCGCCAACATCTGGATACAAACCAATAGTAATTTCAGGCATGGCAATGCGAGTAGTGGTAGTGACCACTCGGAAGGGCGCTTCAGCCAGCAGTCCTAAACCGCCTCCCATAACAATCCCATTCCCCCAAACCACAAGCGGTTTGGAGAACGAGTGAATGGCGTAATCAAGGGCATACTCCTTGGCAAAAAAGCTGCGGCCTTGGTCGCCATTCAAGCTTAATTCACGTAAATTCTTGATGTCTCCACCAGCACAAAGCGCTCTTTCCCCAGCGCCCTTGATGATCACCGCTACCACTGAGTCATCGGCTTCGCAGCTACGAAGCGCTTGGTGTAATTCAGCCACCATTTGCTCAGTCAAGGCGTTTAGCGTTTTTGGCGCATTGAGGGTGAGTTCAACGATGGAATGGCTATCCGCGGTAGTGAGGCGCGAAGTTAACATGACAGAATCAGACATAGGTTTTTCTTATTATGGTTGCTAAGTTGTCATGAGTATAACAAGCTAAAGTGGAAACAATCACCTTTAACAGAATCCAAGATCATGCTTAAGTTTACTGCTACCCGAATCGCTACCGCCATTTTAAATGGCTTCGAAGCCGCTATTGAAGATCATAACCGCGTGACCCTAGGCGCACGCGAACGTTTCGAACAGGCCGATTGGCAAGCTGCTGCCGACGCGCAAAAGCATCGTGCCGATGTGTACCGAGCGGGCATTGAAAAGGCTGCCTCGAAGCTGAGACTGGTAGCCGATGAAGCGTTGCATAATCAAGCGCTCTGGGCCGATGTTAAGCGTGAGTTTGCGCAGATGATAGAAGATCATGATAACCGCAATATCACCCAGACCTTTTACAATTCCGTTTACAGTAATTGGTTTAGCTTCGAACGCTATGACAATCAGTATTTATTTGTTGAGGGTGAAGGCGAGAAAAATCGTGACGTCAGCGCACGCGTATTTAATCGGTTCCGTCAGCAAAATAGCTTTCTCGAGTTAGCTATCAACCTATTAGATAGATATCAGTTTAGCGTCGCATGGCGACACCTAGAAAACGACGCACAGCATATCGCCAAAGCACTGGAATCACAGTTGCAGCCTCAGCTCACAACGTCGCTTGCCAATATCGAGGTGCAGGTACTCAAGTCGGTTTTCTACCGCAACAAAGGCGCTTACCTAGTGGGGCGAATTCTTCATGGCGATGCAATTACCCCGCTGGTGCTTCCCATCTCGAACATCCCTAGTGAAGGTGTCTTTGTCGACGCGGCGATCATCAATTCTGACGATGTTAGTGTTATCTTTAGTTTTACCCGCTCTCACTTCATGGTTGATGCCCCAATTCCACAAGCCTACGTAAATTTTTTGCATACAATTATGCCCGAAAAGCACCGCTACGAGCTCTACACTAGCCTCGGCTTCATTAAGCACGGCAAAACTGAGTTCGTCCGTAATTTCGTCGGTCATAGTGAAACGTCAGATGACCAGCTCGTGATGGCGGCTGGTACTCGCGGGATGGTAATGAGTGTGTTCACCTTAGAAAGTTACGATGTGGTCTTTAAAATCATCAAGGACCGCTTTCGTCCACCAAAATCCGTGACGCGAGCGCAGGTCAAAGCAAAATATCGTTTGGTTAGCCGTCATGATCGAGCGGGCCGAATGGCCGATACGCAGGAGTTTAATAATTTCTGGTTCGAACAGCAGGAATTCGACCCTGACTGTCTGGCGGAGCTCCTGCGTGAATGCGCAGCAACCGTAGAGCTCAAAGATAACCGAGTCTTAATTAAACATCTTTACATTGAGAGGCGGATGGAACCGCTCAACCTGTTTGTAAATAGCCAGCCCGTTGACGCCATCAACAACGCCATGGAAGATTACGGTAACGCGATTCGCGAAATTGCCGGTGCGAATATCTTCCCAGGAGACATGTTACTTAAAAATTTTGGGGTGACACGCCACGGTCGAGTCATTTTTTACGATTATGATGAAATTTGCTTTTTGGATGAGTGTAACTTCCGCGATATCCCGCCACCGCGAAATGCTCGCGACGAGATGTCATCGGCTCCGTGGTATTCAGTAGGCGAGAATGACGTATTTCCTGAGGAGTTCAGCTATTTCTTCAGCGGTAACCCTCATGCCAAAAAAGCCTTCGAGGCGTTTCATTCCGACCTTTATCAACGGCAGACCTGGCAGGAAATACAGCGACGAATTCGCGACGGCGAGAGTAGCTATGTCTATCCGTATCGAGTTGCTCAACGATTTTACCCGGAGATCAAAGCGCGCTAATCAGCCCCGTAAAAACCACAATTTTTTTCATGTTATTTCACCTCGCACTCCTCGTTTTTTGAACTAGTCTTTAAATATAGAGCTAATAACATCGAGGAGTGACCTATGAAGCTGTTAAATCACACTGTAGGCATCCTGACCCATCCAGATCAAGAATGGGCTCAGATTCGCAGTGAAAAAGAAAACAAACTCAGCGTGTTCTTAACACACGTCCCAATTCTTGCATTGATCCCCGTCTTAGCAACGTTCTATGGCGTGACTGAAATTGGCTGGGCATTCAATGGTAATCACATGTACCTCACCCAAGAGAGCGCCGCGAGTTTAGCAGCGGTTTCATACGTCGCCAATTTAGGCGTGGTATACATGTTAGGTGAATTCATTAATTGGATGACCGAGACCTTTGCCGAAAAAGAGATGGAAACCGGTAGAGGAATGACCATGGCAGTATTCCTGATGACGCCCGTCTTTCTGTCTGGCCTCGTTTTTGTTTACCCACACCTCTGGCTCTGCGCAACGGTGGCCATAGCCGGTATCGCCTGGGCGGTCTACCTCTGTTACGAGGGCATGCCAATTCTCATGAAAATCCCCAAAGAACGTGCGTTCATGTTCTCGTCTTCCGTGATGACGGTGGGCTTGGTGCTCCTCGTTATCATGAAGGTAGCTAGTGTGATTGTTTGGAGTATTGGTATTGGACCGGAATATACCAGTATGCCTTCGTAGGTAGCAGGTAACAGTAATTCAACTTTGGACTCCTTAGGTGGAGTCCTTGTTACACAAATTTAACTTCTCTCTGTTTGGCGCAACGATTTATTCACTGCGCCTTTTTTTCGTCTTTACTATCTGGACTAACACCCAACACCAACGCGCTTCACTTATGAGCCCTAGTACACCAATTCACTAGCTGCTCTTGCCAGTGTTCGCGTGAGCTATCATTGTGTACCTCATGCCGCACGCCAGGGTATACCTCTAATTGTTTCTGACCTGCCACCGACGAAGATAAGCGATAAGACGACTCCACCTCGTTGATCGCATCATCGGCGCCATGGCCTATCAAAGTAGGCACATCAATTAGTGATAATTGGGTGTTCACCTCAGCCAAAGTTTTTAGTAGTTCATTACCCCACCTAGCGGAAACTATTCCATGAACTAAGGGGTCTGCGAGGTAATCACTCACCACTTCCTTCTGAGTTGATATTTCCTCAGCCGAGAGGCCCAACGGCAAACTGAGCTTAGGGGTGATTGATGACAGCAGTTTAGCCGCAGCAATCCGCCACCAGCTTGCTTTAGCCGCCAACAGGGTTCCGCTGACCACAAGGCCGTTTATTGTTTGCGTTGACGACAGCCACCAGTCCAAGACTACCAGGCTTCCCATAGAGTGCCCCCAAACAAACAGCGGCAAATCCGATTCGTCTTTCAACGCTTTAACGGTGGCTTCAACTGGATCACGATAGTCACGCCAACTATTAATATGACCCCGAGCGCCCTCAGAACGACCATGACCAAGCTGGTCAAAGCCGTAAACGGAGATACCCGCTTGGTTAAGCTTCTTAGCAAGCGCTTCGTAGCGATGAATATGCTCGCCAACTCCGTGTACTATCAATAATTGGCTAACCGGCTTTTCCGCTTGCCATCTGGCGTGGTAAAGACTCATGACTCCTCCCTAAATGAGATACTCTCGCGTGCCCAATAGCTCACCAATCCACTGGCAAAGCTGCTCTAGATACTGTTGATCGATTTCATCAAAAGCGGCTGGATCATCTGAATCTACATCTAACACGGCTATCACTTGGCCGTTCTGATTCGTTACCGGCACCACGATTTCAGAGTTCGTTGTTGAGGCGCAGGCAATATGGTCAGCACGAGCGTGGACATCTTCAACAAGTTGGGTTTCGGCTTGTTTGGCCGCCGCGCCGCAAATCCCCCGATCAAAGTGAATATCAAGGCAGCCGTGTCCGCCTTGGTATGGGCCCACCTTCAATTGCTGAGGCGCTACCGTGCGATAAAACCCAGTCCAGTGGTAGTAATCAAAGCTCTGATGGAGCTCGCAGCAAATGGTGGACAGCAGTGCTATCAGGTCCGTCTCGCCGGCACAAACGGCTTGGATTCTTCTTAGCGTTTCTTGATACTGCTCGGACTTATTCACATTTACCTCTAAATGATAGGATTAAGGTTGGTTAAACGCATCTTGGCAATTACACTGCCAAACTCAGCTTTTGGAACAATTGTAAATGGTCAATGCCAACAAACAAGGTGTAATTGCCGCATTCGGAGCCTACCTATTATGGGGGTTGTTACCCGTCTACTTTAAGTGGATTGCGGACACTGGCGCGCTTGAAATCTTAGCTCACCGTGTGGTGTGGAGCGTAATCTTTTTGGCCATCATCGCCAGCATTGTCAAAGAATGGCGACAGGTTTGGCGAGCTTTGAGTGATTGGAAGACGCTAAAGTGGCTAATGGGTAGCTCCGCGTTTATCGCCCTAAACTGGCTGGTGTTCATTTGGGCTGTGAATGACGGTCGAATTCTTGAAACCAGCCTCGGCTACTACATCAATCCAATCATCAATTGTTTCCTAGCCATGCTGTTACTCGGGGAGCGAATGCGCCCTATCCAATGGCTCGCCTTCGCGCTAGCCTTTGTTGGCGTGAGTATTCAAATCTTTCAGGTTGGTTACCTACCTTGGGTCACACTTGTGTTGGCACTGAGCTTCGGTGGCTACGGGATCATTAAGAAGAAACGGCCCGTTGAGGCGAGAGTGGGGCTGTTCGTGGAAACCTTACTGATGCTGCCTTTAGCCATTGGCTATTTAGGCTATCTTTTCCACTCGGGTGACATGGTCTTTGGCCAATCTACTTCGGCGAC
Organism: Umboniibacter marinipuniceus; assembly: GCF_003688415.1. Classification (NCBI taxonomy): domain Bacteria; kingdom Pseudomonadati; phylum Pseudomonadota; class Gammaproteobacteria; order Cellvibrionales; family Cellvibrionaceae; genus Umboniibacter; species Umboniibacter marinipuniceus. The sequence goes on from NZ_REFJ01000004.1 coordinate 207,513, forward strand.
TTGGCTGCTGCCCCTAGCTGGCGTGCTAACGGCGGTGCCATTACTGCTATTCACCGCGGCCGCAAACCGCATGCCTTTCACGGTATTAAGCTTCTTCCAATACGTTGCGCCCTCTATGACCTTCCTGTTGGCCATTTTGGTTTACGGAGAAACTTTGAGCGTCAGCATGCTCCTCACCTTTGCCTGTATTTGGACGGGCTTAGTGTTCTACAGCATCGACTCACTACGACGAGCTAACTCAGCTCGCCGGAGCGATCATGGCTAATCAGGCTGCGGGTACTCGCTCCAGCGCCGCTTTGAGTAAATCCCAGAAACGCGCTACTGCCGCAATCTCCACTCGCTCATCGGGCGAGTGAGCTCCTCGAATAGTTGGGCCGAAACTAATCATATCCCAATTCGGATAGATGGCTCCCAATATGCCACACTCAAGTCCCGCATGAATGACCTTTACCTTTGGAGCAAAACCAAACAGGTCTTCGTGGGTGTCGCTCATTGCCTTCAGCAACGGCGAATCCATCTTTGGCGCCCAGCCTGGATAAGCCCCCGTGAAACTAACGTTGGCCCCAGCCAGATAGAACCCTGCCGCCACCTCTTCACAGAATTCGTCGCGAGCTGAGTCCATTAGACTGCGAACCAAACAGCGTACCTTAATCTTTGATTTGCCAGCGCGAATAACACCCAAATTGTTAGAGGTTTCCACAATCCCCGGCAAACTCACGCTCATCTTCGTCACGCCGTGTGGCGTAGCATCAATGGCTCGAAGCAACCTCAGGATATCATCGAGTGGGATATAGTCAGCGGGTGATTTCGTGGGGACCACGGTAATTGACAGATTAGGCTCTGCCAGTTGCCATTCGGCGGCGATTTCCTCGGCGATTTCATCCAATACCGTAATCAGCTCATCTTCCTGAAAATCTGGGACTAGCAAGGTCGCGAAAGCTTCGCGAGCAATTGCATTACGAAGACTACCACCCTTAATATCAGCAACATTCAGCTCAATTCCTGCTTGAAGAAGCTTGCGGATAACCCGATTCAAGAGCTTATTGGCATTACCTCGAGTAAGATGAATGTCCACCCCTGAATGCCCACCCAACAGTCCTTTGACAGAGAGCTGCCAGGCGTTAACGTCTGCCGGCACCTCAAGGGGCTCGTAATCAAAATCCACATTCACATCTACGCCACCGGCACAGCCCACATACAGCTCGCCATCATCTTCGGTGTCAAGGTTGAACAGCAGGCTGCCCTTAAGCATACCGGGATCTAAGTTCATCGCCCCGGTCATTCCCGCTTCTTCATCAATAGTAAACAGCGCCTCAATGGGTCCATGCTGGATGTCGCTGGCATCCAGCACCGCCATCATCGCCGCCACACCCATACCATTGTCGGCGCCTAGCGTGGTGCCGTCAGCTTTTACCCAATCACCGTCAACGTAGGCTTTAATGGGGTCAACAAGGAAGTCATGCTTAGTCTCCGCGTTTTTCTGCGGGACCATATCAATATGGCTCTGTAGAATTGCCGTTTGAAGATGTTCGCAGCCCGGCATCGCCGACTTACGAACAATTACATTGCCAATACTATCCTGTTCCCAAGCTAGCTCTCGCGCCTCGGCAAAAGCCACGATCCAGTCAATAACGGCTTGCTCGTGCTTAGACGGACGAGGAATTTGAGTGAGTTCGGCAAAGAATGACCAGATTTTCTCTGGCTGAAGTTGTACATCAACAAGCGCTGTCACGGAGTTAGTATCCCATTACTAAAAACACCATTTTAGCGTGAATACGCTGACAGACAAAATCCGTAACACTGCCGATGTAAATTACCACAACACCATGCGCTTAATCGTTGGCACCAACGAGGGATTAGCAGTAACATGCTACAGTTAGACAAGCTCCACTTAAGAGGGATAATCATGAGTCAACAAATCGAATTTTACTACGATATCGCCAGCCCATTTAGCTATCTAGCTTGGCACCGACTCAATCAGCTTGTCAGCGAATATGATGCTCAGCTTATTCTTATGCCGGTAGCACTGGCTGACGTCTTCAATGAAACCGGCAATCTATCTCCCGGAAAAGTAGCGGCCAAAGCCAAGTATCTGCGCCGTGATATTGATCGTTATGCCAATCGCTATCGTGTTAACTTCACGCTCAATCCGCATTTTCCTATAGACACCAAGCTCATCATGAAAGCGGCCTTCGTTGCCAAAGAAAATAGCGCCTTGGCGGAGTATACCCACGCCCTCTTCGAAGCCATGTGGAGCGACGGCAAGAACTTAGCCGACGAATCAGTTTTCAAGCAGGTGCTCGAGGCAAGTGATCTTCCTAGCAAATGGGTTGATGACGCAAAAGATGACCATTACGGTGATCAACTGGATTCTGCAACACAGGCCGCTATAGGTAGAGGTATCTTTGGCGCACCAACTATGTTCGCCAACGGCGAAATGCTTTTTGGCCAAGACCGTATTTGGGTTATCGACGAATTACTTGGCGCGCGCTCGCCATTCTAAATCTATAATCCCTTCACCTAAGATTGACGTTTAAGAGAACAACGTGCCTCGAATCAAAGCGATTACCGAAGGGAAACGGCTGTTTCACCTCGGCATCCCCCTTATCATCTCTCAGGTGGCCCTCATTGGTATGTCGGTCACCGATACTTTCATGGCCGGTCAGTATGGTACTGATGACCTGGCAGGTATTGCCGTGGCGGCAGGACTCTGGCATCCACTCTTAGTTCTTCTGCTGGGTGTACTATCGGGCGTATCACCGTTTATGGCGCAAGCCTTCGGCGCTTCGGATTGGCGTTTACTCGGTCGCAAACTTGTGCAGGGCTGCTGGTTAGGCATTTTTAGTTCCGTGGTCATTATTGCCATGATCTACTGGCTTCTCCCTCAGCTCTTTGATTTTAGCGAGGCGCCAGAAGTAGATCGCGTGACCGATGGCTACCTCTTTGCCATTGCCTTCGGCGTGCCCGGCCTAGCTTTTGCTACCGTACTTAGATGCTTCTGCGAAGCGAATGGACACACCAAAGCGCCGATGATTGTGAACATTCTGGCCTTCTTCGCCAATATCGTGCTGGACTATGTGTTGGTATTTGGTGTGGGTGATAGTGAAGGTTTTGGCGGTATTGGCTGCGGCATCGCTACCGCCACCATATACTGGCTAACCGGTTTAGGCCTACTGGTTCATCTCCGTTTCAGCAAGAGCTATGACCACATCTGGGACACCCTGAAAGCGGAAGGCCCTCATCGGCAAACAATCGCTGACATTGTCAAAGTAGGCCTCCCTTCAAGCATCGGTTTTTGTGCCGAGGTCAGCTTCTTTGCTGTAGTCGCTATTCTGTTGGTTCCCTTCGGCTCAGACACCGTAGCAGCTCACCAGATTGCGCTAAACATGGCGAGTATGATCTTCATGATTCCCTACGGGATGAGCATGGCAATTTGCATTCGCGTTGGGCATCTGATTGGCCAGGGAGACCTAGACCAAGCTCGCTACGCTAGCTTTCTCACCATTGCAATGAGCTGCTCTATTGCCGTTATTACAGCCACGGCAACCTTGGTGTTTAAGGACGGCATCGTTGCCCTTTACACCAGCGATCCAACGGTACTCACCATTGCGCGTAATCTACTATTTTTCTCGGCGGCATTCCAAATTATCGATGCGGTACAGATCATTTCGGTGGGCGCACTACGTGGTTATAAAGACACCCGAATCCCCATGGTGATTCAGATTCTCAGTTACTGGGGAGTGGGCTTTACCGTAAGTTGGTCACTCAGCCTTGGGAATATCACTGGGACATCCTGGGAGGCCAGCGGCTTCTGGATGGGCTTCGTTGCCGGCCTAACGGCTGCAGGGCTACTTTTGATCTCCAGACTAAATAGGGTCTCAAAGAAATATCGTGTGAGTGGTACTGAATACTATCAGGGCTGAGATTGCTCGGCACTGCAGCACTTTGGCTCACGAGTCATCACTCGCAAATTCCGACTACCGACTACCGACTACCGACTACCGACTACCGACTACCGACTACTGAATGCTGAATGCTGAATGTCGAATGCCGAATGCTAACTACGGACTGGTGACTCAGTTAGCCCGCTAGCCCAACAAAAAAGGGCTACCTCATGGCAGCCCTTTTCTCGTCAAGCATTTCAGTGTTTGAAACTTACTTGGCTTTACCCTGCGCGGCAACTTCTGCCATCAGCTTAGCAACCTCTTCAGGATCACCAACATACTCACTAGACACTACCTGGAAGTTTTCGTCTAAGGTGTACAACAACGGCATTCCGGTTGGAATATTGATGCCCATTATCGCTTCATCGGAATAGTTCTCAAGGTACTTAACCAAGGCACGAAGGCTGTTGCCGTGAGCAACAACTAGTGGCTTCTTCCCGGCTTTCAAAGCCGGGGCAATGGCATCATGCCAATAGGGTAAAACTCGATCGATAGTGCACTTTAGGCTTTCCGCATTCGGTAATGCGCGAGCGTCAAGGCCTGCATAGCGAGGATCATTACATGGGTGCTCAGGGTCATCTACTGACATTGCTGGAGGTGGGGTATCAAAACTACGACGCCAGATCAGTACCTGCTCTTCGCCATGCTTTGCCGCCGTTTCAGATTTATCAAGTCCCTGGAGACCGCCGTAATGACGTTCATTAAGACGATAATTACGCTGAACTGGAAGCCAGCTTAGGTCCATCTCTTCAAGGATATTGTTCGAAGTGATAATTGCACGGCGCAACACGGAAGTAAAAACCGTATCGAACTCGATACCCTTTGCCTTTAGCATCTGGCCCGCTTTCTTAGCTTCGTCCAATCCGCGCTCTGATAGCGGGACATCTTTCCAGCCAGTAAAACGATTTTCTTTATTCCAAGTACTTTGACCGTGACGAACCAAAACCAACTGATACATGTAACTGCTCCCGTGCATGTTGAGATGCGCCGCAGTATAGCGTGACTTACAACGATATACGACCTTGGCGTGACTGAATTATAGGCATAGTGACTATATCTCGTGACAATATGGGTAACTAAATTCGCATGACAATATCAGCAACTAAATTTCGCTAAACACAGCCCCAGTTTACGATAAGCTCGGTCGCACCCGCTTGCTAGCCTCACGTACTACGTTGGTGATGCGACCTGCTTCGATGTCCAACCGCATGCCGCCACCCGGCGGAAAACTATCACCGCCTAACTGCTTAATGAACTGCTGCACCGCTTCGTCATCGCGGACTCGCTCTGAAGACCAGCTACCAGCGTTAACGCACAACAGTGCAACATCTTCAGCGCTAGCCACTGCGCGCCATATTGGCCAATCATAGGCATTAGACGGGCCGTGTAAGATCCAAACCTGTCGATAGCCTTGCAGAAATTCCGGTAACGCTAACGTTTTGTTCAGCGGGCCGTTAAACTGCACACTCTGCACCCACTTAACAAAGAGTACATAGCCCAATATGGCAACAATACTGGGTACAGTTCCCGTATAGGTCTCATCCGTGGTTAGGAGTACTCCCATGTACAAGAGCCCCAGCACAAGCATCGCAATGGGTGATTTCTCAGTTAGAATAGGGGCTGTGGCGAAGCGCCTTGCCCATTGTAATTGGCATTCAGGCACCAGAAAAATTAGCAATACGAGCACGGCATTTATCGTGATACCATCGGAGAGATTGGTAAGTTGCCAGATCACCGCTATCAGTAATAACAGTCTAAAAATGATTCCATAGGCAATTTTCATCGCAGCCTCTTAATTGGTCATTCAGGGAGATTCATTATGGCTAAGACCATCGCCATCGTCGAGGACGAACCAACGCTTGCCAGCAATTATCGCGATTTATTTGAACAGGATGGCTTCAAAGTTGTTCACTATCCTAATCGCCAAACCGCCGAAGCGGGGATTCTAGATGAATTGCCGAATCTAATTATGCTGGATGTTGGCCTAGACGACGAACGCGATGGAGGCTTTCAACTGCTGCGAAAATTACGCGATAGCGCTCCAACAATCCCCATCATTTTTCTTACTCACCGAGATAGCGACTTCGACAAAGTAGCCGGTCTTCATTTGGGTGCCGATGATTACTTAACCAAAGACATTGGTCTTGAACATCTCAGAGTAAGAGTTAGAAACCTTATCCAACGTTTCGAAATTCTTGCTCAGGGTCAGTCCGATACTAGCGATGAGATTACGGTTGGCAGTTTACGAATCAACGATAAAAGCCTTCAGGTTTGGTGGCAAGACCAGCTTGTTGACTTAAAAGTGCCCGAATTTTATTTAGTGAAGGCACTTGCGGAAAGACCTGGACACGTTAAGTCAAAAGACGCCCTGATGTATGCGGCTAATATGACCGTTGATGACGCAACCATCACCTCTTACATTAAACGCATTCGCGGTAAGTTTGAGCTACTTGATTCAGACTTCAGCGCTATCGAGACAATCTATGCACAGGGCTATCGCTGGCGCAGCTGAGGATGTCTACGCCAACGATTAGTTTAGGAGGTCAAATTCTCCAAACTACTTTCAATCGCCGACAACAACAGAGTGTTATCGGAAATACTAGAAACCGTGATACGGACACAATGTTTGAACAGCGGGTGAGTGCCACAGAGGTTTTTAATCAGCACCCCGCGCGCCTTCAGCTCATTACAAAGTAAAGCGCCCTCGTGAGCTGTTCGCACCACTAAAAAGTTGGCCTGTGACGGGAAAACCTCAAGACCAAGTTCAACGAGTGAATCACTTAACTCCTGGCGATTTTCGGCAAGCTGCCCTGCTTCAAGACCTAAAGGTTCCCAGGCATCGGCTACAAACTCAGCCGTTGCTTGAGTGAGCACATTGATATTGTAGGGCATGCGGACTTTATTGAACTCATCCAACCACGCTTGCTTAGCAATAAGCATTCCCAAACGGATTCCTGCAAAGCCCTGCTTTGATAACGTTCGCACAATGACGACGTTATCGTAACGGCGAATCCACTCAAGGTGATGGCGGTCACTGTAGGCATAATAAGCCTCATCAATAACAACGAGTCCCTCTGCACACTCAACAATAGCCTGAAGATCTTCTACGGCCCAGTTGTTAGCCGTTGGGTTATTAGGCTGCGCCAAGAAAATAAGCGCCGGTTGATGGGTGTTTATCTGCTCCAACATTGCCGGCATATTCAAAGAAAAATCAGCGTTCAGATCCACACCAACAAATTCAATACGATTCCAAAGGCACAGCGTCTCATACATCACAAATGATGGCGACGGTGCCAGCACCTTAGTGCCATCGGCGGCAACGGCTTGGATGAGTATCTGCAACAACTCATCGGAGCCATTACCAAACAAAATCCCCTCATCCTCGGCCAAAGCAAAAACCTCGGCGAATCGCTTCGCTGCCTTGCCCGCTGTTGGGTCTGGGTAGCGATTTAATGAAGTACTCGAGATGGCTTGCAGCCATTGCTGCAACAATTCGCCGCTCAGTTTGAATGGGCTCTCCATGGCGTCAAGCTTCAGCAAACCCTGGCTACTCTGTACATGATAAGCAGATTGCGCCAACAATTCCGGGCGGATAACTCGTTTTATTCGCGACACGACTTAACCCTCTTTTCTCAGTCGCGCGGAGAGCGCGTGAGCGGAAAGCGATTCGTGGTCGGCCAGTAAGCCGGCACAATCCGCTAAAATCTTAGCGCCATCGGCACTCACATTAATCACAGAACTTCGCTTCTGAAAGTCATAAACTCCCAGCGGTGACGAAAAGCGTGCCGTACCCGATGTTGGCAGGACGTGATTAGGTCCTGCGCAGTAATCTCCGAAAGCTTCAGGCGTATAGCCGCCAACAAAAATCGCTCCAGCATGACGGATTTTCGACACCCATTGATCGGCGTTTTTAAAGGCGAGTTCTAAATGTTCGGCCGCTATTTGATTCGCCAACTCCACGGCTTCGTTGAGTGAGGCTACCTGAATCAAAGCTCCACGCCCTTCAATTGAGGCGCGAATAATAGCTTGGCGAGGCATGGTATCAATGAGCTCATTCAACGCCTGTTGGACCGCCGATAACACTTCGGGGTTCGGGCTGATAAGTATGGATTGCGCCAATTCATCGTGCTCAGCTTGAGCGAAAAGATCGGCCGCTAACCACTGCGGAGAAACCGTCTCATCAGCAATGATTAAAATTTCCGAAGGCCCTGCAATCATATCCAAACCAACACGGCCGAATACCTGACGTTTGGCAGCGGCAACAAAGCGGTTTCCTGGGCCAACAATTTTATCAACCTTCGGAACCGTAGCGGTGCCATAACAAAGTGCCGCCACGGCCTGCGCACCACCAATGGCAAAGAAGCGGCTCACTCCGGCTAGTGCAGCGGCAGCCATCACCAGCGGATTTAGCTCACCGCTAGGTGTTGGACTCACCATGATGATTTCGTCCACCCCGGCAACCTGGGCCGGCAAGGCATTCATAAGCACCGATGAGGGGTAGGAAGCCTTGCCTCCCGGAACGTAGATACCCACGCGCTCCAGCGGCGTTACTTGCTGTCCAAGTGAGCTGCCATAGTCGTCGGTGATGGTCCAACTCTCTGCAAGTTGATGACCATGATAAGTACGAATTCGCTCAGCCGCCAACTCAAGCGCCGCGCGAACCTGATCATCCAAATTAGCGAGTGCGTCGTGGCAGACAGCCATAGGGATCTCGAAACTACTGGCATCAGTAAAATCGGTATTGTCGAATTGATTACTCAAGGCAATCAGCGCCTCATCCCCGTCTCTTCGAACCGAACTAATAATATTTCGCACCGCGAGGTCTAACTGATCGTCATTCGTGGCTTCCCACGCTAAAAGATCAGCCAGTTGAGCTTGAAAGTTGTCCTGAGCACTATCTAGTTGCTTGATCTTCATGTTCACTGAGTAATAGCCTCGCGCAATGCATCGATAATGGCAGTAACGGCTCTATGCTTCGTTTTCATCGAGGCACGATTAACAATCACTCGGGAACTGACATGGCAAATAAACTCGCGGGGTTCTAGGCCGTTAGCCTTGAGGGTGTTCCCGGTATCCACGATATCGACAATCTCGTCCGCCAAATCCAAAATTGGCGCCAACTCCATTGCTCCGTAGAGCTTGATAAGATCTACCTGGCGGCCCTGCTCAGCGTAGAATTGTTCCGCTACCTTGAGGTATTTTGTAGCCACGCGAATGCGTCCAGTTTGAACTGCCGAACCTTTTTTTGCCGCCGTCATCAAATCGCAAGTCGCAATCCCTAAATCAAGCGGTTCATAGAAATCACTATTGTCGATTTCTAATAAAATATCTTTACCCGAGATACCGATATCGGCACTACCAAAGCGGACATAGGTTGGTACGTCAACACCGCGAAGTATCAATAATTGGATATCAGGGCGGTTGGTAGCAAAGACTAACTTTCTACTGGTGTAAATATCTTCGATAGGCTCAATGCCAGCTTTGGCAAGAAGAGGTAGCGTTTCTTTAAGAATCCGGCCTTTGGTCAAGGCAATTGTAATGGTGCTCATTTATCCCCCAGTAATGAACGCATCAAATTATTTGATGCGTTCTACGCGTGCTCCGAGCTGAGCAAATTTTGTTTCAATCGATTCATAACCACGGTCGATGTGATAAATACGATCGATTAAGGTTTCGCCGCTGGCTAATAAACCTGCGATGACTAAACTCGCCGACGCTCGCAAGTCCGTAGCCATCACTGGCGCTGCACTCAGTGATTCAACCCCAGTGACCTTAGCGGTATTTGACTCGAGCAGAATTTGAGCGCCCATTCGATTCATTTCTTGCGCTGCTACGAGGCGGTTTTCAAAGATAGTTTCAACTACCTCTGCAGTACCTTCCGCCACCGCATTCATCGCCAAAAATTGCGACTGCATATCGGTGGGAAACTCTGGATGAGGCGCGGTGACGAAGCTTACCGCCTTCGGCCGCTTGTTGTTCATAGTCAGATGGATGGTGGTGCCGTCTATCTGGATATCTGCCCCAGCTTCGCGCAGCTTGAATAACACGACATCCATGGTTTCAGGTGCTGCATCTAGCAAGGTAATACTGCCACGTGTTGCGGCCGCAGCCACGAGAAAGGTTCCCGCCTCGATACGATCAGCAACAACTCGATATTCACAGCCATGCAGCGCCTCAACGCCATCGATAACGAGCGTTTCGGTACCAATGCCACTCACCTGAGCACCCATCGCATTTAAGAAATGGCACAGGTCGACGACTTCAGGTTCTCGTGCAGCATTACGAAGAATGGTTCGACCGTTAGCCAGCGTAGCAGCCATTACCAGATTTTCCGTGGCGCCAACGGACACCACATCAAAATGAATATCCGCACCCTTCAAGCCCTGGGCGGGCGCCTCGGCAACAATATAGCCATCTCGGATATCAATCTTTGCACCCATAGCTTCGAATCCCTTAAGATGCAGATCTACAGGTCTGCTGCCGATTGCGCAGCCACCCGGGAAGGAAACTTCGGCCTTACCAAGACGCGCAAGCAGCGGCCCTAACACCAGAATGCTTGCTCGCATGGTTTTTACCAGCTCATAGGGCGCGACTATTTTATCGACTGCTGTGGCATCCACTTTGGCGACATTCCCGTCCAACTCCACCCGAGCACCTAGGCACTCTATGAGCTTAGCAAGGGTTCGGATGTCATTTAACTGAGGAACGTTGCTTAAGGTCAGCGCGCCATTGGGCAGCAGTGCCGCAGCCATGATGGGCAACGCCGCATTTTTAGCTCCCGATACCGCTACTGTTCCCGCAATCTTTGTTGGTCCATAAACCTTAAACTTATCCATAGTTCAGCCTTGTTTTGCAGCCCATTGTGCTGGTGTCAGCGCTTGAATATGCAGTGCATGAAGCGCACCGGAAGCAATGTGTTCATTCAAGCAAGCGTATACACTCTGCTGCTTTTTAACTGGTGTCATACCCGCAAAGCTCTCACTTACCACGCGAATTGAGTAATGACTGCCGTCACGACCTACGTCGACCTGCGCTTCAGGAAAAGCCGCCACGACGATTTCTTTAACTTGTTCTGCTTCCATAATATCCTCTGGTCTGGATAGGCTTATTGCCCCCAGTTATCGATTACCGCGTCAACGGAGTTGAACTCCGTCATCATTCGCGAAAATTGTTGATTGTAGGTCTGCCCTAAATTCACACCATTAACACGTAAATTCAACATGACCCAACGGCCGTCTGAACGCTGCCCCATAGTGTAGATAACGTTTAAACCGCCAGCGATCCCCTCGACAGTTTGTCGAACAGGCACTCTTCGCTCGCCAGCATAGCGCTCTTCTACCGGTAAGGTGGTGACGCGCTCGCCGTTATAGGCTAAAAAGCTTTTTGCATAGGTAGAAATCATGACCGACCTGAAACGACTTCCAAAGCGGGTGATCTGCTCGGGCGAGGCACCCTGACGATAACGCCCCATGATTTGGGCGGCAATCCAATCGAAGTCTGCGTAATAGGTCATTAATTGGTCTAGACGCGGCATAAAGCCATCTAGATCATTACCATTCTCCTTAGCTTCCATGACCACCTCAATGACGTCGTTAGTCATTTTGGCTACCGCTTCATCTGCCGACAGTTCTTCTGCCACTACGGTGTTAACCAACAGTGCACACAGTGCTAGTAATACAATTTGCAAACGCTTCATAACTCAAGCTTCCTATCTCTGCTGATGCCATTCTACCGCTACTAGGGGTAAGTTCCAATGAAAGGGCACCGAATTCTACTGACATTAACTCGTTCTGAGTTTAAAATTACAAGTTCATCTAATCATACGTTGTAGTACCTGCTTTTATGTCAACAGAAATCATCTATCAAACACTTGCCATCCTACTCGGTTTTGCCGGACTCATTTGGAGTGCAGACCGATTCGTAGCAAGCTCCGCTTCTATTGCCAAAAACCTAGGTATGTCAACCATGACCATTGGTTTAACCATTGTCTCCTTGGGCACGTCTGCGCCTGAGGTACTGGTCGCGCTAAGCGCGAGCCTGAGTGACTCTGGAAGCCTCGCAATGGGTAATGCTTTAGGATCAAACGTGGCCAACATTGCGCTGGTGTTGGCCATTACCGCTATTGTTGCCCCCATTCCCATTGCGAAACAGTTATTCAAGATGGAAGCACCCTTTCTGGTGGGCGTTACCGCGCTCCTTGGGTTATTCATCTTTAACGGCGAGCTTAGCCGACTCGAGGGATTGATTCTCCTGTTACTTATACCTGTTTTTCTCTGGCTGGTATCGCGAACTCAAACCGGGGTAGAACAAGAAGAAATTGAACGCAGCGAAGGGTTCAAGACGTTTGCCTGGTTTATCGTTAGTCTGGCCATTCTGATTGGCAGCGCCAATACACTGGTTTGGGGCGCTAAGGGCGTCGCGCTCACGCTGGGAGTCAGCGAGCTCCTTATTGGCTTGACGATTGTGGCGGTAGGGACCAGCCTCCCCGAACTTGCGGCGTCAGTCGCCAGTGCACTGAAAGGTCATCACGACATCGCACTCGGCAATATTATTGGCTCAAACATTTTTAATATCATCGCCGTAGCGAGCATTCCTGGCGTTGTCGGGCCATTGGCCATTGACCCAGATATTCTGTCACGTGACTACTATGTCATGGCTGGCTTAACCGCGTTGCTTGTCATCGCCTGCGCACTCACATTGAAACGCCGCGGCAGTAAGCTAGGCAGAAGCTTTGGCGTGGTTATGTTAAGCTCATTCTGTGCCTACTATTACTTTCTTGTTTAAGGACGTTTATGACCATTGATCACCTTGCCTCTGCAAAGCGAACCATAGACCTTGAAGCTAAAGCGGTTAGCGGCCTTCTGAGCCGTCTAAACAATAATTTCTCCACCGCCTGTGACATCGTGATGAACTGCTCCGGCCGAGTCATTGTGACTGGCATGGGCAAGTCTGGCCATATTGGTAAAAAAGTAGCGGCTACGCTCGCCTCAACGGGCACACCTGCCTTCTTTGTTCATCCCGCCGAAGCGAGCCACGGCGACTTGGGAATGATGACCGAAGACGATGTTGTCTTAGCGCTCAGTAATAGCGGCACAACTGCTGAAGTCGTTTCGCTACTGCCACTTATCAAGCGCCTTGGTATTAAGCTTATCAGTGTGACCGGCAACCTCTCTTCAACGCTATCGCTAGCGTCCGATGCACCACTGAATAGTGGCGTTGATACGGAAGCCTGCCCACTCAACCTGGCGCCAACCTCAAGCACTACGGCACAATTGGTCTTGGGTGACGCGCTAGCCATCGCGCTCCTGGAAGCTCGAGGCTTCAGCGCCGAGGACTTTGCTTTTTCTCATCCTGGCGGAGCACTGGGGCGAAAGCTTTTATTAAAAGTCAGCGATGTCATGCATGGTGACGACGACCTACCCGTCTGTTCACCCTCTACCTCCGTCCGCGATGCACTCTTTGAGATTACCAGCAAAGGCCTTGGTATGACCTTAGTGCTAGACAACGGGACGCTCAAAGGTATTTTCACCGATGGAGACCTCCGCCGCGCGATGGATCACTATGATCGCGTCATGCCGGTAGCGCTGTCGGAAGTCATGTCAACCGAATGCAAAACGGTTGGCCCGAACATGCTCGCGGCCGAGGCACTCGCACTCATGGAAGACTGGCAAATTACTAGCTTGGTGGTCACCGATAATAATGAAGTGGTGGGAGTGGTTCATCTGCATAATCTTCTCAAAGCAGGAGTCGCCTAATGAATGCGAATGAACTTGCGCAGCAAATACGCTTCGTGGTCACGGATGTTGACGGTGTGCTCACTAATGGGCAGCTGATGTTCACTGCTCAAGGTGAGCAGTTCAAAAACTTCAACACCCTAGACGGCCACGGCATCAAGCTCTTGCAGTCTGAGGGTATCGAAGTTGCTATCATTACCGGGCGCACTAGCGACATGGTGCTAAAACGTGCTGCCGATTTAGGCATCAAAACCATCATTCAAGGCCGTGAGGATAAATGGGTCCCGCTCAGTGAAATGCTCGCGGAACGACAGTTAGCGCCATCTCAAGTTGCCTATGTTGGTGACGATTGGCCAGACTTAGCTTGTATTCGCCGCGTTGGACTTGGCATCGCGGTAGCAAACGCTGACGGCGCGGTTAAAGACCATGCCGACTACATTACTGAGCGCCGTGGTGGTGAAGGCGCATTCCGCGAAGTTGCCGATATGATCTTGAAAGCACAAGGCCGCTATGACAGCGTCCTGGAAAAGTGGCTGTGATCAGTCAGCGTGCTAAAGTCGTCATCGGTTTCTTAGTTGGCTGCACTGCCATCTACTTGCTTTTGATTGCAAACCAAGTCGAACAAGCTCAACCTGCGCCAACGGAGCAGGTACCACCTTCACTATTTCTAGTGGATGCAGAGATTCGCCATTACTCAAACTTAGTGGGCAACCTTGAGTGGCAACTGAACTCTCCAGACCTCAAATATTTCGAAGCCGCCGAGTTGATGGTAGCTGAACAACCTACCATGAAACTTTACGATCAAAGCGACCTAAACCCTTGGGAAGTCCAAGCAGGAAGAGCGGCCTTTTATCGCCGAGATGATATGATTCGCCTCAACCAACAGGTCAAACTGTTCCAAGAGCTTGGTGACGGCGAATACCAATTGATTGAAACCGCTCGGATTGATTACTATCCTAACGAAGCATTCGCTCAAGCGATTTATCCTGTGACCATTGATAGTCATTTCGGAAAGTCACGCGGCGACCGTCTCAAACTTTGGCTCGCACGCGAGTATTACGAACTTCAAGGCAATGTTGAAACCTATTATGAACCTACTCGTTAACGCCACCCTGCTGCTTTTAATATGCGTTTTTCTTTCGTCTGCAAACGCTCACGGGCTGCCCGAGGATAGAGACAAACCCATTGAGATGTTTTCCGAGGATTTTTCTCAAGACGTTGCACGGGGCATTACCTCGTACATTGGTAACGCGAAGATTATTCAGGGTTCATTGATCATCGAAGCCGGGCGTATCGATGTTTTTTACGAAGATGGAGAAGTAGTTCGAGTCTTAGCTATCGGCCCGCCGGCAACGTTTAAAGATACGCCGTCTAGCGAAGTTGGCGAGGTTTACGCGCAAGGCAATCAAGTTGATTATGACTTGCTAACAAAGCTCGTAGTGGTTACCGGTGAGGCACTCTTCAGCAATAAAGGCTCGGAAGTCTCAGCCAATCGTATTGAATTCGATCTAGAACGCGGAGCGGCGAACGCTTCGGGTGGCGTTAGGCACGTCATTCAACCACCAGCTCAAACACCGAGTGAGGAGTAATCATGGCTACGCTTAGCGCGAAACACCTCGCCAAGAGTTATAACAAGCGACCGGTTGTTATCGATGTCTCCATTGAAGTAAGCAGCGGTGAAGTGGTTGGTCTGCTCGGGCCAAACGGCGCCGGAAAGACCACCTGCTTCTACATGATTGTCGGCCTAGTTCCTTCTGATAAAGGAACCGTCAAACTTGACGAGCTCGATATCACTCAACAGCCTATGCATGGTCGAGCTATTTCTGGCATTGGCTACCTACCGCAGGAAGCGTCGATTTTTCGCAAACTTACCGTCAGCCAAAACATTCTAGCCATCCTAGAGAATCGAGCAGACCTCACGCAGAGCCAGCGCCGCGAGCGGATGAATGAGTTACTCGAAGAATTCAGCATCACGCATATCAAGGACGCCATGGGCATTGCGTTGTCGGGCGGCGAACGCCGTCGGGTCGAAATTGCTCGTGCCCTGGCAATGGAACCCAAATTTATTCTTCTCGACGAGCCCTTTGCGGGCGTAGATCCAATTTCCGTTAACGAGATCATGTCTATTATTGAGCATGTACGTTCGAAAGGTATCGGCATCCTTATTACCGATCACAATGTGCGCGAAACGCTTGCGATTTGTGAACGAGCATACATTGTGGGTGGTGGCCACATCATTGCACATGGCGGGAAAGACGATATTCTGAATAACGCGAAGGTAAAAGAACTTTATCTTGGTGAAAACTTTCAGTATTAGTGCTGGGTATTACCTCATGGATGGTTTGTCATGAAACAGAGCTTACAATTAAAGACCAGCCTTAAGATGACCATGACACCGCAGCTTCAGCTGGCGGTGAAAGTACTACAACTCTCAACGCTTGATTTGCAAGCAGAGATTCAAGACACCCTTGACCGCAATCCGCTCTTAGACGTAGAGGATAGTAGCCCCGCATTACCTAGCGAGAGCAACTCGCTGAGTAACGAGCAGCGTGACGATAACTCGCCAGATAGCTATCAACTAACCGAGTCAGCCTCAGAGCCTAAGTGGGAGAAAGATATCCCCAGCGATATGCCCGTGGACAGTCAATGGGATGACGTCTATTCAGGTGGTCCCGCAAAGGCTGCCCCAGAGAATGACTTTGATTTCCTAGCGAACCGCAGCCAAGACGCTAGCCTGCAGGATCACCTGAGCTTTCAGTTAGCGATGAAGCCACTCTCGATCCGCGATCGCCTTATTGGTGACTATCTGATTGACAGCATTAACTCGAATGGCTGGCTAACCGCCGAACTCGCATCCATCGCGGACGATTTAAACCGCCACGAAGAAACCGATGACAACGAATTCGAGATCGACGAGGTCGAGGCCATCTTACACCTCATCCAAAGCTTCGACCCAATTGGTGTAGGTGCGCGAGACCTTGGTGAGTGTATTGCACTCCAGCTGAGCGAAATGGACCCTAAGCATCCCACCGTTGCCAGGGCCATCATCATTGCTAGCAATCATATGCCCGCGATCCTAAAGCAAGACTTCAAGAAATTGGCGAAGTTGCTGAAATGCTCCGAGGGTGAACTCGAACTATCAATTGACTTGATTCAACAACAAAACCCCCACCCAGGCGATAGTTTTTCGGAGTCTGATTCTGAGTATGTTATTCCCGATGTACTGGTTTCACTGCGTAAAGATCTTTGGCACGTTGAAATAAACCCCGATGTGGCACCACGACTCTGTGTGAATCGCGAGTACTCAGCGTTGATCAAACGCGGCGATGCCAGTGATGACAACAAATTTCTCCGTGAAAACCTGCAACAAGCTCAGTGGTTTATCAAGAGTGTAGAAAGCCGTTTCGATACCCTTTTTAACGTTGCATCGGCCATTGTAGAACGCCAGCGAGCTTTCTTTGACTATGGCCCCGAGGCAATGAAGCCCATGGTACTCGCCGATGTAGCGGAAGAGCTTGGTCTTGCGGAATCTACTATCTCGCGGGCAACAGCCGGCAAGTATATGCTAACTCCAAGAGGCGTTTTTGAACTCAAGTATTTCTTCTCGTCTCACGTATCGTCGGACTCAGGTGACACCACCTCGGCAACGGCCATTAAGGCCTTCATCAAAAAGCTTGTAGAGAGTGAGCCGCCAAATAAACCCCTGTCCGATGCAAAATTGATGGCACTTTTGGAAGCCGATGGTGTCAAAGTAGCAAGAAGAACTGTGGCGAAGTATCGAGAAGCAATTGGCATTGCGCCGTCAAGTCAACGAAAGCGTCTCAAATAGTAGAATTTTTTCCCACAGTTTCGTAAAAACCTATTACCTTTAAATAAGGGAAAGTTATTCCTGCTTTCAGACGGTTTGTGACGAAGACAGCCCGCCGAACCGTTCACTAGAAGGGGCCATTTCCCCCTAGGCTGTTCTGTTAATCTACTGTAATACGAAGAGGGTCAATACTTATGCAAGTAAACATCGCTGGACACCAACTTCCTCTCACCGACGCCATCCGCGCTCACACCATGTCGAAACTAGAAAAGCTTGAACGCCACTTTGACAACATCAATAATGTAAATGTGACATTTAGTGTTGAAAAGAACGGCCAAAAAGCGGAAGCTACGCTTCATGTTCTAGGTGAAGATATTCACGCCGAGAGCGTGGAAGATGATCTTTATGTAGCGATTGACCATATGGTTGACAAGCTCGACCGACAAATTTTAAAGCACAAGGAGAAAGGGATAGCGGCACGACGCCAAGGCTAATCCCAACCCGCCATGGAGTTAGCACAACTTCTAACCCCTGATACAACCCGAGCATCCGCTCGGGTTGGCAGCAAAAAAACCTGTCTAGAATTGATTGCTGAGATCGTTTCTGAATCGATGGGAATCCACGACACTGAACTATTTAAGGCGCTGTTCGAACGCGAGCGCCTTGGGAGCACGGGTCTTGGCAATGGCATTGCTATTCCCCACTGCAGAATTCCCGGTTGCCCTGAGGTCATTGGTGTCCTACTTACCCTTGAAAACCCTATAGACTTTGACGCTCACGACGGCCAACCTGTTGATGTCGTCTGTGCGCTGATTGTCCCTCAAGAAGCTACCGAAGATCATTTACAGGCATTGAGCGCAATAGCCGAGCGTTTTAATGACTCTCGTTTTATCGAACAACTTCGTCAATCAACGAGTGCCAGCGAGCTCTATGAACTGGTAGGCTAAGGCCAACGTAAAATTTAGACAAACTAAAGAAGGAACTTCAAATGACTGCGCCAACGCAGCTTGTAATCGTAACGGGTCGATCAGGCTCCGGTAAAAGCCAAGTACTTAACACCTTAGAGGACAACGGCTTCTATACGGTAGACAATCTCCCCGCTTCTCTTATTCCTGATTTAGTTGACAAAGTTAACCAAAATAACGACGTGTTTCGCGGTATTGCTGTGGGAATCGACGCTCGGAACAGCCGTACTGAAATTGCAAGATTTGGCGCCATTGTTGAGCTCCTCAAGGAACTTGGCATTCAGGTACGGATTGTGTTCTTGGACGCCAACACTGAAGTATTAATGACTCGCTTTTCCGAGACACGCCGCCGACATCCGCTCTCCGGTGATAGTCAAGCATTGCGGGAGTCACTTCAGGAAGAGCTCACTCTATTAGACCAACTTTCCAGTTTGGCTGACCTCAGAGTAGACACCAGCACCACCACCGTGCACGAACTCCGGGCGCTCGTAAAAGATAAAATTGCGAGCGACCAGCATGAGAGTCGACTCAACCTGACCTTACAATCTTTCGGTTTTAAACACGGTGTCCCCAACGATTCGGACTTTGTGTTCGATGTTCGCTGCCTTCCTAATCCTCATTGGGATGAAAAACTAAGAGCTTTTACTGGTCGCGACATTCAAGTGGTTAATTTCCTCAAAGATGAACCCATGGTTAAGGCTATGCTCGAAGATATTTCGCACTTAGCCGAACGCTGGATTCCGGAATATGAGGGTGAGAACCGCGCCTATTTCACTATCTCAATTGGCTGTACTGGTGGCAAACACCGTTCAGTTTATCTTGCCGAGGCACTGGCACGACGGCTGCTAGCGCAACATCCCAACCTTGTCGTTCGTCATCGAGAACGCCATCGCTGGCCTGCCACCCCAAAGTAACGAGCGAACCCTTCGAGATCTTCGCTGATTAGTGATAGACTAAGCAGCAATAAACAACTCCCAACCTGTGGCTTGCTATGATCAAGAAGAAAATTTCTATTATCAATAAGCTTGGCCTGCATGCTCGAGCGGCAGCTAAGCTAACCAAATGTGCCTGCGAGTTTAGTGCTTCGGTGCAAATAGGCTACGCTCAACGAGAGATTGATGCGAAAAGCATTATGTCCGTGATGATGCTTGCGGCCGCCCAAGGCGCCGAAATTGAGATTAGCTGTGAAGGCAAAGATGAAGAGGCCGCGATGCAAAGTTTAGAGGCGCTAATTAACAATCGTTTTGACGAAGACGAGTAGTAGTCATTATGTACGATGATGCCTTAACCCGCGAACAGTTCCACGAGCTAAGCGATGCCGTCGCTCAGGATGACGGCGCGCGTATTCGCAGTATCATCAAGCACTTACCCCCCGTCAACCAAGCACGATTAATCGAAAGCTCTACTCCGCCTACTCGTCGCCTACTCTGGGCAAATATCGCCGACGAGACTCAACCAGAGGTTCTTACCGAGCTCTCAGAGGATATCCAAAGTCAATTTTTGGAACGGATGGAGGCTTCTGAAGTTGCCGCGGCCACCGAGGGCCTCGAAACCGACGATATCGTCGATATTCTTCAGCAACTTCCTGAGAATGTCATCCAAGACGTACTCCAAGAAATGTCTTGGCAAGACCGTCATCGTGTTGAGCGAGTTTTAAGTTTCGATGAAGACACCGCTGGCGGCCTCATGAACACCGATACCATCACGGTGCGACCGAAGTTTACCCTCGATGTGGTGTTACGCTACCTTCGCCGTCACGATGACCTACCCAACACCACAGACAGCCTATTTGTAGTGAACAGCGGCGACGAGTACGTTGGAACGCTGCCGCTATCACGCGTGCTTACCTCAGATCCTAGCATGACTGTGCGCGAAGTGATGGTGACCAGCGTCGAACCTATTATTGCAACCGCCACGGATAGAGAAGTAGCACAGCTGTTCGAACGAAACGACTTGGTTTCCGCTCCGGTGGTGGACAGTAACGGCTGTTTACTGGGTCGAATTACCATTGACGATGTGGTGGACGTGATCCGAGAGGACACGGACCATAACATGATGGGACTGGCGGGATTAGATGACGATATCGACACCTTTGCTACCGTCCGCAAGTCACTCCCGCGCCGAGCACTGTGGTTATCTATTAATCTGCTCGCCGCCTTCACCTCTTCCACTGTCATCAAAATGTTTGAGGCGACCATCGAGCAGGTTGTCGCTCTCGCCATCCTAATGCCCATCGTGGCGAGTATGGGGGGCGTAGCTGGCAATCAAACGTTAACGGTAGTCATCCGTGGTATGGCGCTTGGACAGATCAGCAGAAGCAACTTAGGCTGGTTACTTCGCCGTGAACTCACAATGGGCCTTATCAACGGCATTTTCTTCGCCGTGTCAGTTGGAATCATGAGCTACTTCTGGTTTGGCGCGTGGACCTTAGGACTCGTCATTGGCCTGGCATTGATATTTAACCTGTTAAATGCGGCAATAGCGGGCACAGTCATCCCGCTCGTGTTAAAATCAATGAAAATCGACCCAGCGCTAGCCGGCGGTATGATTCAAACAACTGCTACGGATGTACTGGGATTCCTGTCCTTCTTAGGACTAGCGACCATTTTTTACGGCTAAAACATGACCGAGCATAACGACGAATACGAAGACGATTGGATCAGCAAATCCGAAGTAAAACGCCAGATGGAAGCGCTCCAGTCGCTTGGCACTTCACTCATTGAACTCAATAAGAAGCAACGCGCGACGATTCCTATGTCGGAACTGCTTGCCGAAGCGATTGATGAGTACGACCGTCTAAAGCATAAAGAAGCTAAACGCCGAATGATGCAACGTATTGGTAAGCTGATGCGTGATGAAGATAGCGAAGCCATTCAACAGGCCTATGAGCTAACTCAGCCTGGCTCTGAGGCTAACGTTAGGCGCGAGAAGCAATTAGAGTCCTGGCGTGCCCGACTCATTGACCGAGGTGATCAAGCTGTTTTTCAGCTTATTGAAGAATTCCCTCAGGTGGACCGTCAACAAATGCGCAACCTAGTTCGTAATGCTCAGAAGGCTGCCGCTAAACAGCCCGACAACCCCTATTCAACCAACGATGCCAAGAAGCTATTCAAAGCCCTACGTGACTATTTAATTGACTAGCGAGCCGCCGGTTACACTGAAATAGAAGCTTAGATACTGAAATAGCAGCTTAGAGCCCACTGCTATTTCTCTTCGTTTTTCCCAAAGAATCGTTCGAAACTGACATCGGGCTCGTCAATGGAACCACTCACTTTGTAACTGAGCGTGGAAAGCTGATCCATCTGTTCCTCAAACAGCTGCCCTGCCAAGAACACGCCCGCTGCGGCAGGTAAACTCACTGCGATGGCCGTAATCCAAGCCACATTATTGCCAACGGGTAAGGTTACATTTAAGCGCGAGTCAACGGTATTTTCATTCAAGTCAGCGGTGCCGGTCATAACGAATCGCGAGGATGGGCTATCAAGCTCTACGGGAGTGACAACACTTAAGTGGCCAACATCCAAAATAAACCGCCCCGATAGCTCATCAAAACTAATTCCACCCTTCTCCAAGTCCGAGAAGTCTAACTGGAGCCTTCTGGCCCAGGTATTAAAGTTAAATAGGTTAAACAATCTCATCGCATCCGTACTCGCGGACGTGGTCTCTAGCTTTCCACGAGTAAGACTAAATTCAACATCGGCCGCAGCCGTGAGCAACTCAAAATCGAATGGGTTCCCGAACCAACTTGAACGCAGGGTCAGCTCAGATTGCTCTGCGGCAATGGGAATCGCCCAGTCCATTTCCTCACGTAGCTGCGCAAAGTTAGCCGTCTCCATGCGCAGGTTCATCGCCGTGGAATTACCCTCTTGACGTTCCCGCCACTCTATCCATAGCGGTCCGCTCGCGGAGGGTTCAACGGTCAAACCGCCATATTCACCACTAATATCCTGCAAGCGGAAGCCATCATCCAAGCGCCTGGTATTGAATTCCCAGCGGCCGTAGTCCTGCCCATCTACGCTTAAATCATCTACTCGGGCGTTGAGCTCCGGAAGCCGGTGAAGCATCATTGGAGAGATTGCTTGCTGTCGACCACCTTGAGCACCACCACCGGAAGTATTTATGGCCGGGAGCTTAAGATAGTCGAGGTTTAGCTCCCAAGGCTGATCACCGTCGGCAATACGTACGCCGCCCGAGAACTCGTTGGCACTGGCATCAAACTGCCAAGCCATAGACTCTCTGCTAGCAATGCCCTCCACTTCTGTTAACAGGATATCATCGGCCAAGCGCAACTGATTAGTTCGCGCCGCAGCCCCAATGGTCAACCCTGACACTGACTCCCCGCCGCCGCCAAAGTTGGTTTGCTTTCGCCCGAACCAGTCCAGAAAACGGTTAGGATCTAAATAATCAAGCTCTGCACTCAACCAGATATCAGCGCGGGGCTCGTGAAGCTCTGAGTCAAGTTTACCGAGGGAGATGATCAACTGCCGCAGCGATCCGCCAGCGATCTCCATCTTGCTCCGAAAATCATCGCGATAATCAATCTGGACGGTGTAGCCGTTTTCGTAAAAGGGGATAGTAACTCTAAAGGGCGTCTCTTCTGCCGCGGTCTTTGACCAACGATCGGGTAGGTCAACCGCTACGCCTACTAGCTTGGACTCCACAATCACTCGCGGCGGCAACTCCTTGCGCAAACTAAAGCTACCGTTAAAATCGGTAGTGCCAACACCGAATAGATCCAGCGGCTGGCCCACCCAATCGGCCAACTCATTGATTGTGGCGCTCGTATTAAAGCCCAGAGACAAATTATCTAGATTACCGCTCAGCGTCAGTGCTAGGGGGTCACTGTAGAAGAAACCTTGAAGATCGGTGGATTCTAGGGAGTAAAGATCCGATTCCACACGTCCCGTTAAGTCCGCAATGGAAAGCCCTACGTCATCAATTCTCAGGTCAACGCCATTCAGCTCCGCATCAATTAATATCTCTGGCGTAGCGCCAGGCGACAGCTCGCTGCGAATACTTACCTCTGCGTCAACACCCCCGGTGAATTGCCAGCTACCGAGAGTCCCTGCAATATTATCCCATACCGGAGTTTGTTGGAATGCACCGATAATTTCACCACTCTCTCCAGCAGTAAGCACATCAACCTCTAGCGCCATTACCCCACGGTGGTTCGGTTCTAAGTAGACTTTCTCAACCACTAGGTTTCCACCTAAGTAGGAAAGAGGCTGGATATCCGCGGTCACTACGGAATTATCGAGGATGACTCTTCCATTTACTCCGTTAATAGCAGGCCAGCCGTCCAGGTAGTTCAATGTCGCGTTCTGTGCGTCTACCTTGAGTTGCACAACATTACAGCTTGAACAGTCGTTACCCAATTCAGCGAGCATCACAAAATCCGCCTCGGCAATGTCTCCTGCTACCAGCGCACTGTCCAGCCAATCTCTTAAGCCGGGCGAAACGATAAAGGGCACAAGTCGCTCATGCCAGACTACCTGAGAGTGGTCCAAACCAATCTGTAAGGTCAGCTTACTGGTCACATTCTCAACAGGCTTAGTGAGCCCATCTAGATAAAAGGCGCCAGACATTACCCCCATTGGCCCAAGCATTTGCAGGTCACTTGCCCCAACCTGTACTCGATCAATACTGGTATCGACTTGCCAAAATACACGCCCTGAAGCTTGATCCGTTTCAAACGCTGCATCATAGATAGTTGGGAAAGCCATGGTAAAATTAGTAGCGCGGATGTCTACATAGCCACTCAGCGCCGTGGCAACCAGGCTCCCTGAAAGGTTAGTGACGGCAGGAGCCCCTCCCCACGCCTCGACGTTGACCACATCAAGCTCGGCGCTGAAAGCGGTATCCATTAGCGAGGCGAAAGGCAGCTTAACTGACACATCTCGAAGCGTACCAGTGGGGTTAAGTGTGGCGAATACCTCAGTCAACTTACTCGACGGCAACCTCGCAATCGCTTTAGCGGTATCAGCTAAATTGACCCTGGGAATATCAACCTGAATAAATGCACCCGGCCCCGTAAGCTCGCCTTCAACCAAGATAGCAGGTAACGTATAGGCGTCCTCGTTTAAATGAAAGGCCGCATTCTCCACTAGGAGCCGGCTGACTCGCTGGCCATCCCACTGCATCGCAAGATCAGCTCGAACAGTATGAAGGCTAAACTGCTCCCAGCTGGCGGGTAGCGGAATATAGCTAAACGACATTTCGCCCTGAGCTCGAACTTGATCGATGGAGTCCCAATCTACCCAAAGCTGTCCGCCAATAGCCAAATCTTCAGTCAGATTCAGTTCACCCGAAAAGATACGTGATTCCAGAGCAAGCGCCTTGACGTCATCATCAATGACCTGATTGCGGATATCAAGATAGGCCTCTCCATCGAACTTGGGTGACCAAGGAAGTCCTTCAAAGTCCGCGAGAAAGCTGACCTGCCGAGCTAAACGCCCTACTAATAACTCAGCCTCTATGGTATTCCCTGTGCGGTGAGCTTGAATATCGGCAACGGCTATCACCAACGGCAGCTCAACGTTATTTCGGGTAATAAGCCTGATGGTCGAATCTCGCAACGTTAACGACTTGGCACGAAACAGACTATTTAGAAACTGTTTCACATCCGCGCCTTCGGTTGAACCACCACTATCCGCAGAAAACCAAAGGCCGTCAGTACGTTGCTGCAGAGAGAAGTCGAGCCCCGAAATCTCGCCACTGCGCGTTGTTAAGGCGCCATTCCAGAGCGAACTCAGTAAATCAATTTGGAGAAACAAACGCTCGAAAGTGGCTATAATATTGCCGTCGCGATCTACGACTTGGACGCCTCTTATCTCAATCTCCGGCGCCAAGCCAGGCCAATCTGCGGAGAGTGAGTCACTTTGGACCTGCAATCCTGTGATGGCTGAGAGGTAGCCATCGAATTCCGCTCGGTACTTAGCGGCATTCGGAGTTAATTCACGCGCAAGGCTTATCACAATGGCACAGATAACCAGCAAACTTAATAAAGTCCACCAAAAGGCGGTGATAAGAAAAGGAACGATGCGCTTCGTCATACTAAAATAATATCGTACTGTTCTTGGCTATAGAGGGGTTCATGGCGGAACTCGATGATTTTACCGGACAGCAGTTCAATATCTGCTACCGCCGTTGATTCTTCATCCAACAGACGATCAATGACGGTTGAAGAGGCCACTACAACAAGCTTTTCGCCCTCAAACTGGCGCGCGTCACGAAGAATTTCGCGGAATACTTCATAACATACGGATTCCGCGGACTTAACAACACCCCGCCCATCGCAGACCGAACATAAATCACAGACCTGCTGCTCTAAACTCTCGCGGGTACGCTTTCGTGTCAGTTCAATCAGACCGATTTCTGAAATGCCGGTGATCGTTGTCTTGACTGAATCTTTGACCATGACCTTAGCAAAGGCTCTGTGCACGGTTCTTCGGTGTTCTGGATCCTTCATGTCAATGAAGTCGAGAATAATAATCCCGCCAATATTACGTAGCCTCAACTGCCTCGCTATAACACCAACCGCCTCCAGGTTAGTCTTAAAAATGGTTTCCTCAAGGGTTTTCCCACCCACGTAGCCACCAGTGTTCACATCCACGGTGGTCATGGCTTCCGTTTCATCAATAACAATATGACCACCGGACTTGAGCTGAACGGTGCGTTTCAGTGCTTTCTGAATCTCGTCTTCAACGCCAAACAAGTCGAACAGCGGAGTCTTGCCCTTACTTAGCGAGAGCCTGGCGGTAATGTTGGGGAAATATTTATTGGTAAAACGAGTAAGCTCTTCGTAAACGTCTTCGTCGTCTATACGAATACGGTCTATATCGGGGCGAACATAATCTCGAATCACTCGGAGGTACAAGGGTAAATCTTGATGAACGCGGCGCGGAAATTTTTGGTTGGTATCCGTAAGCTGACGCTCAATATCCAGCCAAAGCTTCTGAAGAAACTTGGCATCTGAAGCGAGTTCAGACTCATCAGCGCCTTCGGCCACTGTGCGAATAATGAAGCCTCCACCGCGCTCATCTCTGCAGTGCTCGGTGATCTGCTTTAGTCGCTCGCGTTCAACTTCATCATCAATACGCTGGGAAACGCCAACGTGATCCGTCTTCGGCATGTATACCAAATATCTGGAAGATAAACTAAGGTGAGTGGTAACTCGGGCACCCTTTGTGGCAATGGGATCTTTTATCACTTGAACCGCAATGCGCTTCCCTTCATGCAGTAGTTCGCGAATGGGTGGGGTTGCCGATGACGGCTTTCGCAACTCCATACCATGCTGGTCTAATTCCACAACATCTTGAGCGTGGATAAAGGCCGCTTTCTCCAAGCCAATATCTACAAACGCGGCTTGCATGCCGGGCAGTACGCGCTGAACTTTGCCCACATAGATGTTGCCAACGAGGCCTCTGTGGTTAGCACGCTCTAAGTAGAGCTCGTGCGCCAAGCCGTCTTCCACAATCGCAACACGCGTCTCAAGTGGGGTGATATTGATTAGTATTTCGTTACTCATCGCTGTTCAGTACTCGAATTCCATAGATAGACAATAGCTCAGCGGTTTCCACCAGTGGTAGCCCGACCACGGCATGGTAACTACCATTGATTCGCTCAACGAAAGCACCGCCCACTCCCTGTATTGCATAAGCCCCCGCTTTGTCCTGAGGCTCTCCCGTCGTCCAATAGTAAGCCATCTCGGATTCGGATAGACGCCGGAAAAAAACTTCCGTTAACACTACGCGGCTTTCGGTACTGGTGCCATCCGTAACAGCCACCGCGGTAAGAATTTCATGGCTGCGCCCCGACATGGCGCGCCACATGCGCAGAGCGTCCTCTTTATCCCTTGGTTTTTCTAGCACCACACCATCAAGCACACCTAAGGTATCCGAGCCAATCACTACGCCGCTTCTACCTTGAATACCCGCTTCAGCCTTCTCTCTAGCCAAGCGCTCAACATAAGCATAGGCGGACTCGCCTTTAGCTTGTCGCTCCACAATGTCATTGCTCACCACCTCAAAGGGAATACCCAACAGCGCTAGTAACTCTCGGCGACGCGGCGACGCTGACGCTAGAAAAAGATTGCTCTTGGTCATCGCGGCATTGCTCGTTTTGGGTGGAGCCATTTCATAAACACTTTCCAGATTGGCCAAACTAGGGCAGAGGTGGTGGCGGGAAGCAAATAACTCAGTCCAGGCATCGCCTCCCCGCGAATAGCAAAGCCCCAGTTAATGATAGCTTGAGAAATTCCCATTAGAACGAATACGAACAGAATTCGCTGTACCCACGTGAACATTAGTAAGCGGCGATTCATCAACGTGGTGAGATAGGCAACAACGCAGAAGCCTAGCACGTGAGAACCAAACAGCGCACCGGTGAGTGCATCGGCAATGATGCCGCAAATAAAAGCGGTCCCTAAGGAGACTTTATCGGGAAAATAGATACACCAAAACACCACACTCAACCCTAAGAGCGAAGGACGATAAATGGGGTCGACAACACTCGCCACAGTGAATAAGACTGCTACCAGCACAGTAATCACCGCTGCCATCCAAACCTGCGGCAACATTAGTCTAACTCACCTGGTTCAGTTGCTGGCAAATCCGCGTCTTGAAGGCCCTCGGTGTCCACTGACAGATGAGGAACCAAGATCATATAGAAGCGGCTCTTATTAAGCTGAGCGTAAGGGCGTACACGAATCTCCATGAACGGCTGATTCGGATCGCGAAGCAGAAAATCTACCTCGCCTACGGGATAGCCTTCGGGGAATACGTCTCCCAACCCAGATGTAACGATGACATCACCTGGCTGTACGGAAGAGGTTTGTGGCACGAAGAGAAGCTGCAGTTGACTGATATCTCCCGCGCCTTCAGCTACCGAGCGTTCATCGCTCGACAAGAAACGAACCGGAAGCGCGTGACTTTGATCCGTTAGCAGCAGAATGCTTGCGGTGGTGGCAGACACATCAATAACTTGACCCGCAACCCCTAAACGATCCAAAACGGGAAGGCCAATTCGAACACCGTCCTCCTTGCCCTTATCAACGATAATTACCTGTCGGACCGGATCAGGCGCAACACCAATAAGCTGCCCGGTAATGACGTCGTGACTTAAACGCTCAGAGGCACCCATCATCTGTCGCAGACGATCGTTCTCGCTAGTCACTGACTGAAACTGTTGCAGCATCCGTTGCAGCTGCTCATTTTCCGCCCGCAGCGCAGAATTCTGAGCCATAAGACGTTCTCGACTGACTAGATTATCGTCACCCCATTGGTCGACGCGATCCGGTAAACTGCTCAGCCAATAAAAAGGCGCCGACAAAGTTGTCAGCGCCATTCGCATTGAGCTTAAGCCCACGTTCTTATCAACAGCTAATAGGATGACTGCCACGACGATGAGCCGAACAAGGTAACTTCCTAACTTGGCATCACGTTTAAACAGCGGTTTGATAAGATCACCTCAATTATGAGAACAGTAATCCAAGCTTACTATTATCCAACATCTCTAGAGCTTTACCGCCACCACGCGCCACACAGGTAAGTGGGTCTTCAGCAACGATGGCCGGAAGACCTGTTTCTTCCATAATTAGACGGTCTAGATCTCGTAGCATGGCGCCACCACCAGTCAGTACGATACCCGATTCAGCAATATCCGATGCCAGTTCAGGCGGAGACTGCTCAAGCGCTGTTTTAACCGCTTGGATAATTCCCGCTAGCGGATCCTGCAGTGCTTCCAGAATTTCATCACTATTCAGCGTGAAACTACGTGGTACACCCTCGGCTAAGTTGCGGCCACGAACATCGATCTCGCGTAATTCAGAGCCGGCATAAGCACAGCCAATTTCATGCTTGATTCGCTCTGCTGTGGCATCACCAATTACACTGCCATAGTTGCGGCGTACGTAGTTAGAAATAGCTTCATCGAAACGGTCACCACCGATTCGAACTGAGTCCGAGTAAACCACGCCCGACAAGGCTAAAATTGCGATCTCAGTGGTACCACCACCAATATCAACAACCATGGATCCGCTGGCTTCTTCAACAGGTAGTCCGGCACCAATTGCCGCCGCCATTGGCTCTTCAATAAGGTGTACTTCACGCGCTCCGGCGCCAAGTGCTGACTCACGAATAGCTCGACGTTCAACCTCAGTGGCCATGCATGGCACACAAATGAGCACCCGTGGACTTGGCGTGACGAACGACGACTCATGAGTTTTACGGATAAAGTGTTGCAGCATTTTTTCGGTAACTTTGAAGTCCGCAATCACACCATCTTTCAAGGGACGAATTGCGGAAATATTCCCCGGCGTTCTTCCCAGCATGCGCTTGGCTTCAACACCCACGGCCTCAACCATTTTGGTGCCTTTGTGATCACGGATAGCAACCACTGACGGTTCATCAAGAATGATACCTTTGTCTTTTGCGTAAATTAGCGTGTTGGCGGTACCCAAATCGATCGAAAGATCGCTTGAGAACATGCCGCGAATGCCTTTGAAAAGCTTCATTTAGTTAACCTTTTTAACTGTGCTCGGCCACTCGTCATAACGGTGAGATCTAGGCGCCAAACTTTTTTATATAGAATGATGCAACTCTAACAACCATGGGGTTTTAGAGCAAGGAGCTAATGTGTTAAGTTACCCCCATTGGTCGGTTTTTTAGGCACGGTTCGCTTTTATGACCACAGAGTGCCAAATTCGTTCGCTTTTAAGAGGTTTTTACGCGGTATGTCCATCACTAATGAGTCCGTTCAACACGTTGCTGAACTCGCAATGTTATCACTCGATCAACCCGCCATTGACAAGGCAACAGAGAAGCTCAACCAAGTGCTTAATCTGATTGATAATCTGCAAGCGGTGGACACCGATGATGTGGAGCCATTAGCTCACCCACTGGACGCAATTCAGATCCTGCGAGCTGACGAGGTCACCAAGCAAAACAATCGCGACGCGCTGTTAAGTAACGCGCCTGAATCCCAAGATGGACAATTCGTTGTTCCACGCGTTGTAGAATAGGATGAGCGATATGACACTGCACACTCAATCGGTAGCACAACTCAGTCAGCTGTTAAGCCAGGGCACCGTATCAAGCACCGAACTTACCGAACACTTTCTGAAGCGAATCGAATCACTCGATAGCGACATTAACAGCTTCATCACGGTGAATCGCGATGGCGCGCTAAAGCAGGCTCAGATGGCCGACAAACAAAGAGCCGACGGCTTAGCTGGCCCACTCACCGGCGTACCGATTGCCCATAAAGATATTTTCTGTACCCAGGGGATTAAAACTACCTGCGCTAGCCGCATGTTAGAGAACTTCATACCTCCCTATGAATCCACTGTTACCGCCAACATCGCCGCGGCAGGAATGGTTAATCTGGGGAAAACCAACATGGATGAATTTGCCATGGGTTCGTCCAACGAAACGAGCTTTTTTGGTGCCTCACGTAACCCTTGGAATACTAACCACATCCCAGGAGGCTCATCGGGAGGCTCTGCAGCAGCCGTCGCGGCGGCCCTAGCGCCCATCGCAACCGGCACCGACACTGGCGGCTCTATTCGTCAACCCGCCGCGCACACGGGGCTCACCGGCATAAAGCCTACCTATGGCTCGGTTTCGCGCTGGGGGATGATTGCTTTCGCGTCCAGCCTAGACCAAGCGGGCCCTATGGCAACATCCGCTGAAGATGCCGCGTTGCTGCTCAACACCATGGTGAGTCACGACAACCGAGACTCAACTAGCGTAGCCCATCCAAATAGCGATTTTCTAACCAAGCTCAACACACCAATTAGCGGTTTACGGATCGGTGTCCCAGCCTCCTTTTTTAGCGCTGACTTGGATTCGGAAGTCGGGGACGCTATTCAGCTTGCTATTAGCCAACTGCAGCAGCAGGGGGCAGTTATCGTTCCCATCTCTCTCGAAATGAACCAACACGCTCTGAGCGCTTACTATGTCATTGCGCCATCGGAAGCCTCGGCGAACTTATCGCGGTTTGATGGCGTTCGATTCGGCCATCGATGCGAAGATCCAAAGGACCTCAAGGATCTCTATAGCCGTTCGCGTAGCGAAGGGTTTGGAGCCGAGGTACAGACCCGAATATTAGTGGGTACTTACGCCCTTTCGGCCGGTTACTACGACGCCTACTATCGCAAGGCCCAAAAACTCCGCCGCCTCATCAAAGACGACTTCGAGCAGGCGTTCAAACAGGTTGATGTGATTCTCGCCCCAACCACTCCTTCTACCGCTTGCAAACTTGGCGAGAAATTTGGTGACCCGGCCAAAATGTATCTCGAAGACATTTACACCCTCGCCGTGAACCTAGCCGGCTTGCCCGCAATGTCTCTACCCTGCGGCATGGCTAAAGGCCTGCCGATTGGCATGCAACTCATTGGCCCTGCATTCGGCGAAGCGAATATTCTTCACCTTGGCCACCAATTCCAACAACACAGCGACTGGCACAAGCAGCGAGCGCCTATTGCCTTGCAGGAGGTTTCAGCATGAAGTGGGATGTTGTTATTGGCCTAGAAATTCACGTTCAGCTTGCCACCAAGAGTAAGATTTTCTCTGGTAGCTCCACGCAATTTGGTGCAGCACCCAACACCCAAATTGACGAAGTCGATATGGCGCTTCCAGGTACCTTACCGGTAGTAAATCGTGGCGCGATTGAAATGGCGACTAAGTTCGGATTGGCCATTGGCGCGGAAATTGGCCGAGAGTCGGTCTTCGAGCGCAAGAATTACTTTTACGCCGACTTACCCAAGGGATATCAAACCACTCAGCTCGACAAACCCATTGTTGGCGCTGGCGTAGTGACCGTAACACTTGAAGATGGTTCGGAGCGAAACATTCGAATTCATCACGCTCATCTCGAAGAAGATGCCGGCAAATCCATTCACACTGAAATTCCAGGTAAGACGGCAATCGACCTCAATCGTGCGGGCACCCCACTCATTGAAATCGTTACCGAGCCCGATATCAGCTCCGCTGAGGAAGCTGTCGCTTTCCTGCGGAAGATCCACTCGCTAATTACCTACATTGGCATCTCAGACGGCGATATGTCGCAGGGGTCTATGCGTTGCGACGCGAACGTATCGGTTAAACCTGCCGGCCAGGAAGCGCTTGGCACACGGGCCGAAATCAAAAACATCAACTCATTTCGCTTCGTAGAAAAGGCAATCAAAGTTGAAACCCAACGGCAAATTGAACTCATCGAAGATGGTGGGACCGTGGTTCAGGAGACTCGCCTTTACGACAGCGAAAAAAATGAGACCCGCAGTATGCGTTCGAAGGAAGTGGCCAATGACTATCGCTACTTCCCATGTCCTGATTTATTACCCATACATATTGATGATAGTTTTATTGAGGCGCTGCGCGCAACGCTACCGGAGCTCCCTGATGACAAGGCCGAACGCTTTGTAAGCGATTATCAAATACCTAGATATGACGCATTACTTATTGCTAGTGATCGCTTACTATCTGAGTATTACGAAGCGGTTGTTGAAGGCTGCCAGCAAGCCAAATTGGCGGCCAACTGGGTGATGGGGGAGCTCTCTGCCGCACTCAATCGCGATGGTATTAGCATTGCTGAGTCGCGCGTCAGCGCAACCCATCTGGCACAACTTATCACCCGAATTGATGACGGCACGCTTTCATCCAAAATTGCAAAGCAAGTGTTTGAGACTTGCTGGAAGGACCAACTCACCCCAGATGAAATCATCGAACGTGACGGTCTTAAGCAGAATTCCGATAGTGGCGCATTAGCATCCATGATCGATGAGGTTATCGCTAATTCGGCCGCTCAAGTAGCTAACTACAGCAAAGCCGCCGCGGATAAGCGACCGAAAATGCTTGGTTATTTCGTGGGTCAGATCATGAAGGCTAGCAAGGGTCAGGCAAACCCTAAGATGGTCAATGAGTTATTAGTTGCCAAATTAAACGCATTCATTGAGGAGTAACCATGGCTCCACCGCAACTGCCTATCTCTTCTTTCACCTATGTTGCTAAAGGCTTACGCTTGCTACTAGATAAACGAATTCGCCCTTTTGTGGTGATTCCTATCAGCATCAACGCGGTGTTGTTTATTGCGCTGAACATCTATGTCTTTAGCCATCTTAGCGAATGGAATCAGTGGCTGGTTGATACCTATCTTCCTGACTGGGATTGGCTCCGCGCACTGGTAGGCTGGTTAGTGGCAATTCTTGCTACACTGGGAATCTTGGTTGGTAGCGCCTATACCTTCAACTTCGTTGCCGGGCTGATTGCGGCGCCGTTTAACGGCTTACTGGCTGAAAAAGCGGAAGAGTTGTTGTCGGGTAGAAAACCCCCACCAGAGAAGATCTCCGCCATGGTTTGGCGCACACTTGGACGTGAATTTCGCAAACTCGGCTACTTCATTCCCCGCGCGATAGGCGTATTGTTAGGTTGCTTCCTACTCGGTTTCATACCGGTCGTAGGCTTAGCGGCCCCATTCCTAGCTTTCGCATGGGCCGCTTGGTCGTTGTGCATTCAATATTCGGACTATTGTTTTGATAACCACCAAATCAACTTCAATGAAACGCTTAACAAGCTGCGTCAGACCCGCCCACAGAGCTACGGTTTCGGCGCCACCATTGCTGGCGCCTCGATGATACCCATTATTAATTGGTTTGTGATGCCAGCCGCGGTGATTGGAGGCGTTGTCTACTGGGTAGAAAAACACCAAGACCCGCATTTTAAGGCCAAAGATACGACCAACGACAAGGCTATTCGCGACCAAAACACCCCTAGCTAGGAATCAGCTAGGGGTACCTGCTAATGGAGTACATGCGTTAAACCGTCGAGCGCCATCTGGACGGAGATCATCACTAGAATCATCCCCATTAAACGCTCTACCGCAACCAAGCCACGATCGCCCAACAACTGATAGAACTTAGTTGAGAAGAACAAGATCACCGCTGACACGCCCCATGCAGCAAGCAGCGCCCCAGTCCACTCCATCATCATATCCGGATTTTGACCCACCAATAGCATCAAGAATGCCAAGGCTGAAGGCCCCGCAACCAGTGGGATGGCTAAAGGCACAATGAATGGTTCGCCGGAGGCATGCTCCCCCATAATTCCGCCTTCAGCCGGCGGAAAAATCATCCGGATAGCAATAATGAATAGCACAATGGCGCCACCGATTGAGATGGTCTCGGTTTGCAAGCCCAGCGCATCCAGTACAACTTTACCAAAGAAGAGGAAAAACAAAAGAATCCCAAGCGCAATGAGAAGCTCGCGGATAAGCACCCGCTTACGTCGCTTCTCATCCACATCACGAAGCACCGCCAAGAATACAGGGATATTTCCAAGCGGATCCATTACCAGCAATAGTGTTAAAAAGGCGGTTAGCCAATCCATTTTAAGCGTCCTTTGTTTATGTCCAATACACTCGTCAATTCTAGCGGCTAGTCTAAGGCATCACAGCGCTGAAGGAATGATTGTATCTTCTCGTACTGATCCAAGCGGTTCTCCTTAAAATATAGCCCATGACCTTCTTTGTCATAGAAGTAATATTCATAATCAAGGTCAGTAGTCTCAAGCGCTTCAATCATCGTTTCTGCTCCCACCATTGGTGTCCGCGTATCCTCTCGGCCGTGCACAATCATAAAGGGAACCTTGATGCGATCAAGATTGTGGATTGGTGAGTTAACACGAAGGAATTCTGGATCTGAACCAATTGCCTTGTTCTCGTAGCCTCCGGTATTAAAACCTGAGCCGGCATCCCACGTGTCCAGCTGCTGAGCTAAATCAAAAACCCCTGCGATGATCACACTACAATCGTAGTAGTCATTATGACGAACGATACTCTGAGCTGAGGCATAGCCCCCGTAACTGATGCCCATTATGTAGATCTTCTCACCCACTTCGTAGTTAGCTTGAACATACTCAGCACCTTCGCGCATATCATCAAGCATACGAGTGCCCCATTGACGATAACCCGCCTCTTCGAAGTTGAGGCCATAACCACCTGATCCACGGAAATTCGGGGCAAATACCGCGTAGCCAAGCTCCGCCATCATTTGCATCCGCCCGTCAAACTCATAGGGGATATAGGGTCCGTGAGGGCCACCATGAATATAGTTAACCAAACCCTTAGGTTGCCCACTTCGCGGCATGAGTAGCCAACCCTGAAGTTGGATACCATCCGATGACTGGTAGTTGATTGCCTCAAAGGAGTTCAGCCCTAGCTGATCTATCGCATCTGCTGAACCAACCAAAAAGCGTGCTTGTCCTTTCTCGGCCTCCCATGCGTAGTACTCTCCGTTAATACCCGGTGAGCCAACATGAAGCGTAAAGTTCTCAGCGTTATCGTCAGCACCCGATAGGGTGACGTTATAACCGTCAAAGCTTCGAACAAACCCGCCCACGATACGCGCGGCCTTCGTCTCTTGGTACATCTTAAATTCAGGCTTGTCAGCAACCCACTGGGCAAATTCAGGGTAACCGTCTCTATCGTAGTTAACATCCACCGATGACACGAATCCATATTCGTCTTCAACCGTTACGGCTCCGCTCTGCAGCGCAATTTTCACTAGCTGCTGAGACGCATTCAGATCATCACCTACCTGCGAGAGACCGAATACAAAGTTACCGTCACTGGTGAGCGATTGCGCGTAGAAACCACCGGGCAAGTCAACGTCAATCTCAGTCCAGCGTTCATTTCTGCCGCGATGAAAATAGCGAGTCTCATAGTCAGGCGTAACTGCCCAACTAAAAGCTTTAGTCGCCTCGCGATTGGTCAAGAATTCTGCACCACGAGCAGGCCCTGTCACCATCTTCTTCATATCACCGGTAGCCAATTCTAAACGATAGATGGACGGTCGAACGCCACCATCGGCCTTCTCCCAAGGCATGATAGAAACCAAGATATTATTTGGGTCATCAGGAAGCGTTGACAAGACCCGCATACCGCCGCGAATTAGATCTCCTCGACCACGGGTATTATCTTCGTAGTTACCTTGGTAATACCAAATACGCTCATTATTGCCCGTTGAGACGTCAAGCAGGAAAAGGTCACCTACATCCGCTGGACGCTGACCTTCATTAATCTCTGTCAGTACCGCGTAGGCATAGCGTTCATTGTCAATCCAATAGCCATAGGAGACCTCGATA
Organism: Umboniibacter marinipuniceus; assembly: GCF_003688415.1. Lineage (NCBI taxonomy): Bacteria > Pseudomonadati > Pseudomonadota > Gammaproteobacteria > Cellvibrionales > Cellvibrionaceae > Umboniibacter > Umboniibacter marinipuniceus. The sequence continues at coordinate 244,101 of NZ_REFJ01000004.1, forward strand.
TTGTCGCTTTCCTCGTACCGCACACTCTGCAATGGCTGCATGGTCTCTCGCGACAGAATAATAAGTGTGTTCCTTCCATCACGCTTTTGAATAACCGAAAAGTACTCGCCCGACGGTGAAACGGAGAGGTTGCGAAAGTCTCGCCCATCGAGTAACGCATTAAAGCTGCCAGGCAACTCGGCCTGTGCAGCAAAACTAGTGAATGCCAAGACTAGGCATAGAGCAATCGTTCTGATCATTTTTTATAATTCCTTTACTTTGATACGTAAGCCGTCTTGATTCACAAGAAACATCGATGACATCATGCCACTCTCGATAGATAGCTGATCGCCTTCTTTAAACGATGCATAACTCCCAGATTCTCTGCGGAAAGTTCTCCCCTGCTCGGTGGCAAAGAAAACCTGGCGTCGGGAGTTGCGGCGAACATCCGTTACAACTAGTGTTTGTGCATTGGCAATGACTTCGTCATAAGCTTCCTGTGCCCGCGCCGCTACTTCAGTATCCACCTGAGCAGCCCCCTCTCCTGCGGCAGCAGAAGTAGAAGTTAACACTGAAGTTGAAGTCGGACTGGGCTCGCTAGCTAGTAAGGCCGCCTCGGCATCAGAGCGCGTTACTTCGCTAGCTGATGCTATCGGCGCGTCATCCAGTGTAGAAGTTGAACTAGCTGGCATCACCACCTGAGGAGCTGGAGTAGCATTCGCGGGATCAGACGTAGCAGCCATCCCTGAGGTGGTAGATACCGCATCAGCGACTATGGCTGGCGAATCAAACAACGCGTCATAGCACGCGAGCCTTAGGCTATCACTTCGCTCTTGACGACATGCTTCAACTGACTGCCCCATCGCGAATGACGAAGCCATAACGCTGCTTACCATCAACGGTACTATAAGGCTTTGGCGGTTATTGCCCATGCTACAGGTGCTCCTTCATGTTCGAGAGATTGTTTGTGAACTTCAGCAAATCCAGCTTGCCTAAACTGCTCACAGATTGCTTCGGCGCCCGCTTCATCTTGGGCCACATCCACCATTTGACGGAAACGCTCCTTTGAGGCTTCAAAGTCAGGCAGAATCGAATTAATTCGCTGCTTTCTGGATTTAGCGTCGTCGCGAATATGTTTAAAATAGAGTAACACCTGAGTCACAAAGTCCACAAGAATTGGGTTTCGCGCCTCAGGCTCCACATTCATAATCTTCGAAACTTCGTCATTAACGACTTCACGTGCCGCCACGGCCTTGGCGCTTTGCGGTAGACGCGATGGATCGCCTTGGTACTCGTTTAAGCAAATATCAATATCTACGAGCGCCTGAACAACAATAGCCATAACGATGAAATCAAACTCACCCAACGCTTTCTCTGACATTTTAGTGATAATTGATCCATTATGGTGAACAAGTAGCTCTACCCTGCCTGTCGGCGTCAACGCTCTAAGCCGCGGTATAGATTCATCTATGTTGCTATATTCAAGTCCGTAAACCGAAGCGATGATATCGTATTCTTCGCGCGGAAGTTGCGCCACTTCGATACCCTGCTTGCCAACAAGCTCCACACTGAAACTTCCGTTGTCGCGCTTTTTAACCGCGTCTGATAGCGCAACTTCAGCTGCATCAACGCCAACGTAGTGACCTTCTAAGCTGGACTCGAATAGCGCTGGCAGTAGTGAGGCATTTCCGCAACCTACTTCAAGTACCGTCAACGGTGATGAACTTCCAGCTAGTACCTCGCGCCACCAATTATTGATATATCCTCGTGTGTAACCATCTGCATAGTACTCACCGAAAGTAGTGCTATGACCCTTCTGCCAAAAGTTACCCCATGCATCCATTATTATTCTCCAAAAAAAAAGCCCGCTAATGCGGGCTTTATTTTATATCAATCTAGCAAGTATTAAAGCTCGATTGAGTACTCTACGAAGATAACACGACCTGTGTTGTCGTACATGTACTCATCAGCTTGCTCGCCGAATTGGTCTAGCAACGGATCTTCGTTAAGGATGTTGTTAGCACCTACTTTAACTGTACCGTAGTCAGTGAAAGAGTAACCAACAGAAGCGTTGTGTACCATCCATGCATCGTACTCAGTACCGTTGATTGCGTCTTTAGACTCGCCGATGTAATCAACGTTCCAAGATGCAAATACGTTACCCATAGACCACTGAACGAAACCGTTTGAGCGCCACTCTGGGAAACCTAGGTCGCCCGCTGCGTTCGCAACGTTACCCTGACCAAAGTCCTGCTCGTATTCGTAAGTTAGGTAGTAAGATGAGTTACCACGTAGCTCGAACATACCGAAGCTAGTTTCGATCAAACCGCTCAACGAGAAGTCAACTGCTTCGCGAGTTAGGTCACCTACAGCATTCTGGTAGCCAGCGCTGATCTCTTCAACACGACCGTTCGCAGAACGAACAACTGCAGAGTTACCACCTTGCGAGTAGTAGTCAACATTAAGCATGTCCTGAGCAGAAACGTACTCGATTGAGTCAGAGATAGTTAGGTTGAAGTAGTTAACACCAACATTCCACGCGTCGAAGAAGTTGTAGTTAGCACCCAATGAGAAAGTCTGAGACGTTTCTGCATCAAGGTTAGGGTTAGAACCGATGTAAGTATCGAACTGACGTGAGTTACAGTCAGCTTCTGAGATACCGTTTAGCTGACAACCGTAGTAGTCAGTAGCAGTTTCAGCAGAGAATGATGTTACGCCGTAAAGGTCAGACAAGTCTGGAGCACGGAAACCTTCACCGTAAGATGCCTTGATGGTTAGATCAGGAATCATAGTGAATGTTGCACCCAAACGAGGAGATACTGCGCTACCGAAGTCAGAGTAGTCATCGTAACGAACAGCTGCATCAATATCTAACCAATCAGTGACTGGGAAGATTGCTTCCGCAGAGATTGCGCCAACGTTACGTGAACCTTCCGCAGAGTTACCTGCAGAACCACCAACTAGACCAGCTTCAGACTGACCATCAACGATTGCTGCGTACTTAACTTCGAAACCTTCGATTGCGAAGTAAGAAGACGCCATGCCGCCAGCCATATCGAACATATCCCACTGAAGACCGTAGAAAACCTTCTGAAGGTTCATGCGGTCGTCATTGATAGTAGTCGACTTAAGGTTAGCAACGTACTGATCGTAATCAGTGATGTTGTAGTTGATGTTGTACTCGAAACCACCGTAGCTCAAGTAGTAAGTACCGATAGATACTGACTTGTAGTCTGAGTAGGTGTAGTAAGCTTCGTAAGATAGTGAATCGTTGATGTCACCACGAAGACCTAAGTTGACGTCAGTCAAGTTGTCGTTAACTGTGTTGTCACGAGTACCGATGTCAACCCAACGGAAGTAACCGTTTACTGGCTGACCATACGGGTTCTTAGGATCAGAAGCTAGCGCCGCACCTGGTGCTGCTGGCGGAGCGTAACGACCGAAAGATTCGTTCTGAGCAATAACCGCGTCAGCGAACAACTCGATTTCGTCAGTTAGTTCGAACGTAGAGCTTACCCATGCGTTAACACGCTCAGAACCAGCGCGGTTTGCTGATACGTTAGCGTAAGCGTAACCACAGTAGAAACCTGTGTCTGGACCGAATACTAGGTCAGCCTGCATTTCACCAACGAATGAACCGTCATCAACACAGTTGTTACCTGGAGTTACTTCCCAAGTATCACGATCCATAGGGTCAAAAGGCTGACCATTGTAGTTAGGGTTTAGTAGCGTGTAACCGTAGAATGATACACCAGCTGTCTCGCCGTAACCCATGATGTAACCATCACCGTCAAGGTCAGAGTAACGTGCTGCAGTGTAGTCACGATCTTTGTCGAATACAGGATCACGGCTGTCGTACTCAAGACCGAACGTTACAGAACCACGATCGCCTTTAGCACCAGTCAAGAAAGAGAAGCTCTTCTCAACGCCGTCATCTTCAGAACGATCACCGTAGCGAGCGTTGAACTTCATTCCTTCGTAACCAGACTTAAGAATAACGTTTACAACACCAGCAACCGCGTCAGAACCGTATACCGCAGACGCGCCGTCAGCGATAATTTCTAGACGGTCAACTGCAGAGAAAGGAATCATGTTCAAGTTGACGGTACCGCCACCACCTAGTGATGGAGAACCTACTGTACGACGACCGTTCAAAAGAACAAGCGTCCGGCCAGCACCAGCACCACGAAGGTCAACAGTCGCGTTTGACTGAGCTGAGCTACCTGAAGACTCACGGAAAGAACCCAAAGAGTTCAAAGTAGAAGAACGTAGTGCATCAGCAACTGAGATGTCACCAGAGATCTTCATGTCATCAGCACTGATAGTGATGATTTCCTGAGAGTCAGTGTTAGTTGAACGCTGAATACGCGAACCGGTTACGAAGATTTCTTCAACCTGTGCGCCGTCTTCGGCTTCCTGTGCAAACGCAGGAAGAGCAACACCAGCCAAGACTGATGCACTAATCGCCGCGCGAATAGCATTTGATAAAGGTGCAGTTTTCATTAAATATCCCCCAAATGGTATTAATTGTTATTACTGCTTCCACCCACAAATGTAACCGAAACTAATAACAAAAAAAACCTTTTTTTTACGTATAACCCCGTAAACACCCTAGTAATTTCGTAGATGCATACTGCGAAACTACAGTATCCACAGCTGAAATCACCCTCGGCGTTTGCTTTGTGATCGTCTAAACTGCAGCATTGGTTGTACATACAATGGATGCTGTAGCAATTCACATCATTGATCAGTCCGCGGGCATCGCCATTTTTATGATTCGAAATTGGTCATATTTTCGATAAAAGGTATAAAACTAGCAGTGAATGGCATTTCAACCCCTTTAAAGACCGCTGGAGACGAGCGTGAATTTCAACCCAACCCAACGATTTGAACAACTCGATCAGCTACTGGTCCAATATTGGTCAGCGTGGCAGCCTACCTTTGGCCATTCCGATAAACACTGGCTAGATCAGGCAAGCCTGCAAACTATTTACAGGGAATTGGCGCCGGCAACAACGCTCCCTCGCTCGCCAGCTTCGATAAAGAAATCAGAACCACCCGCCGGCATGAAACTGCGAAAGTGGCAGCAGATAGAGCAATTCAAAGCCCGCTTCAGCTCCAACGCCAGCAGCGTGGTAGACTGGTGTTGCGGCATAGGCCATCTCTCCCGGCATCTTGCAAGTAGCGAGCAATCGGTGGTCGGTTTGGAAATTGATCCTGCGCTGGTCGCCAAGGCTATGACTCACCAAGCAAAGTCGGCAATATTCCACCAGTGTGATGTCCTAGCGGATCCAGAGCGCTACTTACACCCCGGACAGTCCTTCGTAGCGCTGCACGCATGCGGGTCCTTACATACGGCGATGGTAGAGGCTACCGTCAAGACGCGCGGCAGCGATCTTCACCTAGCCCCCTGTTGCTATCATAAACGCTTCCACCAAGGCTTAAAGATGCTATCCCGTCCCGCGAGGCGCTCCGAACTAAAGCTGACCGAGCGAAATATCCAGTTAGCAGTCCGGCAGTCGGTCACCGCAGCGAACCGCGAACTCCAAGCAAGAGAGCAGCTAAGGCTGTATAGATTAGGTTTTGATGAATGGGTCAAGCGGGAGCTCAAGGTAACCCATTACACCCCACTCCCTAGTGTCTCGTCAGCCATCATAAATAAAGGGTTCGCTGCTTTTTGTCAGTGGGGCGCTTCGCAACGGGTACCGCAACTGGCAAACAAAGAGGTGACCGCCGAAGCGAAGCTCCTAAACAGTGCAAAATCCCGGCTTGAACGAGAGGTTGCCTACGAAGCTCAGTGCGAACTGTTTCGAAGAGCACTGGAAATCCGTCTCTGCTTAGACAACGTAATGTTTCTGGAAGAAAATGGCTTTCGGGCTGAACTGATTGAATTCTGTTCACCTACCATCACGCCACGCAACATCCTTATCCAAGCATACAGAATGGATTGAATTCATTGGGACTTGGGCCTCAGGTATTGATTTGAAGGCCAATTCACATAACACTGATTTATAAAACACCTGCTAATAGAGGCTAACAATGCCAACAAACACAAGCAATATAGAAGCGATCTTTCAGCAACAAAAGGACAATCTACCAGCCCTTAAAGCAAGAAGTGCTCAGGATAGGATCGCTATGCTTCAGCGCTTGAAACGGGCCATTTTGCGCTTTCGTAAAAACATCGTCAAAGCGGGCGCTGAGGACTTCGGCAAGCCCGAAGCCGAGGTGGACATTGCGGAAATTATGCCGCTACTCAGTGAACTAGCAAACACCTCCAAGCACCTACAGCGTTGGATGAAGCCCAAGCGCGTTAGCACCCCCATAACCCTCTTTGGTGCCAGTGGCAAAATAGTTTACGAACCCAAAGGTACAAGCTTGGTCATCGCGCCCTGGAACTACCCTGTCTTCCTCAGCTTAGGCCCAGTTATTAGTGCCGTGGCAGCCGGTTGCAGCGCCATCATCAAGCCCTCCGAATTTACGCCAGCACTCAGCGCGGTCATTCGAGAAATAGTTGAAGATGTCTTTGAGACCAACGAAGTGGCTGTGATTGATGGTGAAGTGGAAACCACCACCCGGCTACTTGAACTGCCCTTTGACCACATTTTCTTTACCGGCTCACCTAACGTTGGGAAAATAGTTATGGCAGCTGCCGCCAAGAACTTAAGCTCGGTGACGCTTGAATTAGGTGGAAAATCGCCAGTTATCATTGATGCCAGCGCAAAGCTGGACGATTGCATTGAGAAGCTGGTTTGGGCGAAGTTCACCAACAACGGCCAAACCTGTATTGCACCAGACTACCTACTCGTCCATCGCAGCCACGAAGCGCAATTTAGCAATGAGCTCTACGAGCGCATCGCAAGTGTTTACGGGCGCGACGTAACAACACAGCAGCAGTCCGAAGATTTGGCACGAATTGTAAATCCCCGACATTTTGACCGTGTTCAATCACTACTGGTGGATGCCAAAACAAAAGCTGAACAGGTATTGGGCGGGCATTGCGATGCCGAGGATTGCTTCATTTCGCCCACCCTCGTTGTTGAACCTGAGATCAACGCCAAGATTATGCAAGAGGAGATTTTTGGCCCGTTACTACCTATTCGCTTCTACGATGAGATCGATGAGGCGTTAGATATCATCAGTCAACAGCCGAAGCCTCTCGCACTTTATATCTTTGCGCAGAATCAACAAATCATTGACCACGTTATTAACAACAGTACGGCAGGCGGCACCTGCATCAACACTTGCCTTCTTCATTTTATTCACTCCAACCTTCCCGTGGGCGGCGTGAATAATAGCGGTATAGGCAAGTCACACGGCCACTACGGCTTTTTAGCGTTCAGTAACGAACGTGGTGTGGTGCGAGATCATCTATCACTGAGTAAACAGCTGTTCGCTCCGTATACACCTCGAGTCAAAAAGATTCTGCAACTAACTTTGCGGTTTCTAGGTAGGTAGTGAATGGCAACTGCCAAAGTCACCGCAAAACAGGCAATTCGGCGACAGCAGATTTTAGATCACGCTGCCGCTGAATTTAATACCGCTGGCTACGAAGGCCTCTCCATTACAAAGCTTGCTGGTTCGATGGGGATGCGTAGCAGCAATATCTACTACTATTTTGACTCCAAAGAATGCCTTCTCCGGGATTGTTACTGTCAATCGCTAGCCCACTATGCGAAGGCGCTGATGGATATTCGAAAAACGTCCTCGCGCTATGAAGTGATCATAAATAATTTTTTTAGCTTTCACTTCAACACTTGGCACGCTGTCCATAGCAAAGAACACTCTGCTCTTGCCATGGTTTACGAGCAGCACCTGCTGTCCGCAGACGCAATGCTTGCAGTGAAGAGCAGTTTCGACACAGTTCAGCAGCAATTAGACGACTGCTTTGAGCAGGGACGACTCAGCGGCACACTGCGATCGTTTTCTCATCAAGCTGCTGCCGATTTTCTCCATGCAATATTCGATTGGGGAACCATCTGGATCGAAAGCATTCGCTCAAGCGATCAGGTTATGCATATCGCTGAAATCAGCGCCGATGTTTATCTGAATGGCATTGCTACGCACTTTGAACCCAAATTGCTCAGCGAGCTTCGTCACCTAGAACTATGCGAACAGATCATTCGGCGTGCCGCCGGACATGAGGGTCAGTTTCCAGTCAAAGACGCAATTAGTAACGCTGCAACACGTTTGTTCAATTCAATCGGATTCGAAGCCGCCTCCATTGATAGGGTCTGCGCAGAAGTCGGTCTGAGTAAAGGCGCCTTTTATCACCATTTCAAAGATAAGAATGCGGTATTAAAGTATTCTTTTAAGCAGGCACTAGCCTTCGACAAATACCTCTATCAGGAAGTGACCCAGCACGCTAAAGATGGCCTCGACGCGATCAAGCTACTTATCCAGCTAGACGCAATGGCAGTACAACATAGGGGTATTCAGCTGCCGCTGTATCGCCTCATCCGAAAGTTAGCAGCAGAAGACGTTATCGACACAATCCAAGAAGTTGACTACATCCGCTCTAGGTTCATGGAGTTCGTGATATCGGGTGTTCATGACGGGTCCATTAGAACCAGCGCCTCTTCGGTAATTGCCCATTGCTGCTTTGCCATGAAACAGCGAATACTTCGCTTCCCTAAAAGTCTTGATAGCACGACTGATTCACTACTCGATAATGAATGGGATATCTTCTTTCACGGAACCCTTAAACGTAATGCCTAAACTTTATATAGTCCGTCATGGCCACCCCGAGAGCGGATGGAGTCAAGATCCTGACCCGGGCCTCTCAGAAGTAGGCCAAGCGCAGGCGGCTGAAGCCGCCAAAGTGCTCGCGAATTATGCGTATCAACAGGTTGTCAGCAGCCCCATGGCGCGTGCTATACAAACGGCTAGGGTGAGCGCTTCTGAACTCGACATCCAGACGGAGCAAGCTATCAGAGAAATCCCGAGCTACTGGGTGCCATCAAGCCAGCGTCAAAGTTGGCTGGACAACACCCTCCGATCCACCTGGGACAGCGTTGAACCAGAGATAAAAGTATGGCGTGAGAGCCTCACAAACTGGGCTACCTCCCTAGAGAAAGATACGCTCGCGTTCAGCCACTTCGTGGTCATTAATGCACTCATTGCCACTGCCACGGGTGCCGAAAACGTAGTTAACGCACTTCCCGATCACTGCGCAATTGCAGAATTCGAAATCATCGATGGCCAATTACATTTTCTGAGTATCGATAAAGAATTAGACAGCAGCGTCATGGTCTAACACTAGCGTTAAGAGGCGGCCAAACGCTCTGGCTAGACTCCGCGCTTTCGTTTAGCTGAGACAATACCTGGCAGCGCTATCAGCTTGGCTAAGACTCTACCAAGATGATCTAAGGTTGGCACCACAACCGTTAGCGCAATGTACTTTGCGGCGCCAGGCTGATCCGTTGAATAAAGCGCCGCAATATCTACTTTCTCATCTGCCAAGAGTGCCGTAATGTCGCGCAACAGCCCATCGCGCTCAATCGCCTCAATCTCGATATCTACACGGAAGGTTGACGAAGCATTGTCCGACCAAGTCACCGCAATGATTCGAGCCGGTTCAGTCTCCTTGAGACGCAGAGCATTGGTGCATTCTGCGCGGTGTACGCCCACTCCTCTACTAACCGTTACATAGCCAACAATATTATCGCCCGGTAAGGGGCTACAACAACTTGCCAAGTAGCTCATCATGCCGCCTTCACCTCCAACGTATACCGCTTCTTTGTTGGCCACAGTGGGTTGCGCATTGGCCAGCTTGGAGCGAATATCTGCCACATCAAGTGGCTTCTGCGCTCTATCCGAAGCTCGCTGCGCCGCGGCTAACACTTGGGTCAGCTTTAAATCACCCGCGCCAATTGCGGCGCACATCCCAGCTTCATCTTTATAGTTCACCAGCCCTGCGAGCTTGCGCAGGTTGATATCGCTATTGCCTATACGCTTCAGTTCAGCATCCAGTGCCTGCCGTCCAATTGCCTCATTTTCATCACGTTCGTCGTTCTTAAACCAATGAATGATCTTCGCTCGGGCTCGTGAAGTGGTAATATAGCCTGCATCACTTGAGAGCCAATCTCTACTTGGCCGGCCATTTTTCTTGGTCAGAATTTCAATTTGATCGCCGGTCTTCAACGCCTGATTCAGCGGGATAATTTTCCCGCCTACCTTGGCACCTTTGCAGGTATTCCCCACGTCAGAGTGAATACGATAGGCAAAATCGAGAGCTGTAGCACCCACCGGAAGATCAATAACATGTCCTGCTTTAGAGAAGACATAGATGCGATCCGCCTTAACCACATTCGATAGTTCGCTATTGGCACCGTCATCTATTTCTTCATGCCAATCTAATACTTGCCTAAGCCACTCCAACTTACTTTCATAGGAACTCTTAGTATTTTCTACATCGGTGCCCTTGTACTTCCAATGGGCGCAAACCCCAAGCTCTGCCTCGTTGTGCATCGCGCGTGTACGGATTTGCACTTCCATGGTTTTCGCTTGCGGGCCGAATACCGCCGTGTGGAGACTGCGATAGCCGTTGGCCTTAGGGTTAGTAATGTAGTCATCAAATTGCTGTGGAATATGATTGTAGAGTGAGTGAATCACACCCAATGCCGTGTAGCAGTCAGCGAGTTGATCCACCAAAATACGAAACGCTCGGATATCGAACAACTGACCAAATGTATAGTCCTTGATCTGCATTTTCCGCCAGATACTATAGATATGCTTTGCTCGCCCAGTGACCTCGGCGTTGCTAACCCCAGCCGCTTGCAAGGCCTCCTCAATCTGCCGTTTCGCCGCTTGGATAAACTGATCTCGATCAACACGACGTTCGTCAAGCTGTTTAGCTACGGAAGCGTATTCATCCGGCTTAAGATAGCGAAAGCTTAAATCTTCCAACTCCCACTTGATGTGACCAATCCCTAAACGGTGCGCCAACGGCGCATAGATCTCAGAGACCTCAATGGCTATTTGACGTCGACGCTCAACATGATTCTTTACTGCTCGAATAGCGCAGGTTCGTTCCGCCAGCTTGATCAACGCCACCCGCACATCATCGGTGAGCGCCACCAGCATTTTTCGAACATTATCTTTTTGATTGAGATGAGCGGCGGCATCGCTATCCGAAGTTTGACCCCTCGAACGAGAAATCGCGGCCATCATTAAGGTACCGGAGACCAATTCGGCCACATCTTTACCAAGACGCTCCGTGACCTCGTTCAGCGCAATAAACTCCTCGCGAACCGCTCGATAGATTAGCGCTGCCGCCACGGAAGCCTCGTCGAGCTCCAGCTCTATTAAAATCTGAGCCATCTCTACGCCGATATCGAGGCAATTCAAATTGACTTGCCACTCACTAGGCATGGGTGTTTGGCGCAGCATAACAATGGCCGTTTCAATGCGCTCTACCGGCAGATGCACACTGTCCTTCATATAATCTAGCCATTGATCTACATCGATATTGCCCGAATCGGAACGAATCAATGTTGGGCGAACCTGCACCATTACAAAAACCTACCTTTCAAACACCAACTTAATATTAACAATGACTCGCTGGTTTGCGAGCACTAACTCCAAATTTGTACAATCCAATAGTTATGAACTATGCTCACTTTTTACCGAGGGATAAACAGTAGAATATGAGTAATCACAGTGTCTTTTCTCGCTGCGGGCAATATCGATTTGCTCACTGGCGGTCCTGGGAGCCCCAACTGCCGCTGCTAAATTTCATCGGCCTAAACCCAAGTCCTGCTGACCCAGGTCATGAAGCTGTGATTAAACGCTATGTTCAGCTCGCTAAGCGCTGGGGATTTGGGGCGATCTCGGTAGCCAATTTATTTGCTTACCGATGTACCAGCCCACTCATGCTTCAACGTCATCCAGCCCCAATTGGTGACAATAACAACAATTGGCTAGAGAGCCTGCATTTCGACGCCGACGTAAGTGTTGCAGCGTGGGGAACACATGGACAACTTGGTCATCGCGCTGACTGGGCCGTTCGATCGCTGCATAACCTTTCCTGCTTAGATATTAACGTGAGCGGCCAACCTAGTCACCCTCTTCTCACCGCCGCAACTACCACCATCAAACCACTTCGCCAAGCCATCTATTTCCGCCAAACTGAACCAAGCTTACAAAAGCGAGCGTAAATGCCTACCAAGAACACAAACTTCAGTTAAAATACGTCTCTAACTAACTTATTTTTTCTTAACCGCAGGCGAATACAATCAATCATGCGCTCAACTTTTAGTATTGCTCTCATCATCGTGCTCAGCGTGTCGCTGTTGTCTACCAAAGTAATAGCACAGAGACCGGCCACCGCAATAGTCCAGCCTATTGTATTTGTGGCAAAAACGGAGCGCCTAGAATTAACTGGCACCATTGAGTCGGCAAGCTCTGTAGAGATCTTTCCCGCTGTGGGAGACGTAGTGACCAACGTTTACTTCCAAGCTGGCGATGCGATTGAAGCGGGCGCGCCGTTACTTCAGCTCAACAATCGGCGTGAACAGGTGGCGCTTGAGTTAGCGGAGATTAATCTCCGCGACGCCCAACGACGCTTAGACCGCTTGAAGACTATCCATTCTCAGGCGGCTGCCTCCCAACAGGAGCTCGATGCCGCCACTTTGACGCGCGATCTCGCCGCCAACCGCTTAGCTCAAGCTCAAGTAGAACTTGATGAACATACTGTGATCGCGCCAATTACGGGTATAGCAGGCCTAAGTGATGTACGCGTGGGTGATCGCATCACGCCTAGCACGGTCATTACCACGCTTGATGACCTCGATCATCTATTCGTTCTAATACGCGTTCCCGAGGCACTAACCACTACACTGAGTAAGGGACAAACCTTCAATCTAACAACCTGGGGGGATCAAACTACCTCAATTGTTGGTACCGTCACCGATTTAGACTCCCGGGTCGATCCCGTAACGCGCACACTTAAGATTCGCTTAGCCATTGACAATGTTAACGGCCTACTGCGCCCGGGAATGAGTCTCAAAGCCGATCATTTAACGCAAGGCCAGCGCTACGCCAGCATACCTGAAGCGGCACTGCTCTGGGGGGCTAGTGGTGCCTACCTGTGGACTTTGGACAATGAAAGTAGAGCACAACGACGTAACGTTGAAGTGGTCCAGCGCCAAACGGGAATCATCCTTGTGGAGGGCGATTTGCTGCCGGGTGAACAACTTATTGTCGAGGGCGTTCAGCGCTTAAGATCTAACCAAGTTATTACCGTGGTGGAACAGCCATGACAGATTTAAACCATCAACGAACTAACGATATCGCTTCACTCTCTGTCCGCCGACCTGTGCTGGTGACGGTCTTGAACCTGCTTATTATGGTGGCCGGTTTTGCCGCGTTATTTGGCGTAGAAGTTCGTGAGTTACCTGACATCGATCGCCCCGTCGTTACGGTGCGAGCCGTGCTGCCTGGGGCCTCGCCCGAAACTGTTGACGCCGAGGTCACTAGCCACTTAGAAGCGGCTGCCACCCGTGTCAGTGGCGTAAAGAATATTCGCTCACAAAGTGAAGAAAATACCACTCGCATTGTTATTGAATTTCAGCCCACCGTTAATCTGGACGCTGCGGCAAGTGAGGTGCGTGAAGCGGTCAGCCGAGCACGACGCCAGTTACCCGATGCCGTAGAGAATGTCTCGGTCATTAAGGCCGATAGTGACGCGGATCCTGTTGTCAACTTAGCTGTCGCGAGTGACAGCTTGAGCCGCGAAGCATTAACTCGGCGAGTAGAAACGGACATCGCTCCACGCTTAATCAGCATCGATGGTGTTGCCGACGTTCAATTGCGTGGCGATAGTGAGCAGGTACTCATCGTTTCAATTGACCCGCTGAGACTGTCATCCTTCGGGATATCCATTCTTGACGTAAGGAGCGCACTTCGCGGCGCGCCCTTTGACATACCTGCTGGCAGCTTCCGCTCCCTCGACCAACAATTGATTATCCGCGCCGATGCTACCGCGGATGATGCCAAACTCGTTGAAGAAATTGTCATCCGCGACGCAACCCGAATTGGCGATGTTGCCAATGTGTATTTCGGCCCAGCGGACGCGGAGAGCATAGTTCGCTTAGACGGCAAAGCAGTGATTGGTGTGGGGGTGATTCGCCAAGCTCGCTCTAACACCATCAATATTTCGGACAAAGTGTTAGCGCTCGCTGAAGCCTTAGATCAGCAATACCCAGACTTAGAGATCCGTGTAACCTCCGATGAGGCATTATTTATCCGACAGTCCGTTAGCGAAGTGGTCAGCACGCTACTACTTACGGTGGTGATGGTAGTGTTCACACTTTGGCTATTTATTGGCTCATTTCGCACCACGATTGTTCCCGCCTTATCCATCCCCGTTGCCCTAGTGGGCTCGGTAGCAATCATTTGGCTGTTAGGCTTCTCTATCAATATCTTAACCTTATTGGCGTTGGTGCTGGCTACCGGTCTGATTGTGGATGATGCCATTGTCGTGGTTGAAAATATCCAGCGTCATCGAGCCCTTGGTCAGGGACGAAGAGCGGCCGCCGTATTTGGCAGCCGAGAGGTATTCTTCGCCGTGGTGGCAACCACCGCAGTGCTAGCGTCGGTGTTCCTGCCTATTGCCTTTATGCCATCCACGGCGGGCCGACTCTTTAGAGAGTTCGGCGCGGTTCTGGCGTGCGCAGTAATCATTTCAAGTATCGTTGCCCTAACACTGGTTCCGGCATTTGCCGCCAAGTTACCGCTGCGTACCGCCACCAACGACGGGGCCCCCACCAAGAGGGAGCAGCTTGGCGCTACGCTAAAGAATTTCTACAGCCGATCGCTGGATACCTGCCTGCGGCACCGTTTCAAAGTACTATTACTCTCCATCGTGGCAGCGGGTGCTGCGGCCTCTTCGTACTTTACTATCGATAATGAGCTACTGCCCGTGGAAGATCGGGGTGTTATTCGAGCCTTCGCAACCGGCCCCGATGGAGTTGGCCTCAACTTTATGAATCGGCAAGCCGAGCAGATGGAAGCTATCTTGCAGCCCTATGTAGACAATGGCCAAATTGATTCCCTATTTACCGTTGTTGGGCAATGGGACCCCAACCGAGTACTCATTACTGCACCACTCAAACCTTGGGGCGAGCGCGATTACAGCCAGCAGGAATTGATTGCTGAACTGAGCGGCCCCCTAGGAAGCATTCCCGGTGCGCCGGCGAGGGTCTGGAGTTCAAATAGTTTGAACTTGCGTGGCCAGGGTGGTGGTTTGGAATTTGCTATTACCGGCGAAGATCACCCAAGTATTTATGAACAAACCCGATTACTTGTTGACGCGCTAGAGGAACAACTCCCTAACTTGTCGGATATTCGCATTGAGTATCAGGCAACGCAGCCGCAAGTGCGCCTTAAGATAGACCGTCAAAGAGCATCAAGTTTAGGTGTGCCACTCACTGCCATTGCTACCACCCTCCGTGTGGCCGTCAACGGTGACGATGTGGTGGATTTAAACGTGGGCGATCAGTCTATCCCTATCATACTGCGCTCAAGCCGATCTGCGGTGAATAGTCCCTCTGACCTCAACAACTTATATGTTGCCAGCAATACCGGAGCCATGATTCCGATGAGTTCGCTCACAACCTTTGTTGAAGAGGGTGTTGCGGCTGAACTTGAGCGTCATGCTCAACGCCGTGGCATCCGAGTTCGGCTTGGACTTGATGAGCTAACGATGCAACAGATGATGGATATCGTCTCGGATACTGCAGCCAGTGTGCTACCTTCGGAATACGGCTTAGTATTCCTAGGTGAGGCGGCAACGTTAGAAGAGACGAGTAATGAAGTGGCCTTAACCTATGCGCTTGCCCTCCTGGTGGTTTTTCTTGTGCTAGCAGCGCAGTTTGAAAGCGTGAATAGCGCGGTGGTAGTGATGTTGACGGTACCTTTCGGTATTGCCGCGGCAGTGCTATCGCTATACCTCACTAACACCAGTTTTAACATCTACTCACAGATTGGACTCGTCATGCTAATCGGCCTTATCGCCAAAAATGCGATTCTCATTGTTGAGTTTGCCGATCAACTCCGTGATCGGGGTTATGCCGTGGCCGAGGCTGTCCGTGAAGCGGCTGCAGTGCGATTACGTCCCATTATGATGACCTTACTGTCGACCATTTTGGGAGCCTTACCGCTGATACTCTCCACCGGTGCTGGCGCTGAAGCTCGAAACGCTATTGGCTGGGTAGTGTTCGGTGGCCTAGCCATGGCCGCAGTATTTACACTCTATGTCACCCCCATTTTCTACAGCTATATTGCGCCGTTGGCAAAATCTCGCTCCAATGAGGCGCAGGCGCTACAAAGCGAACTTAGCAAAGGTCCGAGGAGTTAAATTCATGAGTATAAATCATCAAAATCAGGGACACGTAGACTCCTACTATGCCGCCTCGGCTAACAGTAAAACACCCTACCCACAACTCGATGGGCACCTACAGGCTGATGTGGTCGTGGTGGGAGGCGGATACTCGGGTTTATCCTCCGCGCTACATCTTGCCGAACTGGGCTTTTCGGTCATTGTGCTAGAAGCGTCGCGAATTGGGTTCGGCGCAAGCGGGCGCAATGGCGGCCAGATTGTGAATAGCTACAGCCGAGATGTAGATACCCTCCGTGCCAAGTACAAGAAAGAGTTAGCCGAGCCACTTTGCGAAATGATTTTTGAAGGTGGCGACATCATTCGTGAGCGCATCAACACCTACAACATCAAATGCGACCTCAAGCAGGGCGGAATTTTTGCCGCGAAGACTCACAAGCAATTAAAAGGTTTAGCACACACAAAGAAAGCGTGGGAAGCACTCGGAAACAACCAGCTACAATTGCTTGATTCGGCCGCCATACGCGAACACGTTGACACTGACCTTTACGTAGGTGGGTTGTTAGATAATCGCAGCGGACACATTCACCCGCTCAACTTAGCGCTTGGTGAAGCCGACGCGCTCATTCGCTTGGGTGGACAGATCTTCGAAATGTCGCCCGTAGAGCGCATCGATAAAGGTGATTCGCCAGTTGCCTATACCAAACTTGGCTCAGTCAAAGCTAAGTTTATGGTCCTGGCTGGAAATGCTTATTTAGGCAATCTAGAACCTAAGCTTACTACAAAGGCAATCCCCTGTGGCACGCAAGTGGTCACTACCGAACAGCTCGATCCTGAACTAGCGCGGTCTCTACTTCCCACTGATGTATGCGTAGAAGACTGCAACTACCTACTCGATTACTACCGTCTCACCGGTGACAACCGTCTGCTTTTTGGTGGTGGTGTGGTGTATGGCGCGCGCGACCCGGATAACATCGAGAGATTACTTCGCCCAAATTTAGAAAAGACCTTTCCGCAGCTGAAAGGAATTAAGCTTGACTACGCTTGGACCGGTAACTTCCTGCTTACCTATTCACGCATGCCTCAGTTCGGCCGTTTCGGCAATTCTGTATACTATCTTCAGGGGTACAGTGGTCATGGCGTAACCTGTACTCACTTAGCTGGTAAGCTCGTTGCCGAGGCGATCAATGGCCAAGCCAAACGCTTTGACGCCTTTGCAAACTTACCGCAGTTTAGCTTCCCAGGTGGGCGAAATTTCGCGATTCCCATGTCAGCCATGGGAGCCGCTTGGTACGGGCTGAGAGATAAGCTGGGATTCTAAACTGCTAGCTCAAGATTTAAAGAATAGCTTATCAACCACTTGTTTGATTTGCGTTAATACTTGGGCATGTTGACCAAGTGGTTCTTTATACTTTTCCCAAGCGCCAACTGAACGCTTGTTAATAGGCTGTCGAACCTGTCCGGAACTCGGCGTGAGTACGGGGCGATCAGACTCATAGAACTTAAGGCATGCAGGCTCTAAAGGTTTATCTAGATAGGCAAATAAACGCGCTATCTGATTTTCCGGATTATCGGTTAACGCCTCATAGGAGACGTTTAAAATCTTATCCCCATACTGTGCCTGCCAATGCCGCATCAAGGTTGCATAGCCCTGCCAATAAAAGGCAATTCCTTCCAAGGCATTACTGTACTCATTACCTTTGGCAAAGTACTGCTTATAAACCGCCATGGCATTATCCCGAGGATCCCGAACGATATTGATAATCTTTGCCTTTGGAAACAGGGAGAAAATGAGTCCAATATGCAGAAAGTTGGTGGGCTCTTTGTCAATCAGTGTTCCGGAAAACCCGGGTTGGTGAGCTTGCGCTTGCTCAAGATACTGTTGCGCCATTCCATCCAAGGCTTTTTCATCTAGCTCGGAAAATGCCTTACTTAGCTTAGCTTGCTCTAACTGATGGGCGAAGCGGCGAATATAAGGCAGTTCATCTGTGGCCTCTATTCCGCTATGGGCCGCCAGAATTTGCTCCAAAAGGGTAGAGCCGGAACGATGCATGCCAACAATAAAAATGGGCGCGGCCTCATTTGAACTTAGCTTACTGTGCCAGGGGGTTTGCGCATTTTGCATCACAAACTGTTGAAACGCCGCCGGATCAAAGGGTTGCAACTGCCAAGCAATATTATTCGCGCGTTGAGCGCTGTTAAATGCAGCTTCGTAATCACCGCGACTTTCTAACACTTTGACCATCGCAAAATCCGCCAAGTAACGAACCTCTGGCTGGCTTTCAAAGCGTTCAATGAACTGCTCAAGCGCTGCAATTTCGTCGTCGTGAAAAGCTCTGGTTTTTAGATCGGCTATTGACCAAAATGCTACACCGCTGAAGTAGGGATTATCATCGGTGATCATGGTGCCATACGCTTCAGCCGCGGCATCATTATTGTTAAGCGCCTTGTGGGCGTGACCAACCACCAGCTGAATCGCCAAATAATCCGAATGATCGCTGCTCACTGTGGAGAGTGTTTCCAGCGTTTTGGTGGGCTGACCTGCCTGCAACTGGCTTCTGCCCAGATCGAGTAACGCCTTAGGCGCGGCGCTATCGATTGCTAGAATCTGCTCTAGCACGTTAATAGCGCCCAAGTAGTCCTCTTTGGCTAAGAGCTCATCTTTCTGTGAATTTAGCGTATCGATATTTATCATGAGCCGTAAACCTTATGCCATTAATTCGGAAACCAAGAAGGTTTGAGATATTAACACTCAGAGCTGCGTAGGGTAAATCTCGAAACAGCTCGTTCTATTAGTAAGCAGGGGCGATCTATCGTAGCCAGCTAGTATGCCATCCTACAATCAGCTAGTGGCCAACCCTTATATTGTTAGCAATATATCCTTACAGCGAAAGACAAAGCGTCAACTAAATTTAGATAAAGCGCTCGGAGCGCAATAGAACTGTCGCACAATCATGGTTGATGATGTCGTAGTCGCGAGGGCAGTTATTTTCCTTAAGGAGCTCCTAGCCATGAAAAATTTACTAAGAAAATCCCCCCTCCTGACCGGCTTGTTTTGCCTCTCGTTATTATCGGGCACCGCCCTGGCCGATAAAAAAGGCAAGGACGATGACACCAGTGAATCTGACGGTGAAATTGATATCAACGTAACGGTCGTGCCACTCGCCACCCTGCGCTTGGAAGATGATGATATTGACCTTGCTTCGGCCGCTAATAACTCCGACGCAACAATCGGACTTTGTATGTTCTCCAACACTGGCGATTACTCGATTGATGTCGAAACCGATAATGACTTTAACCTAAACGCGGGGGGTGCCGACAACATTACGTACAAGCTCACGATTGGTCAGGGCTCCGGAAGCGCAGAGTTTGACTCTGATGATGATCAATCGGTAATCGCTTCTAATGAGGGTATCGATAACCATTCCACCAGCTGTGACGGAAGCAGCTATCCTGGCTCCGTGACCGCAACAATTACGGAGGACGGAACCGTTAAGCTGCCAGGCAACTATACGGATACGGCGACCATCACGATGGAAACAATTTAGCTGCCCAACAGGCCGCCTTCTGTTCCTTGCTAGCGGTGAGACTGTCGCTCATGACTGCGAGCAAAACAGAAGGCCCCACGCGAAAGCGACTATTTAACATGACCACAAAAAAGCGCCAGCTGTTTCCAGCTGGCGCTTAGCTATGGCGATGTCGTCGTGTTGATCACCAAATCTTCACGCGATCTTCGGGCGCCAAATAGAGTTCGTCCCCAGGCTGAACCGAGAACGCGTCATAGAACGCTGGTACATTACGGACAATACCATTCACTCGGTACATAGATGGTGAGTGCGGATCCGTTTCAATCAAATTGCGAAGCGCTTCGTCACGATACTTATTCCGCCAAACCTGAGCATAACCAAGGAAGACACGCTGAACGCCTGTAAAACCATCAATTACCGGTGATTCATTACCGTTTAGACTCATCTCATAAGCACGCAGCCCAATACTCAGACCACCTAAATCACCAATGTTCTCGCCTAAGGTAAATTCACCATTCACGTGCAAATCTTCGAATGGGTAATAGCCGTTATACTGAGCGACTAACTCCGATGTGCGGGATTGGAATTCGCTGAGATCAGCCTCAGTCCACCAGTTGCGAAGCACGCCGTCACCGTCGAAGGTAGAACCGGAATCATCAAAACCGTGACCGATTTCGTGGCCAATCACCGCACCAATTGCACCGTAGTTCACGGCGTCATCGGCTTCAAGATTAAAGAACGGTGGCTGAAGAATAGCTGCTGGGAAGACAATCTCGTTTAACGGTGGATTGTAGTAAGCATTTACCGTTTGTGGCGTCATGCCCCACTCGCTGCGATCAACCGGGCCACCTTGACGGGCAATATTCTCCGCCCAGTTAACTTCTCGGACATTACGGATATTCGCAAAATGATTATCGCCAGTGATGTCAAGCGCCGAGTAATCGCGCCAGTTTTCAGGATAGCCAATCTTCGGCGTAAACTTGTGAAGCTTGTCCAATGCTTGAACTTTGGTCTCAGCACTCATCCAATCCAGCTCATTGATGCTCGCCTCATAAGCGCTAATTAGGTTAGCCACTAAGGTTTCCATCTTCGCCTTCGCTGCTGGAGGGAAATGTTTACTCACATAGACCTTACCAACAACCTCACCAAGCGTACCATTGACTACACCCACACCGCGCTTCCACATTGGTTCCTGCTCTTCAACACCACGAAGCGTTTTACTGTAGAACTCAAAGTTCTGCTGGTCCATGGCTTGAGTTAAAGAAGAAGCTGAGGCATCCACGAGCTTCCAACTTAGATACGTCTTCCAATCATCTAATGCAACATCCTGCAGAATGTCATCTAGCTGCGCTGAATAGTCCAACGAAAGGATAACTAGGTTATCGATTTTATCAGCCATGCCCGACTCACCCAGATACGCGTCCCAGTCAAACGTCGGCATCACTTCACCAAGCTGATCAACCGGAATTGGGTTGTAGATCTTGGTCATATTACGGGCGTCTTCTTTCTTCATATGCGCCGCCGCCAAGCGAGTCTCTAACGCCATGATCATCTCGGCTGCCGAGGCAGGGTTCTCTATGTCAGCAAGGGTTAGCATAGCTTCAATATGCGCTACATACGCGGCTCGAATCTGTTCGCTGCGCTCACCGTCATTGAAGTAGAATTCGCGATCCGGAAGGCCTAGCCCGCCTTGAGCGGCATAAACCATGTAGGAATTTGGGTCTGTAAAGTCAACGTACTGCCCCATGCCAAGCGGATTATCCACCCCGTATTTGGACGCGTAGGCGAAGTAGCTAGCTAAATCACTGTACGAAGAAATATTCGCAATGCGCTGGAATTCCGGCGCTAGAGGCGAAATACCGAGGGCATTTCGTGCATCCCAATTAGTGTAAGCGTTATACATATCGCCCACCTTCTGTTCGTCGCTACCTGCCTCATGCGTAGCGGCAGCAGACTCTTCAATAATGGCGCGAATATCCGCCGTAGCCTGATCACGGAGCAGTCCGAATACACCAAAAGAAGAGCGATCGGCAGGGATCTCGGCACTCTCAATCCAGGTACCATTCACATAAGCATTGAAATCATCACCCGGTTTAATAGAGAGGTTCATGGCATCAAGATCCAGACCTGAAATCGGTGCCAAGCTAGTGACTTCCAACATTTCTTGATCAGCCACATCCGAATTAGTGGTGGTTTCGCCGCAACCAAATAGCGCCATGGCGATTGCGCCAGACAGTAGAAGTTTTTTCATAACATACCCATTATTTTTGTGTGGTTTAAAGTAGACGTGTTACAGCCTACCTAAAAGTTTCGAACGATACTAGGAGGTCTTGATTGGCTTCGGAAAATCACTAAGCCATGGGATGGACTTCGGCGTTGGGTGATGGGCATCGAAAAATCACTAAGGCGCGGCGTGGATTTCGACATTGGATGAGAGGCCCCGAATAATCACTAAGCGGTGGGGTCAACTTCAGCGTTGGATAGGAGCGTTTGAATCGCTTCACAGGCGGCCTTTTCTTCCGTCGATTCGCCTAATTGAGGCCAATGAGTTGTGCGTAATCTTGCCAACTCCTGAGTCACATCAACATTTCGGTAGTTATCTAAAAGGCGTTCTGCAAGCTGCTCTGTGAGCGGATAATAACAGTGCCGCTGTTTTTCATTATGATTGCGCCGTTCAGGGTCCCACGTGTACCAAAGTACATCATCCAAATGATTGCGGAATTCATCAAACGTTAAAATCATAAATACCTCACTGTCAGCTTCAATTATAGCTTATCCGCTGACAGTGGGCGCTAGTTTTGACTAATGGACGAGTAGACGCTCAAGCGCATTCGCTCGAAGGTTACCCCAAAAAAGCTGATAATCTGCAAAGTGCAGATCCCCCTCGGCTGAAACCAAGCCCCTAAAAGGAGAAGCTTCATCAACTCCGGATACCCTAAGTATACCCGCTCGACATTCCGCGCCATATTGACCTACCTGCAACGCCTCAACCGTTGGCGCTACGCCGGTTGCCTGGTTAGCCATAGCGGCCGATTCGTCCAGCGAAGCGGATACCACCAATGCGCCCAAATTTAGCTCTGCACTCGCTGGCTCCGTGGTGCTCCAATTGATAGGGTTAATGCAAAGTCGCTCAGATCGCCCTGTTGTCCCCCATCCGGAGGGATACCATAGCGGGTAGCTACCCGTTAAGTTCGCGGTAGGCATTGCGCTGTCCCAATGAAGTAGGCACCCTTGATCAAACTCAGCACGACAATTTTGAATATCGGAGTAGACGGTTTCAGCATAGTCCTTGGGTATGGCGTAGCCTACGGTATAGGCGGCCACGAGTTGAGCATGTAGCGCTTTACCATCAACAAAATCCTTCAGAAGGCGTAGTGCATGAACCGAGCCTTGGCTATGGCTGACAATAAAGAAAGGACGACTCTGGTCGCGTTCAGCAAGAAATACTTGAAATGCCGCCGACACATCTTCGTAAGCCAAATCAAGCGCTTGAACTCCGTCCTCGTAGTTGCGTTCAAAAAATACCGCCATACCAGCTTGGCGATACTCGGGCGCCCAGACGTCACAACATTCAGAAAATGCACTCGCTTGAGCGAGCAACATCGCCTGCGTTTGCTCACTCGAGAAACTCGGTGTATTCATGGGCGAGTTCCAGGAGCTTGGCGAATAATAACCGGTAGGATGGACATAGAAGGCATCTGCCATGGCCGAGGACAACATCAATCCCTGCTCCTCAATACCGGTCTCAAGACCAGCTTGGTTTCCGGGTAGTGCCGCCCAGCTACTCGCTAAACGGTAGTCGGGAGCCTGCACTGCATCGGCGACGGCAAATTCCTTCGCTGGGCTCATTGCCCACTCAAGTAGCTCACCGCGAAATAGGTAAAACACGGCGAGAATAAGAAGAACAAGGACTCCGATGATAGAGAGCGCATATTTAATAAAACGATTCATAGTTAAGGTCCATTCCTACTGAGAGTCTTCGGCGGTTAAGCTGCGCCTAAATTGACGAGCGATGATTTCACCTAAGTTTAGCCGTGGATGTTAACGCATAAATGGCTTGGATGGATAATCAATCTAGTGAGGCCTAGTCTCATTATACCGACGTTAATCGGGCAGCGATCAACGGTATTTGAGCTTTTGACTTTTGACTTTTGACTTTTGACTTTTGACTTTTGACTTTTGACTTTTGACTTTGGGCTTTGGGCTTTGGGCTTTGGGAGAAGACTAGCTTAATCGATAGTCTGACAATTCGCCGATACATCGGATAGCTGTGTGGGTAACGTCCGCCATTCTACGTCGGTTCTTTCAAGCGGAGGAAGATAGGTTTCTAAAATTTCACCATTACTATAAATGCGCGTTACCTTACACACGTCGTTGCCCTGGTTTCGTAATCGAACGAAATATTCATTACCAATGTAGCCGTAGCGGACTTCAATATCGTCTACCCAGAGGGTGGTGCTCCACTGATTAGCCGTGGGAGCCAATGCGGGAACTGACGAATAGTGCCTCTCCGAGTGCATAGAGCACCCAGAGAACAGAAGAATAGGAATGATCAACGTCATTCTCATCTGCAAGTTCCTCACATTCTATTGATCAGCACCACCGCTTAGCGATGAGCTGAAGATATTAACATTCGGCAATGGTTGCCCATCGCGTTAACGGCCATTTTAAACATAGCGAAGCGCTGATCTTGTGTCTGCCCATGGTAATAACGGTAGTAGATTTGTTGAAGAATGACTAGGTTACGCCAATATCCATAAACCAGATAGAAATTGAAATCGCTAGTATCAATCCCAGTTTTACTTGAATAGTAGGCTAAGATTTCATTCCGTGTGGGCATTCCTTCATCCATTGACGGCTGGGTGATCAAGCCCTTCAGATAGTCAGGATCATCAGCTTGAACCCAGTATGCCAAGGTGTTACCAAGATCCATCAGCGGGTCCCCTAGCGCTGAAATTTCCCAGTCCAGTACGGCCCCCACTTCTCGGCTTTCCGAATCAATAATGACGTTATCTAAACGAAAGTCTCCATGAACAATACAGCCGGCAATTTCTTGGCTAGGGCGATTGGATTCCAGCCACGCTTGAACATCTAAAAAGTCATCAACGTCATCGGTTTTTGCCTTATTAAAACGCTTATTCCAACCTCCTATTTGTCTAGCTATATAGCCCTCAGGTTTGCCAAATTCAGCCAGGCCTACCGCTGCTATATCCGTATTATGGAGGGCAATAAGCTCATCGAAGACGCGAAAAACTAAGGCCCGCTTCTCGGCCACGGTTAGCTTCCAGTCCTGCGGGAATTGCTGACGAATCAAGGTGCCCTCTACGCGCTCCATGACATAGAACTCAGCGCCTATCACCGCTTCGTCATCAGTGTAAAACAGCGTTTGCGGTACATGAATACGCGAGTCCTTGAGTGCGGACATCACAAAGTACTCTCGGTGCATTGAATGACCGCTCTTTGGGCGTGTCCCAAAGGGTGGTCTACGCAACACCAGCGAGCGCTCACCAAAGCGAACTTCATAGGTTAAATTCGAATTGCCACCGGGAAATTGGCTTACTGTCATTTCGCCTTCCAAACCGGGAATATTTGCTCGTAAACACGCTTCCAGCGCATCCCAATTCAATTCTTCACCAGCTTTAATACTAACGGTTGTGTTGTTGCTCATTTCGACTCCTTGAGTTGACTGACCGGCAGCCTGATCCCTGATTCTGGATTAAGTGCGATGGATTGCCTTCTTAGCTTACGCATACCGCCAACCCAGCGGTTGTAGTTTTCGGCCTTTGCGGTGAAGAATTTCTTCACCTCTGAGTGAGGCAAGATCATAAAATCTCCTCGCTCTAACCCCTCAACCACACATTGCGCCACCTGTTCTGGCGTCAATACGCCCGCAATGTCGCTTTTCCCGTTGGCCATGCCAATAAGCCCGGTAGCCACCGCCTGAGGTGCCAGTACCGACACACCAATACCGTCATCACCATGGGTAATAGCGAGTGACTCGGCGAAACCAATTGCGGCATGTTTGGTTGTAGAATACGCTGCGTCGCCAATCTGGTTCAATAGACCGGCCGCCGAAGCGGTATTGAGAAACCAGCCTGATTGTCGGTTAATAAAGTACGGCAAACATGCTCTCGCCGCGTAGACGTGGGCCATCACATGAAGCTGCCAAAGCAGCTGCCAGTCATCATTAGAGGCTGAAGTAGCCCACCAGGGTTCGCCGTCTCCCTTTCCGGTTCCAGCATTGGATACGAAAAGGTCAATGGCACCCTCCTCTAGCTCAATGCGATCAACGAGCTCCTTCAGCGCTTGCTCATTGCAGACATCAATGCTTACACTGAGCCCGCCAACTTCGGCGGCTATGTATTCGGCCGCCTTGGCCTCGTGATCCACAATGATGATTTGTTTGGCACCAGCTTGGTGAAAGCGCCGCGCTAAGGCTGCGCCAATACCGGCCGCTCCGCCGGTTATAATGATTCGAGAGTCTTTTATTTTCATTATTTACTCCTTAATTCGTTCCAGCTTAACACGCCTAAGCGGTTTACTTTTACTTCGGGAAATCAGTAGCAGAGATGCAACCATCGAAAAAACTGCGTAAAGTGAAGTGACTTAACTAGCTTTATGATCACCGAGGTGAATCTATGAACTTTATACTCTCCATTGACCAGGGAACCACTAGCTCCAGGGCGATTATCTTTGATGAGGATTTTTCTGAAGTCGCCAGCCATCAGCAGGAATTTCAGCAGTATTTCCCAAAGAATGGATGGGTAGAGCACGATGCACTGGAAATCTGGGAGTCTGTACTTGTAGCTGTGCGCAAGGCACTGAGTAGCGCCCAGCTCTCAGCGAAGGAAATTAAAGCCATCGGCATTACCAACCAACGCGAGACCGTTGTCGCCTGGCAAAAGAGCACCGGAAAGCCAATCGCCCCAGCCATTGTTTGGCAGGATCGTCGCACTGAAGATTTTTGCCGTCAATTACGCCAACGCGAGCTCGGCGAGATGATCAATAGCAAAACCGGTTTGGTGCTAGACCCCTACTTCTCCGCCTCCAAAATTCAATGGCTACTTGAAAATACGTCTGGCGCCCGCCAACTGATCGCCGAAGAAGACTTACTTGTTGGAACCATTGATACGTGGCTAATTTGGAAGCTAACTGGTGGCGCAAAGCACACAACCGATGCAACCAATGCTTCACGGACACAACTCTTCAATATTCGCCAACAATGTTGGGACGACGAGCTATTAGCACTTTTCAATATCCCGAAGCGTATTCTTCCAGCTGTCCATGATTGTGCTGCCGACTTCGGCGAAACGGTTGCCACGCTATTCGGTGATCGTATCGCTATTCGTGGCGTCGCCGGCGATCAGCAAGCGGCCTTGATTGGTCAGCGCTGTTGGCAACCCGGTGACATCAAATCCACCTATGGTACGGGCTGTTTCGTGATGGCAAATACTGGCTCGGATATCATTGTGAGCGAGCACAAACTGCTATCAACGGTGGCGTATAGACTGGACGGAAGGACCCACTACGCCATTGAGGGTTCTATATTCATGGCTGGGGCGATTATTCAGTGGTTGCGAGATTCGCTTGGCATCATCTCATCAGCGAGTGAAACCGAACGTTTAGCCGCCGACGTTGAGGTTGATCACGGCGTCATCATGGTTCCAGCGTTCACGGGTTTAGGTGCACCGCACTGGGCCGCCGATGCCAGAGCGAGTATCAGCGGTATGACTCGAGGTACCGACAAGCGACACATCGCCAGTGCGTCATTGCAAAGCGTGGCCTTCCAAAGCGCCGACCTATTTGCCGCAATGGAATCTGACGGTGTGGAATTAACTCAGCTAAAGGTAGATGGAGGGATGGTCAAGAATTCCCTCTTCTGTCAGTGGTTGGCAGACTTCTCTAAACTCCGAATTGTACGCAATGATTTCAGCGAGGCTACCGCGCTGGGTGCGGCCTATTTAGCTGCATTGGGTAGTGGTCTTGCACAAGACCTCAACTCACTGCCCAACCCAGCACCTCATAGCGAAAGCTTTAGTCCGCGCATCAATCCATCGCTGCGAGATCAACTGATGAAGCGCTGGCACGCAGCAGTAAGTATTGAGCTAAGCCGAAACGATAGAATGTGAGTGGCATCCGAGGATAGAACTGAAGAACGCAAGAACTTAAGAACGCAAGAGCTGAAGAGCTGAAGGGCTGGAGGGCTGGAGGGCTGAAGAGCTGAAGGGCTTAAATTATTAGAACGGATAGGTATTTTATTGAAAGGCATTCGCTTGCTTGATTTCATAAAAGACAGGTCGTGAAACGAAAAAACCGAGCATCTCTGTCGAGATACTCGGTCCGCTATATCATTCCCAATGAGGCTGGCTTCTAAAGAAGCCAATCTCTCAGGAGCTAGCGCCTAGCTACTTTTGGGAGAACCAACCAAAGCACAAAGAAGCCAAGGATTGCCGAGATCCAAGAGCCCGCTAACACGCCTATTCGGTCAATCATAATGCCAGCCTCGCCGCCGCCACCAGCCCCGGAAAACGCAAGGGTACCGATAAACAGACTCATCGTTAAACCAACACCACAGATGCAACCCACTCCGAACAACGCCGACCAAGAAACATCCTTTGGAAGTGTTGCCCAACCCACAATAATGGGAATGGCAGCAAAGAAAAATACACCTAGGGGCTTACCAATTGCCAAGCCCGCCGCAATACCAACTGGGATACTTCCCATTGCTTCGGAAAGCGCGATGCCGTCAAAGCTAATACCAGTGTTGGCAAACGCAAAGATTGGCAAGATCATAAAGGCTACATAGCGATGAACCGCATGTTCCACCTTATGAACATAGCCTTCGCTACCGTCCTTAAACTTAAGCGGAAGCGTGAAGGCCAAGGCGACACCAGCAAGCGTAGCGTGCACGCCACTTTTCAGCACACACACCCACATTATGGTGCCTACAATCATGAAGATACCTAAGTGTTTAACGTTAAAGACATTGAAAAGAATCAACACCGTTAACGCGATACCACCAGAGATCAATGACAGCGTACTGAGATCCGCGGTGTAAAAAATGGCAATGATGATGATGGCGCCTAAATCATCCATAATCGCTAACGCTAGCAGGAATACCTTCAGCGCTGGCGGCACACGATTGCCTAGGAGACTCAGAATTCCTAACGCAAACGCAATATCTGTGGCGGTCGGGATTGCCCAGCCTGCCATAGCGGCTTCGTTGCCCCAGTTAAAATACACGTAGACGAGCGCAGGAACCAACATACCACCTACCGCTGCGAACGCGGGCAGTACAATTTGTGATGGCGAACTCAATTCGCCTTCCATCACTTCGCGCTTCACTTCCAAGCCGATCATCAGGAAGAAAACCGCCATCAATCCATCATTGATCCAAAGCAGCAACGGTTTCTCAATATCCAGTGAGCCCACTCGAATCTGTACAATTAAATCTAGCCACGCCTGATAGTACTCATTTAATGGCGTGTTCGCGACGATCATTGCCGCTGCCATCGCCACAACTAGCAACATTCCGCCGGCTGCTTCCCATCGTAAAAAATCCTTCAGCATAGCTTTTCCTAGTAGTTAGAATGGTATAAAAAAGTGTTGTAAACGCTCGTAAGACATTGCAATGATTGCAACTTTGACTCTTTGATCGCACTTCAACTTAATTGCTTCATTTTACAACTTTCAGAGAGGGGCGTCCTTTAGTAGTTGACGAAGGAGGGGGTGAACTGGGGTCAGGATCCTCGTTGTTCTCACCATTATTCTCCGAACGAGGTCCACCGCCAAGCGCGTAGGGCTCAATTTCCTGAGGGTCAAAGAAGATTCCCTCATTCGTTTCCTGCGCAACCAGGCCGAGTATGGCCCAAACAGGTACCCAAATGGTGCGGGGAATACCCCCAAAACGCGCACTAAAACTGATGCCATCGTTATGAAGCACCAAATTTTGTACTGCGGAGGGGGCAATGTTCAATACAATTTGCCCTTTACTTACGTACTCCTGTGGTACTTCAACATCTTTTGCTAACGCATTCACGTACAGGTAGGGCGTGGCTTCATTGTCAAGAATCCAGTCATAGATAGCTCTACAAACATAGCCTCTATTGGGGGTCATCTTCATTTTTACATCCTTAATACAAAAATGGCGCCTGAAGGCGCCATTGAGAGTCCGTGCCTATGATTATAGATCACGCATCTCTTTTTCCAAGTCACTCAATGAGTTCTGGAAGGATTCACGTTCAAATAAACGCGTCATATAGCCCTGAAGCAGCTCTGCAGACTTACCTTCACCAAGATCAATCCCCAGCAACGGCAAGCGCCATAAAATTGGGGCCATACAGCAATCGACCAACGTAAGCTCTTCACTCATAAAGTAGTCAAGCTCACCAAATACCGGAGCGGTAGACAACAAACCCTCACGTAAACGCTTACGAGCAAGCTCCGCCACCTTAGGATCTTCATGTGTCTGAATAACACTGATCAACGGCGCCCAATCTCGTTCGATACGGTACATTAACTGGCGGCTCTCAGCTCGCGCCACCGGATAAACAGGTAGTAGTGGCGGATGTGGGAATCGTTCATCAAGGTATTCCATCATGACCTTTGACTCGTACAACGCAAGGTCACGATCAAGCAAGGTTGGCACGGTACCGTAAGGGTTTAACTCGAGCAATTCCTGAGGTTTGTCATTCAAGTCAACGTCTACGATTTCTACAGTGACGCCCTTTTCGGCGAGAACAATACGAACACGGTGACAAAACTGACAAGTAGCATTGGAAAAAAATGTCATGGAGGATCGCTTAGCGACAACACCCATAGAAGTTACCTCGACTGTTCAAAATATAAAAGCACAAAAGGGCAGCTCTAAAAGCTGCCCTCGATAAGTTCACCTAAACGACAATTTAGTGAACGTCTTTCCAATATTCGCGGTTCAAGAGATATGCGAATACAAAGAATACTGCGATGAATAATAACACAAACATGCCAATACGCTCACGCTTCAATTGCGTAGGTTCAGCAGTGTAAGCTAAGAAGTTTACTAGGTCGTAAACTGCTTGGTCATATTCTTCAGCTGTCAGCTTGCCGGGTTCGACAATCTTTAGCGTTCCACAAGGATCCTCTAACAACGGAGCACCCGTTAACGGATCGCGTTTTTGACCACCATTAGCGGCAAGAACTGGACCAGGAGCACACTCAGTTAGACCCTGAAGCTCTAGTAGTGCGTGCGGCATACCAACGTTAGGGAAAACCTTGTTATTCACACCCATTGGACGCGAAGAATCTTGGTAGAAGGTACGTAGGTAGGTGTACAACCAGTCTACGCCACGAGCACGAGCGACCAGCGTCAGATCTGGTGGAGCAGCGCCGAACCACTGCTTACCCAGATCAGGAGTCATTGGAATTTGCATCAAAGAGCCAATTGACGTACCAGCAAAGTTTAGGTTTTCCTGCATGATGTCATGCGGAATACCAAGGTCGTCGGCGGTGCGTTCGAACCGTTGGAACTTAAGGCTGTGGCAACCCATGCAGTAGTTAGTGAATAACGCGGCGCCGCGCTGGAGTGACTCTTGGTCACTCACATCAACGTTTGCAGAGTCTAGCGGATAACCAGAGCCACCCGCCGCACTCGCTTGAAGCGGAAGCATAGTAAGTAACGCAACCGCTACAAGGCAGAGGATCACTTTCATTGGACCCATACCGCCGTCCATCGTGACACGCTCAGGTTCCTGTTTCTCACTGTCGCCAGCAACTAGCCAAGGCATGATGAAGAAGATCACGGCAACAATTAAGCCATAAACCGCGGTAGCAATCATGTGTGCGTCGGCTTCCGTAGCGGCCATAGTAGTTGAAATGGCCGAGACCGAAATACCTGCAATCAAAAGCCCCCAGAACCACATGCTCACGTAGGTTCCAGTTGTCTTAACGCCGGCACGAGACCACCAAGGCATACCCAAAAGGAACGCAAAGTAGATGGTAGTTGTCAGCTGACTTAGCACCGTACGCGATGGTGTAGCCGCCTTAACGCCTAGTACGCCAAGGATGATAAACGAGCTAACGAACAGACCCAGCATGATAAAGGTTACTTTACCTTTGTAGCGCACCGAACGCGCTTTCGCACGATCAAGCCAAGGTAGAACAAACAATACAGCGATGGCTGCACCCATGACAATAAAGCCAAGGAACTTCGAGCTCAACGGACCGATATCGATGGTCACTGCACGCAACATGGCGTAGAAAGGAGTGAAGTACCAGACCGGTGCAATATGCTCAGGTGTCTTAAGGTTGTTGGCTTCTTCGAAGTTAGCGTACTCCAAGAAGAAACCGCCCATTTCCGGCATAAAGAACAGCACCGCACAGAAGATAAACAGGAATACTGCAATGGCCTGTAGATCGTGAACGGTGTAATAAGGGTGGAAGGTAATACCGTCTATTGGATTGCCCTTCTCGTCCTTGTGAGCTTTGATTTCTACGCCATCTGGGTTGTTAGAACCAACCTGGTGTAACGCGAGAATATGCAGTACAACCAATGCCAACAGGACGATTGGTAAGGCCACCACGTGAAGCGCGAAGAATCGGTTTAGTGTAATACCTGAGATCAGGTAGTCACCACGAATCCATTCAACTAGTGCTTCACCAATTCCAGGAATGGCACCAAATAGATTAACAATTACCTGAGCACCCCAGTAAGACATCTGTCCCCATGGCAACACGTAACCCATGAAAGCTTCAGCCATGAGAGCCAGGTAGATCAACATACCGAAGATCCATACCAACTCACGTGGCTTACGGTACGAACCGTATAGCAATCCTCGGAACATGTGGAGGTAAACTACCACGAAGAATGCCGATGCACCTGTACTGTGCATGTAGCGAATAATCCAGCCATAGTCCACATCACGCATGATGTATTCTACGGAAGAGAAAGCGCCTTCAGCGGATGGCTCGTAGCTCATGGTTAGCCAAATACCGGTAACCAGCTGATTGACCAGAACAATGGAGGCTAGTACACCGAAGTAGTACCAAAAGTTAAAGTTTTTAGGCGCATAATATTCGCCCGCGTGCTTATTGAAGGCCTCGGTAACCGGCAGACGGTAGTCGAGCCACTCCATAAATGACTTCATCTTCGACATTATGCAGTCTCCTCATCGACGCCGATAATTAGCAAGCCGTCGGTTTCAAACTTGTAAGGAGGAACTTCGAGATTCACTGGTGCCGGCACACCTTTCAGTACGCGACCAGCCAAATCGAACTTCGAACCGTGACATGGGCAATAGAATCCACCGAACCACTGATCGCCACCTAAGTCGGCAGCACCAACTTCAGGACGATACTGAGGAGCACAACCCAAATGCGTACAGATTCCAATCAATACCAAGTACTCGTCCTTAATAGAACGATAATGGTTTTGAGCGTAGCCTGGCTGCATTGGCTCTACAGATTCCGGATCGCGGAGTTCGCCATCCATTTTGTATAGATTTTCGAGTACTTCTGGCGTACGTCTAACAACGTAAATTGGCTTACCTCGCCACTCGCCTACCATCATTTCGCCTGGGGCGAGCTTGCTGATATTGACTCGAGCTGGGGCTCCAGCGGCCTTTGCTTTAGCGCTCGGGGCCCAAGACCCTACGAACGGAACGGCTGCACCAACTGCTCCTACCGCACCCACCGCACCGGTGGCTCCGATAAGAAATTTACGGCGTGCCGTATTTACTCCGTCATCGCTCATGACGCATATTCTCCCATCACAACTTCACTTGAAACTTAGGCTTGTCGCCGCGTTTACTGCACTTAAAATTATCTTGGTATGTTATAAGAAACCCCTAAGAGTAACAAGGTTATCTAGCTCGCTAATGCGATGATTTCCGACAATTTTTGGCATTGTTGAAGACTATAGTCGATTTGCGTCATTGTGCCCGCTCGAATAGGCGTAAAAACCTTCTCAGCTCCGCAATGAATCACTGAATAAGTGAAGCACTCAATAACTAATACGAAATACTGGGAGATAAAGCTCAGCCGTCCGTCGGAGAATTACGGTATATCGCTAAGCGCGGCCTAGGTTTTGCCAGCGAGAAGACTAAAGCGCAGCCCACGCTTTCCCGGTGAGAAGACTAAAACGCGACCTACACCTGGGCAGTGATAAGCCTAAAGCGCAGTTAACACCTTGCCTGTGTTAAGACTAAAGCACTTTGACGCAGCCACTAAATAGACCGCCGAGTATAATTCTGCAAGAGTATAAACAACAAAACCCCGCACCATGGCGGGGTTTTGAATTTTCGAACAACGATTCACCCAAGGCAAAGCGTTGATAACATCGAAAATTAACGCTTCGAGAACTGAGTGCTCTTACGTGCTTTGCGTAGACCAACTTTCTTACGCTCAACTTCACGAGCATCACGAGTTACATAACCCGCTGCACGTAGTGCGCCACGTAGAGTTTCGTCATAGCTCATCAATGCGCGCGTTAGACCGTGGCGAATTGCGCCAGCCTGACCGAAAGCACCACCACCTTTTACGGTAACAGCGATATCAAACTTTTCGGTAAGTTCAGTCAACTCAAGTGGTTGACGAACGATCATACGAGCAACTTCGCGACCGAAGTACTCATCAAGTGAACGGTTGTTAACAGTGATCGCGCCACTACCCGCCTTCAAGAAGACTCGTGCGGTAGCAGTCTTGCGGCGACCGGTTCCGTAGAATTGTTCTGCCATTGTTCTGCTCCGATTAGATGTCTAATTGCTTAGGCTGTTGTGCTGTATGTGGGTGCTCAGCACCTGGGTATACTTTAAGCTTCTTGAACATTGCACGGCCAAGAGGACCTTTTGGTAGCATACCTTTAACAGCTGTCTCGATGGTGCGCTCAGGCGCTTTCTCGATCAACTTCTCGAAAGAAATTGACTTCAAGCCACCAATGTAACCCGTGTGACGGTGGTACATTTTGTCTTTAGCTTTGTTACCGGTTACGTTAACTTCTGCTGCGTTCACAACAATGATGAAGTCGCCAGTGTCAACGTGTGGGGTGTATTCTGGCTTATGCTTGCCACGTAGGCGTGTAGCGATTTCAGCTGCCATACGACCAAGAGTTTTACCCTTAGCGTCAACAATGAACCACTCGCGCTGTACAGCTTCTGCTTTTGCACTGAAGGTTTTCATTAAAACAAAATCCTGCTCTAGGCGGTTTCCCGCAAACTAAAAGAACACGACAGACTCTCGTAAGAGAAGAAGACAGGACAGCACATCTCAGCAAATTCAGAGCGCATCATTACGTGATTAAGAACCACAGCAACAAAGCGATAGAAATCACTAGAGTACCGTTAACGAACGGGCAAACACTTAGGTTTGCTTATCGATATGAATCGGGGCTACAGAAGAACCTTCGATTCGGCGAGCTATTTGTCTTCATGTTGTCGTGCTCAACCTTTGGCGCGGAACTATATAGAAGTCAAACGCCATTGTCTAGCGCAAATACTAAAAAATACGCCAGCGACGCGAACTATAGTTGAGATGGTTAACGCTTCCTATACGAGCAACCCGACCTCGAGCTGAGAGTTGTACTTAAGCAAGCCGAAGCACCAGGCTCTAGGCTCTAGGCTCTATGCTCTATGCTCTATGCTCTATGCTCTATGCTCTATGCTCTATGCTCTTGAGCAAGATACTCGTGTGACTGCATTTCTAGTAGACGGCTTACCGTTCGCTGAAATTCAAACTGCATTTGCTCGCCCACATAGAGATCATGAATACCCACTTCAGCTGCAATAATGAGCTTAACATTACAGTCGTAGAACTCATCAATTAGATAAACGAAGCGCCGCGCCTGATCTTCAATCTCTGAAGTAAGCTGGGGTACGCCTGAAAGAATTACCGCATGGAACTCTTTAGCCAGCTCAATGTAATCGTGCTGCGAACGAGGGCCATTACACAACGCATCAAAATCAAACCATGCCACATCATCATGCACCCGGCGGCCAACGACGGTCCTGCCCAACAACTCAATCTCAACACGGCGCTCACCGCCCGAATGATTAGCCGTTAACTGAGAGAACGCCTCCCGAAGCGCATCATCAGTTTCCTCGGGAACTCCCACGTGGTAGAGCTCAGCTTGTGATAGCGTCCGCAGACGATAGTCGGTATCGCTATCAACGTTTAGAATGTTGCAATGGGTTTGAATCATTTCAATAGCGGGTAAAAAACGACGACGTTGCAAACCATTCTCATAGAGCTTTTCTGGCGGAATATTTGACGTAGCCACCAAGGTGATCCCTCGGGCGAATAGCAACTGGAACATTCGTCCGAGTAACATCGCGTCAGTGATATCCTTGACGAAAAACTCATCGAAACAAATCACTTTAGTTTCCGCCGCAATCTCATCCGCAACGTGAACAAGCGGATCGCTCCGGTTTTCAAGGCGCTTGAGGTCACTGTGAACACGACGCATAAAACGATGGAAGTGCATACGCATCTTTCGCTCACCTGGAATGGCATCGTAGAAGACATCCATCAACCAAGTTTTACCACGTCCTACACCTCCCCAAAGATACAAACCTTTGACTGGCGCAATCCGTTTTGGCCGCTTTAGCACCTTGCGCCAGACTGAAACGGGGGCAGGATCATGCAATGCCATACAGAGATGGTCATAGACTTCGGTTAACTTGCTAACCGTTAGCTCTTGGGCGGGGTCGAAGCTGAATTCACCACTATCAACCAACGCTTTCCACTGTTCGTAGGGACTCACTTTCCGCTCCTCACACCGTTTCCAAGTGTTTCATTACTCGGCGTTTAAAATCCGCGAGAATACCATGGAAGAAATGGGAGCCACCTTCAAAGATCTCCACCGCCGGCGCAGGCGTGGTGTTGCGGGCCCATTCAAAGGCATCCTCAGCATCACAGACCTCATCCGCAGTACCCTGAAGTAGTAGCACGGGACATGGATAGTGAAACGGGTAAGGGTATCTGGCTGCTGGCGGTGCCACGAGGCATAAGTGCTTGGGCTGACAGGCCTCGGCACCACGTGCCGCCACCATTGAGCCGAAGCTAAAGCCGCTCAAATATTTAGCCAAGTCACCTCGATGAGCCTCTACCCAGCGATTCACCGCCAGAAGATCTTCGAGCTCGCCATCGCCATCGCCGTAACTGCCATCCGAGTCACCAATGCCACGGAAGTTAAAACGCACCGCGGCAATTCCGCTATCACGGTAAGCACGAGCCAAAGTATGTGCCACTTTATTATGCATGGTCCCCGCGTAGAGAGGATGTGGGTGACAGACAATAGCCACCCCTCGAATAGCGTTAGGACAACCATCAATGACCGCCTCCAACTTTCCCTCTGGACCATCAATGAAAAAAGTGTGTGATTTCTGACTAAATAGATTGTTCATGAAGTAGTACTATAGCTTTAAGGTAGATACCTCTATAATAACGCTTAAACTGTTATTTTTTAGACTTTATTTATAATCAATAAGAACCAACCATTTTTTAGTTAGTGGAGTAAGCCGTGGATAGTTTGATCACCTCTATTTTTATCGCCATTGCCTTCCTAGTTGTGGGTGTCGTTGTGGGCTACCTAACTGGCATCAATAAGGCACAACAAAATGTCTCCTCTGCGTCTGAGCAGCCCATTACTGACCCAACCGCCGAACTTCGCCGTGACTTGGCCACCTATTTCGATCACATGGCAGCTTCAACGGCTGAGCTCAACCGCCAGGGCGAACTACTCAAGTCACAGTTAATTGATAGCGCCGAGCAAATTGCCGGTATTAATCTCATCAGCCATTTTGACGGATCGAAGCCAACTCTGGCTCATGCCGAACCACCTAGAGATTGGGCACCAAAGTCTCCGGATGCAATCGGTACCCTGTCTGAAGAATACGGACTGAAAGAAGAACCGGTCGAGCCTCCTCGCGCCTAACACCGGATAGCCACACCTGATACAACAACAATAATGCGGCGCTAATTCGGCGCCCTCGGGGAAGACATGGATGAAAGCTAACGCCCTCACAAAGCAGCTAAAAGACTGGCTATGGCCAATAATCGCTGGAGTTGCCCTTGGCTTTGCTTTACTGAGTGGCGATAAAATAGCCCCCAATCCCACTGTCAACACCGAAGCCCAAGACGGCTATCGTCAGGCCGTCAATCACGCCGCCCCGGCTGTCGTATCCATTTATTCTCGCAAAGTCACCGAGAGCTCCGAGCAAGATCGTGCGCAGGCACAGCTCTCTAGAAACCTCGGAGTACTAAGGCAGGATGAAAACGAAAGCACGGTGTTGGGATCCGGCGTAGTCATTCGCAGTGATGGCTACATTGCCACCAATCGCCATGTGATTGCTGATGCCACGGACATTCTAGTTGTGTTCGCCGATGGTCGAGAAGCCAGAGCCGAGCTGCTGGGGGACGACGCCTTCAGCGACTTAGCGGTCCTTAAAGTAGAATTCAACAACCTGCATACGCTAGCACTCGAAGAGCCCAGCGAGATTTTCGTGGGTGATATTGTCTTGGCAATCGGCAATCCATTTGGAGTTGGCCTTACGGTAACTCAAGGGATTATCAGCGCTACGGAACGCCTCAACATCAATTCTGGCGCCAGCGTTTATTTGCAGACCGACGCCGCCATTAATCCCGGTAACTCGGGCGGCCCGTTAGTGAATACTAATGGTGAACTTGTTGGTATCAGCACCTCGGTATTAGGAAGCCGAACTGAGGGAATAAGCTTTGCCATCCCCACCTCTACCATTAAATACGTAGTAGAAAGCATTATTGAAAATGGCCGAGTATCACGCGGATGGTTAGGAATTTCAGGAGGTTCGCTCACCAATTCACTTATCCGTTCGCTTGGGCTGCCCACCGAACAGGGATTAGGGATTATAGCGGTCGCCCCGAACGGACCCGCTGATTTAGCAGGACTCCAAGCCGGCGACATTATTATTGGCTGGGGAGGATCGCCTCTGACCTCGCCGGCATTAGTTGCACGCCAAGTGGCAACCGCCGAAGCCGGTCAAAAGCTGGAACTGACGGTATGGCGAAATGGCAGGTCATTTAAGGCCGAACTCATAGTTGCTGAGCAACCAAGCGAGTAATAGCCTCCGTTTTAATAGCAAATCTGCGTACCTCCCCCTCTCTAATCAGCTAATTAACAACGGTCGCTCCCTACTGCGCCCTCACGCAAGGGCGTTTACAGTGAAATCAACAGATGTTTTCACAGGGAGTGACGTCATGAACCAGACCTCAATAGCTTATCGATTCCTCAGCACCCTAGCATTGGTGAGTGCGTTACTGCTACCTGCTAAAGCCCTCCACGCGGAAGACCTTCACGCTCTACTCAGCGATCGCGGCTACGTGGCCATAGAGCTCACCGAGAACCGCTTCGGGCACTTTGTAGCCCATGGACAACTCAACAGTAATCCCGTTGACATCTTGGTAGATAGTGGCGCTACGACAACGGTGGTGGACCGCAGTTTTGTAGAACGAATCAACGCCGCTACGCGTGAATCAACAATTCGAGCGGTTGGCTTGGGTGGCTCGCAGGGCTACTTAGAAATCGTCGATTTCAATTCATTCAGCCTTGGCGACCAGTTTCTTGACGCTAACGACATGAAAGTAATGAATTTAGAGCACATCAATCGCGTTTACCGCAGCAATGAAGTTCGCAGCTTATCAGCCATTATTGGCTCTGATTACCTGAAGGCGCATAATGCGATCATCGATTACGACAACAACTTACTCTGGCTTCAGCCAAGTGCGAGCTAGAGAAGACAGTCCAGCGTGAGCTAGAGAAGACAGTCCAGCGTGAGCTAAAGAAGACAGTCCAGCGTGAGCTAGAGAAGACCGCCCAACGCAAACTGAAGAAGTCAGCCGAAGCAACAGCTCACCATACGCCTCACGGCAGGACTAGCTCACACGGCGATAGAAATTAACGCAGCGGTGCATGAGTAGCTCGTCCAGATCAGGCAACGTAATGGACTGAATTTCGAACTCCCACTGGTAGTCTTGATGACTAAAATTTCGAACCCGTGAATCGGCCACCAGTACCGATTTCGACCATTCGCAGAAGCTATCAAGTAACGGCAGGTTCTGCGGATCGTACAACACATCGGCCGCCAGCAAGCACTCCGCTTTGCCAATACGATTCATGTCTGAGCAGAGCACAATGGTATTGCGCCATTCCTGTTCGGACACTAGATCCCAAAGTTGAGAATTTGGATTAGCCTGAAGGCGCTCGTCACCGTCAATAATCAACAGGCTGTTCAGCTCAGCATTCAACTTAGTAGCTTGAAGGGCGTCTGGATCAATGTCACAGGCAATGACTTTTGCCCCAGCTTTTACGGCAGCTATGGCTGCTATACCAGAGCCGCAACCAAAGTCGACCACTCTCTTAGTAGAGACATCGCCAGGGTGATCAAGTAGATACCTGGCCATTGCCTGCCCACTGGCCCAACAAAATGCCCAATACGGGGGATGAGTCCACGCTGCGCTCACTTCTTGCTCGGTAAGCGGGCGCCTAAAACAACTATCCTCAAGCAGACAGAGCGATATCTCTGGCACGTCAGGAAGCTTTACAACTTCCAGCTTCGCCTCGGGCAGAATCGCCCGAATTCGCTCACTGAGGACAAGTTGATGGGTGATCAACCTATTTGCACCATCTCAAATTCATCTTTGCCTACTAGGCAATCGGGGCATAACCAATCTTCTGGCACATCTTCCCACTTAGTCCCCGGAGCTATGCCGTCTTCCGGCCAACCTTCCGCCTCATCATAGATGTATCCGCAGACGATGCATTCCCATTTTTTGAATTCCATAACTACCTCAAGTCAATTAATGGCGCGATTTTGCCACAGTGTCAAAGCCGCCACCAGTGCGACTTTCA
The DNA here is from genome assembly GCF_003688415.1 of Umboniibacter marinipuniceus. Taxonomy (NCBI): domain Bacteria; kingdom Pseudomonadati; phylum Pseudomonadota; class Gammaproteobacteria; order Cellvibrionales; family Cellvibrionaceae; genus Umboniibacter; species Umboniibacter marinipuniceus. The sequence goes on from NZ_REFJ01000004.1 coordinate 284,800, forward strand.
CTTGCCTCTTAGAGTAAGTTACCGGTGGTACCACTACGCCATTGCCAGGGTGGAATTTGGTCACTATATTTGGCACTCAAATCCTGTATCGCACCCGCAAATTCAGGTGCTCGAGCGTTGCTTGGCGTATGAGCGAAGCAATAGACATCGCGCCCTTCATCTACCCATTGAGCAAAACGCTGCGCCCACTGGGTGACACATACCTTAGCGCCCTGCCAGTAGGTGTGAGAGATTACTCGCACCATAGGCGTATCGGTGAGGGCGTAGCCATAGGTGGGCACATTCGGCTTTTTGCTTTGGGCGTCTTGCGTAATGTCGTTATCCGCAGCCAATTCCCGCAAGGCACGGGTATCGAACCAAATTCGCTCGATACCTAAACGATAAAGTAACTGATTGGTGGCGCGCTCAGTGTCGCCACGATCAAAGAAATCAGGGTGACGAAACTCAATACCGTAGTTAAGCCCCACAGGAAGACCTAACAGGAATGGCTCCAAGCTTGCGAACTGTGCTCGCGAAAAAGTGGGCGGTAGCTGGATCATAAATGGTGCACAGCGATCTAACACCACATCCAAAATTCGAAAAAATTCGTTTTGCGCTCGGCTATTTGCCACCAAGCCACCTCGATGGGTTACTTCCTGCGGAAACTTAAAGGCAAAACGAAAGTCACTGGGGGTATCCAGTGACCATTGCGCAACGGTTTGTAGCGACGGCAGCGCATAGAAGGTACTGCCCGCCTCTACTGTTTTAAACTGCTCTGCGTAGGCCGCTAGACCTCTGCCGCCAATCTGATTAGCCCAATCACGGTGATGCCACTGTGCCAAGCCCAGGCGTAACACAGACTTAGTTCCCGTCTCCGGCGATTCTACTCAGTTCGTCATCACTCATTGGCTCAAGCTCTTCCTCGGGAACGGCACCGCCTAACATGATGGCAATAGAGCGAGTCTCTGGAAAATGCTCCAACGCAATCTTAACCGCCATAGTGAGTGGCACCGATAGAAACATCCCCACTGGACCAAGAATCCAACCCCAAAGTACTAAGCTCAAAAATACCACCAGCGTACTAAGGTTCAAGCCGCGCCCCATGATCTTGGGTTCAATGACATTACCCATAATCATATTCACCGCCACATAACCTAAAGCTGTTAAGGCGGCAGGCCCCACGCCTAACTGAACCATCGCAAGCAGAACGGCTGGAATGGCCGCTAAAATTGAGCCCAAGTTAGGAATGAAATTAAGCAGGAATGCCACAAGAGCCCAGAGCAGCGGGTAATCCACACCAATAATCCAGAGCCATAACCCAATCACGATACCCGTAGCTAAGCTTACCCATAGTTTAAGGGTCATGTAGTGCACAACGGTTTCACCGATGCGAGAAATAGAATCACCCACACCGCCCGAAGCGCTACTCTTATCAATGAACTTGAGCTTACCCTTCCAGCTATCCATCTCCGACAGAATGAAGATCACCGTCACAAGAATAAGTAAGGTGTTCGTCATTAAATTGCCGAAGGAACTGAGTGTGTTGCCAACCATGCCTAAAAGCTGACTGGGGTCAATCTGTTCTCGGAGCGTCTCGGTTGATACATCAATACCCATTGATGACCCCATGGTCTCAGCCCAGGCCAAAAATGCCGTGCTAATCTCGGTAAGACGAGCCTGATAGAAGGGTAAATCGCTGATGAACTTGGTGACTGAACCGCTCACCAACGCACTAATAGAGGCCAGCACCGCCGTTACCAGGCACATAATCAGAAAGATCGAGAGACCAGTGGGTACCTTTCGTTGTTTGAGGAAAAACAACATAGGCCCACAAAGTACTGCAATGAATAAACTCAACAACAGCGGTACCAGCGCCGCTTGCGCTGCTTGCAATCCTGCTACGGCGACCACTAAGGCGGCGGCGCCAATTAAAAAACGAAGTAACGGATTTGCGTACATAAGCCCTCCTAGGGCTGAATTAGACTTCCTGATTGTTGTTAGAGATGCTGATCCGGGTATTTCCCACGATAAGGCTTTAGTGCTTCCTGGACACGAGCCATATCGGTTTCTAAATCACCGCTTAGTGCAACGGGCGGGACAAAAGCAATGGTTTTACTCGGATAATCAATATACGCCGGTATGACTGGAAGCTCGGCCGCATAAGCAATGCGCAGATAACCAGTTTTCCAGTTGTCAGTTTTTTTGCGCGTGCCTTCCGGGGCAATAGCCAAGATGGCTTTATCCATGCCCTTTAACTGCTCAGCAACCTGTTCAATAAGCCCCTTTGGATCATGACGAACCACCGGAATGCCACCCATGGCGTAGAAGAACTTGCCGAAAAACCCTTCGAACAAGGTATGCTTTCCCATAAAGGTAACACGAAGGTCCGTGGCCATCACCATGGCGATAGCATGGACAAAGTCCCAATTACTGGTATGAGGCGCCACCGGCGTGACACACTTCGGAACGTTAGGGAATTCGCCAATTAGGCGCCAGCCCAAAATGCGTAAATAAAGACGGCCGATAAAACGAAGGATTGGTCTGCGTTTGATAGGAGTGTTTGAATTGGGGACGGCTAAATTTTTCATACGCTAACTTCCGATGACTGCTTGTTATTGTTATTAATAGCTTAATTATGGCACAGCCTGACGCCAAGATGTAAGCCTTTGATTAACGCTAACAGCAACACTGTGCGCGACGTTAACGCGTTAAGCGTTGCCATAATTCAGACAAAAAAAAGCCGACTATCGTCGGCTCTTTTTTTAACTGGTTAGCTTGCACCAACCGTGCTGCGATTACTCGCCTTCAATGACCAATGCCACTGGAACATTTGGTGCGGCGGCACGCGCGGCATCAGCTGCCTCAACGAACACACCGGTGTCAGCAGTTTCTGCCGCCATTACCACTACCGAACCATTTGGGTTCTCAGCAAGAATACGACGAACGTTAGCTTCTACTGCACGAATATCAACACGACGACCGTTAATTTCAATCACGTTAGACGCATTGATATTGATCACCGCATTCTGCGGCGCATCGGGCGGAGGAGGTGTATCATCCGTTGAATCTGGACGATTGAAATCAAGGGCAACTTCGTTAATGAACGTGGCCGTTACAATGAAGAAAATCAACATGATGAATACAACGTCGAGCATCGGCGTTAAGTCAATTTCGTTTTCTTCTTCGTCAGCAGGTTTCGCAAAGCGACGCATATTAAAATCCTAATTTATTTACTTATAAGTTCTTTGAGCACATTGTGCCCATTTACCCAGTGCGATGTAAACACCCAAGAGGGTATTTTGTTCGCAAATGTGTGACCAACGGTTAGATATTGGTCTGAATAACCTATCTCTTTAACCTAAGCATAGACAACAACTTGCATTAGGGGTTCAAAATAGCGCATTAATGCTCTCGCGTTGCTCTGAATTCCACATCTGGCCAACGCTCTTGCGTTAGTTGCAAATTCACCCGTGTGGGTGCCAAGTAGGTAAGATGACCGCCACCATCAATGGCGACGTTCTCGCTGTTTTTACGCTTAAAGTCCTCCAGCATGCGCGGATCTTCGCATTCAATCCATCGTGCCGTGTAGACGTTAACCGGCTCATAGACCGCTTCAACTTTGTATTCTTCCTTCAACCGGTAGGCAACCACTTCGTACTGCAGAACACCTACCGCACCCACAACGATGTCGTTGTTACGTGTTGGGAAGAAAACCTGCGTAGATCCCTCTTCGGACAGCTGCTGAAGCCCCTTTTGCAAGGCTTTCATCTTCAGTGGATCTTTAAGGCGGATTCGGCGAAACATTTCCGGTGCGAAGTGGGGGATACCGGTGAACTTTAGCTCTTCGCCCTCAGTAAAGGTATCGCCAATTTGAATCGTACCGTGATTATGAAGACCAATAATATCTCCAGCTACCGCTTCCTCTACATGAGAGCGCTCACCGGCAAGGAAAGTTACCGCGTCGGCGATCTTTACATCTTTGCCAATGCGGACATGCTTCATCTTCATACCCCGAGTATACGCGCCGGAGCACACCCGCATGAAAGCAATTCGATCTCGGTGTTTTGGATCCATATTTGCCTGAATCTTAAACACAAAACCGCTTAATTTCTCTTCAGTGGCCACAACCTGACGACTTGATGCATCACGATCCAACGGCGCTGGCGCCCACTCAACGAAGTCATCGAGCATCTCTCGGACGCCGAAATTACCCAGCGCCGTACCAAAGAATACCGGCGTAAGTTGACCGGCCTTATATTCGTCGATATCAAATTCGTGGGTTGCTCCACGCACCAATTCGAGTTCTTCGCGCACTTCTTCAGCGTACACGCCGAGAAGCTCATCGGCTTCCGGTGAATTAAGGCCTTGAATACGAATATCTTCAGGTATTACCGAGCGTGATCCCGCCTTGTAGACGTGGATGGTGTCCGTATATAGGTTGTAAACACCCTTAAATTCTTTACCCGAACCAATTGGCCAGTTGATAGGCGCTGCGGCGATACCCAGCACCTCCTCCATCTCATCCAAGGTTTCAATTGGGTCGCGAATTTCACGATCTAACTTATTGACGAAGCTAATGATAGGCGTATCGCGCAAGCGGCAAACGTTCATAAGCTTAATAGTACGATCTTCCACACCCTTCGCCGCATCAATAATCATTAAGCATGAATCAACAGCGGTGAGTGTGCGATAGGTATCCTCAGAGAAATCTTCGTGTCCTGGCGTATCCAGCAAATTGACGATTCGGCCGTTATAGGGAAACTGCATCACCGATGAGGTCACCGAGATACCACGCTCCTGCTCCATAGTCATCCAGTCAGAGGTTGCATGGCGGTCTGACCCCTTCCCTTTCACCGAGCCCGCCTTCTGAATCAACTGCCCTAAAAGTAGGAGCTTTTCAGTAATGGTGGTTTTACCCGCATCTGGGTGGGAAATAATCGCAAAAGTGCGGCGATTGGCAATATGATCACTGACCGACATGGCGCTGAGTTACCTGAAAAAAATTAGGGGCGCGAAGTATAACCGTTTTGACGAAAAAAGGCACAATTGCGTTTAGGAACGGGGACAGTGGTTGACTAACTGCCCCAATTCGCTAGCGCTTGAAATAGCTAACTAGTTCCAGTTCGACGAATGCCGCGTTGAGTCAGCGACCTAAGTTTGATCTCCGCTGTTTTATCTGCACCTTTCAGGGGAGCAAGAAATCAAACTAGAGAGTAAGTACCCGCCAGCCATGCACCTATTGCTTCTGTGCTAACTCAGCGCGGAATTCTACTAAACTATCAACGTAGGCATTCCAACGTTGATCGGATTCATCACTCTGGGCAAAATAATAACGCGAATCAACCTGCCACAGGTTATCCAGTATCAGCTCACCCGCTATGTCTTGAGGAAAAAGAATCTTGCTATAGATTGGTCTAGGCGTAACCATCACTCCGGCCAGTCTCTTATCGCTGTAATCTGCGGCTCGGTTTATAAATCGTTGCCGTTGGAAGAAGACTACAGCCGCGAGGTTCAACGTGGACTCAGCCCAACCCGACGACTTGAGCTTATTACCCCATACCCCAGCGACGCTCGCGTAACGCGACGCGAGTATTAGCGTTCCGACGACTAATCGAGCCTCATCTTCTTTAACTCGCACAAAAATCGCACTTCGATTACGGTCAATGCGCTCAATAAAATCCTTAAGCTGCTCGGTTAAATTACTGCGCCCAGCCGTTGACAAGAATTCAAGATCTAACAATTCACGCATCGTTTCCGAGCTGTACAAAGGACTCAAGCCAAGCATACTGAGACGGAAATCTGTATCAGTGTACTCAATGTACTTCATGTACTGACCCAGCCACTCTGCCAAAGCTATTTCATCTTCGTTACGAATAATGTAAACCAGCTGCCAAAGACGATATTCAAGATACTCATAGTAAATTCCATAGCTGTAAAAAAGGGTATGACTTTCTGCATCAAGCGTTGCCGTGCCTAGCCCTTGCCAGTCGATATTGGTCAGTCGGCGATTCAACTCTCGCCAGTCGGCCGACTCGAATACCACATCATTTTCTGCAATGGCTGCAATACCAACAAGCTCGGAGAAATCCAGATAGGACGATATGCTCTTACCCACCTCTCCCGTAGAAAGCAACTCAAGCACATCATTATACTCAGGGCGTTCATACCCGATTAACTCCACTCTCTCTCGCCCGAATATCTCACGCCCAACCTCTTCCGCATCGCGATCCAGGAATGGCAACCCACTTAGCCGATAATGCTTCGCCGATAGAGCTTCACCCTGCTGATAGCTCATGGCCAACTCAGAAGGTTTCGCATCAAATACCGATAAGTTCAGCACAACTGCGTAAGCAATATATGCCGCTAGAAAAAGCGTCAGCCTTTTGGCTATTTTTAAGATCTTCAACTGTGTATACCTTCCCTTGGCTAACATCACATTTTTTATTAGGGCTTGGACCCCTTGTCCTTAGTATCAAGATGGCAATACGCTGCCTTCCCCATTACTTTTCATCCATCATCACAAATCGAGTACGAACATCATCAAACTCTACCGTACCATCCTCGGCACCCAGACGTAAATATAACTTCCAGGAACCTTCCGGAATAGGCACCTGCCACATCACCTCGCGCCATTCATTCGTTAGACCATCGAAATGCTGACGAGCGACTTCATTGCGCTGGTACAGTGCCTGCTGCTCATGATCAAGCACCAGTTGAGCACGGGTACCAGTATCCCCTCGAATCATCGCGCGCACCTGAATAACCATTCCAATGGGCGATGGCCCTGGTAAATAGTCACCCGTGGCATCAAAGCCCTGATGGACCGTGGCATCCGCCGCTAAGCTAAGCCAGCAATTTGCTTCATCACACTCCCGCCGCGCGTGTTCCGACGCGTAGCGCCAGCCAAAGGCTTCGAAATCTCCATAAGCAACCGCCTCGAAGTCGCCATTGGCAACCTGTCCGGCGTTGGCGAAACCATCAAAAATGAGCGGCTCAGCCTTGATATCCCAATTCATCTCGGTCGCGATATGCCGGGCCAATAAACGTGCTTGGCCACCGTGCTCTACCATTGAACCGTGCCATTTTTCCCACGTCCACGGATAGTGAAGATAGGACAGATTACCACCCACCTCCGCGACCACTTCCGCCGTGTAGTTTGCAGGTTCATTGAGGTCCCATCCGTAGGCGTTGTACAGCACAATATGCACGGCCTCACCATAGACTTTGCGTAGCTCAGCCACCACCGATTTGAAGCGCCCTTTCATCTGCGCACGAAGCGTGTCGGGATTAGAGGATGAGGTCTCGCCGTAGCCATTCCCCGGCTCAGCGGCGATGCGGTAGATATCATTGGCGCCAGCATTAACCACAATGAGTTGAGGCGCAAAATCAGTGCGAAAATCGGGGCGTTGAGTTGTAAAATCTGGCGAGTAGATAAAGCGCATGACGTTGTTGTCACCATACCCCGTTAAGGTTGCGCTGCCGTAAGCCTGAGTGGTGGTCCGAGCGGCTAGCATTCGTGCCGTAATTGCCGGGTAGGCAAAGTAAGCACCGGCAAAACCGCTATCGTGTTCGGAATAGTTACTGGTTCCGTCCATGTTCGAATCACCGTAAAAGGCAATTCTCCTATCGCTCGCTGACGGCGGAGGCAACAGTTCGGCGCCATCGCTAAGCTCAACACCAAAAAGGGTGCTGGGGCTGCCGTCATAGGTCTCTTTGAAAAAGACAACTTCGTGCGCCTGGCTTGGATCCAAGTCCGTTGCAAGTATTACATGACTCCGGCCTGGGGCTATGCGCAGCGGACTCGAGTTCGGCACGCCATCAATAACCACTCGAAAATTTTCTGCCTGCGCGCCAACATCGAAGTCAATAGCCAGCTCGGCACCGCGAAAATTGAGCGCCAGCGCACTGCCTGCCCAAGTCATTTGCGGTTGCTTAGGCGCTCCGTACCATACACCCTGATAGTCAAGCAGATCAGAATCCGGCGAAATAGTGGTTGCAACAGCGTTGCCGGTAGATAGCACTAAAAGTATCACCGCTTGAACCACTGCAAGTGGACTAGAGTTTTTTCGAACTATTGGCCGCGGCACACCGAGCCTACGAAGTAGCGCTAAACTCCAACGTCCCATTAAATTCCGTAGCCCTACTAAACCCCAACGTCTTACTAAATTCCGGCGCCACGCTAAATTCCGTAGCCCGGGTATTTTCCAAAGCCAGTTCATTATGCTACCAACGTAAATTTATGCATTTGGCTGGGCGGAACATAGTCGAAAATGAAGGTTGTCCTAGCCTCTGCACCTTTGTTCATAACGCTATGTTGTTGTTGATTATTTATCTCGTAAGCGTTGCCTACTTGAAATTGATTGGGCCGCCCATTGATCATAAAACGTACTTTCGGATTGGTGACAATGGGGATGTGAATTCGGTGACTAAATTCAAAGGACGCATGCTTGTCTACATGGGGCTTAATGATTCCGTCTGGCAGCAGTTTCGCGGCCATGGCGCGAATGATTACGCCGCCTGGCTCGTAATGGTCCTGAATAATCTTATCCATCAACGGCTGAGCCGCTTCAGCCAGCAACTCGTAGCCTGGCTCGCGATTAACTTTGATTTCAGGCCAACGCTCACTCTCGAGAAAATACATCACCAAACTTTGGGTTTGATAGTGCACTTCAAATTTTCGTTGACGATACTGATTCTCTAGCCACTGCTCTTCACTCGCTTTCTCGATAGCCAACTGCAATGGCACATAGTCTACTGGGCCGAGTAGACGAAGCGGAACGTCAATGTTCATAAATAACCCCTAAAGCATTGTGTGAATTTTATTCAACTCGCACCCAAAAAAGATCAACCGCGTTTAATTGCCTAAACATCGTGATTTCCGTAACTTGGGTTTTATCGGGCGGGCAGTCCGAGCAGCAGTTAATTTATAAACATAAACAACATAAAAATAAAGTGCTGAATGCAGTTGTTGAGCAGGAGCACCCTTCAACACATTCTGGGGGAACAACTATGGCTCGATTCACTCCAAATCGTGCGCGTCACCCACTCGCTTCAGCGGTTAGCCTGGCGCTAGCTTCGACCATGGTGTCGGGCACAGCAATAGCTCAAACCGCAGAAGAGGGGGAGACCGAAGAACGCAAGGGCGGCATGATCGAAGAAGTATTGGTCACCGCAACCAAGCGTAGCGAAAACATGCAGGACGTTTCGCAAAGTATCCAAGTCATGAGCGGAGAAGAGCTTACTCGCTCTGGCATGCTCAACTTCCAAGAATTCCAAGCGGCCATCCCAAGTTTGTCGTCGGTGTCAACGTCACCAGGCAGAAACGAAATGGTCTTCCGTGGAATCAGTACCGGTTCACAGGAATGGCGAACGGACTCATCCGTAGCCGTTTACATGGACGAAGTGCCAATGACCTCTGCGGCGCAGCAGGTCGATCCACGTATGGTTGATATGGCGCACATTGAAGCGCTACCTGGTCCACAGGGCACGCTATTCGGTTCAAGTTCGCAGTCGGGTGCCATGAAGTACGTCACCAACAAACCCGATGCGTCTGAAATGTCAGGCTACATCCGTGGTTCTTGGTCCACCATGAGCGAAGGTGAAGACAGCACTGACGTTGAAGCAATGGTCAACCTACCTATCATTGATGATGTCTTAGCGCTTCGCGTGGTTGGCTACGATGTTAACGAGGGCGGCTACATTGATAACGTGGCTGGCTCCGACCTTTTCACTGGCGCAACTAACGATAGTGCCGTGGAAGATGACTTCAACGATTGGAAGCAATCGGGTGTTCGGGCCACAGCTCGTTGGAACATTTCCGACAACTGGAACCTCGATTTAATGTATATCGACCAGTCATCGGAAACAACGGGCGACTGGAAGCAAGATCCGGCGCTTGATGATTTCGAGATTGTTCGATTCCACAAAGACATCCGTACCGATGATTGGTGGTTGGGTAGTTTAACCCTCCAAGGCGACATCGGCGACTTTGCGCAGTTAACTTACGCAGCGGCGTCCGTTGAGCGTGAAGTGGATTATGAGTTCGACACTATGGTTAGCGATCAGCTTCGTACTCGCGCCTACGGCATTGACAACATTAACTACGCCTACAACCCACTTTACTACCACACAGCCTACGACATTGGCACGGTAGTGAATGATCAAGAAGGCACCCGTACCTCTCATGAGATTCGCTTGGCTTCTATTGGTGACTCTCGTTTCCAGTGGATGGTGGGTGCTTACTATGAAGATACTTACGATGCTTGGGATTGGTATTGGGTAACGCCAAACCTCACCAGCACGCCGGCTTGGCAGGCATTGAACTACCTTGCTTACTGGCTGCAGAACAACTACAACACTGGGACCATCTATCCAGTAGCTCCTACAGATCGCTACTACGGTGAAGAGTTCGAGCGTACCACTAAGCAAACCGCTGTATTCGGTACTTTCGGCTATGACATCACGGAAGCGTGGAACGTAGAGGCTGGTGTTCGATGGTTCGAATATGATCGTCAGCGCACCGAGAAACAGTACTGGCCGTATGGCGTACCTTTCGGTAACTACGACAACGGTGGTGTTGACGAATACGCCGGCACCAACTCCGACACCGTGTACAAGTTTAGCACCAGCTATAACATCAGCGATGACGTGATGGTTTACGCGCTCTACTCTGAAGGCTTCCGATTGGGCGGACACAACACCGTTCGTAATGCCTCAAGTCTACCTAAAGAGTACGGGCCCGATTCACTGGTCAACCAGGAAGTGGGCTTCAAAGGCCAATTCTTCGATGACGCGCTGCAGCTAAACGCCACTTATTACCAAATGGATTGGACCGAAATGCAACGTGAAGTTGGCGATCCAACGGCACTGGGTGCAAAAGGTCACGTCAACTTGGGTGATGCCACGTCGAAGGGTATCGAAATGAGCTTCACCGGCTGGCTCAGTGACAGCTTTATGTTGCAGGGTACTTACTTCAACGGTTCGTCTGAGATTGAAGAAACGGTCTACTTCAGTGATGTGGTGCCAAACCTTCCGGGTTGGGCGGACTACGAGCTTGCCGCAGCAGGCCAGCCTCTGGCCATTGCACCAGATGAAAAGTGGTGGATCAAAGCGGAGTACACCTTCCACAATGCCATGTTAGGTGCCGACCTTTGGTTCAGCTATGACCACTCATGGCAGGCAGCTTATGCTCACGACTGGTGGAACGCGCAGAATACCGTATCAGGCTGGGGTGGAAACACCATTCCTGATTACGAAAAAGCGAACTTCCAGATGGGCCTCTGGGCCGCTGACGATTGGGACGTAACGTTTAGTATTTATAACGTTTGGGACGATCGTTCGGTGAACTGGGTACACACTGGCGACGATTGGTTACTGGATCAGTACAACGTCAGTAACTATCGCTCACTGGAAAGTGTTATTCGCCCACGTGAGTTCTCCATTGGTTTTAGTAAGCATTTCTAAACCACTGGGATAAGTATAAAGGCGAGCACTTCGGTGTTCGCCTTTTTATTGCATGACTGTTTAAACCCTACTTTCAAGCGCCTCCCTCGCCGCCTTCGGTTGCGGAGCCTTGTTTATGATAGGGTAATTTCTATCCATCTAATTCAGTGAGATGAAATCATGATTCGACTTTTCTCTGCCGCTGTGTTGTTGACCACCGCCCTTCTAACCGCCTGCGATTCGGGTCAGACACCGCCGCATTGGAATAATCTTGATGTCATTCAAGAGAATACCCTAGCACCGCGAGCTTATTTCCGCAGTTATCCCAATGCTGAACTCGCGATAGCAGATGACCTCACTCACAATCCTTATCATTTGAGCTTAAATGGTGCCTGGCAGTTTAATTTCTCGGCAACGCCTCCCGCTACACCCGGCGACAACCAATTCCATCAGCCAAGCTTTGATGCAAATGCCTGGGGTTCAATCCCGGTTCCGTCAAACTGGGAGCGACACGGATTCGGTTACCCTATTTACGTGAACATCCCCTACCCCTTTGAAGCGAATCAACCGCACGTACCAACGCAAGATAACCCCGTGGGACAATATCGCCGTGTGGTGACACTGTCCGATGAACAACTTTCTCAACAGGCCACCTTGACCGTTGGCGCTGTAAGTTCGGCCTTCTATTTATGGGTAAACGGCAATTACGTTGGCTACAGTGAAGGTAGCAAGACGCCCGTTGAATTTAGCATTGAGGAATTCCTAGTTAGCGGCGACAACCTCATTGCCATGGAAGTCTATCGCTGGAGCAACGGCAGCTATCTTGAAGATCAAGACTTTTGGTCGCTCTCCGGTATTCAGCGAGATGTCAGTATTCGCTTCAGCCCTCAGGTAGAAATCATTGACTACCACGCCTTAGCTGGGCTGGTGAATAACTACCAGGATGGTCAGCTTGCGTTGACCGTTATGGTTCAAAATCACTCAGCACAATCGGTATCTCATCAGCTAACGATGACCCTGAGCCGACAACAGCAACGTATTGCCGAAGCTAAAACGGTTCTCTTAGAACCTGGTCTCAACGAAGTGAATTTTTTCGCCAGCGTGCCAGAAGTCGCCGCCTGGTCAGCCGAGATTCCGAACCGCTATCGGCTAACACTTCAATCAGTGGATTCCCAACAGCAAGAGATTCAAGCCCTTGCTCCGTACATTGGTTTTCGCGACGTTCGCATTGACGGTAACGTATTCAAAATTAATGGTGAAGCCGTTAAATTGAAAGGGACCAATCTCCATGAACATCATGCGATTAGCGGCCACGTGATTGATGAAGCCACTATGATTCGTGATATTCAGTTAATGAAAGCGGCAAACCTCAATGCTGTGAGAACCTCACACTACCCTTTCCCTGAGCGCTTCTACGAATTATGCGACGAATTCGGTCTGTACGTGGTGGACGAGGCAAATATCGAAAGTCATGGCTATGGCTACGACCATGATAAGACATTAGGCAATAAGCCCGAGTGGATGGCTCAGCATTTGAACCGCACTCAACGAATGTATGAGCGCGATAAGAACTTCCCGTCAATCGTCATGTGGAGTTTGGGGAATGAAGCAGGAGACGGGGTAAATTTGGGCGCTACCTATCACTGGCTAAAAGCCGCTGATAGCTCCCGTCCAGTTCAATATGAAACCGAAGGGGATATTAGTGAGGTAGGAGAACGTCATTCCGATTTTCACTCAAGTATGTATTGGCGTTATTGGGATTTAGCCGCTCACGCAGAAACCCATCAAGATCGACCCTTTGTTTTGATTGAATACGCGCATTCCATGGGCAATTCTACGGGTAACCTTCAAGCTTACTGGGACGTGATTAATCAGCACGACGCGCTGGCTGGCGGTTTCATTTGGGACTGGGTTGATCAAGGTTTGGCAGAGTGGGATAAGGACGGCACCGAATATTACACCTATGGTGGTGATTACGGGCCAGAGGACGTTCCCTCTAGTGGCAACTTTGTTATGAATGGCGTGCTGTTTTCAAACCGCGAGCCACAACCGGCCTACTGGGAAGTAAAACACGTTTATCAGTCCGTGGGCTTTGAGGCGCTGGATCTAAATAATGGCGTTTTTCAACTCAAGAACCACTACAACTTCCTCAATTTGGCTGGTTATGAGCTGCGCTGGGCTCAGCGAGCCGAGGGTGCTATCATTGCACAGGGCAGCATTACGCTGACAGACCTAGCCGCCTCGGATACGCAACTCGTCACGCTTCCAATCACTGCACCTCAAGACGCCCGCGAGCACACAGTGACTCTGAGTATCCATCTCTCGGCGGCACAGCCATTACTGAATAAAGGGCACGAACTAGCGGCCGAACAGTGGGTTCAATACAATGCGCATCCGTCTGAGCCCTACTCGCCACCGCAGCAGGCTTCACCGAAGCTGACTTTTAGCGCCCTGAACACCGGGGAATGGCAGGTAGACGCAGCAGATCATCGCTATCTCTTCGATAGCACTGGCCTGCTTGCACAGATTAGCGTGGCAGGCGAAGCTCAACTACTAGCGCCATTCACGCCGGACTTTTGGCGCGCCCCAACCGACAATGACTTTGGCAACTACCTCACCAACTGGGGCAAGGATTGGGCCTACGCGAGTGAACATCGTTTACTCAAGGATTTCGCCATTCAGCAGTTGGACGATCAACGCGTGGAAGTGACAGCCGTGTATGAGTTTCAAAGCGAATCTGGCGACTTACTGGGTAGCTGGAAAGCAAATTTTAGCATCTATGCGAATGGCGAACTGCATCTTAGTAATCAGTTTGAGCGTGTTCCCGGCACCGCTAGATTGCCACGTGTTGGTCTGCAGACAACACTTGTAGACGGTTTTGAGCAGTCCCAATGGTATGGACGTGGCCCTCACGAGAACTATAAAGACCGAAACCACTCTGCCTTCCTCAATAGTTATCAGCAGCCCATCGCTGCGCACTATGTACCCTATGCGCGCCCGCAGGAAAATGGCTACAAAACAGATACTCGCTCGCTCACCTTAAGCGGCGAACATGCGCTTAAGGTGTGGTCCGACAATAGCTTTAGTTTCGGCGTTCACCACAATACCCGTAGCGATTTCACACCGCCTGTCAAGGTTGCGGTCACGGTCCAAGATGGGCCAGAAGCGCAGCGCAATGAGGAGCGTCGTAACACACACCTCAACGATATCAAACCGCTCCCGCTTACTACTCTGAACCTAGACTTCGGCCAGATGGGCGTGGGCGGAGACAATTCTTGGGGCGGTCATACCTTATCGCAATACAACCTTAACGGTGACCGCTTCGAGTATACGCTGTGGCTCCGTTTTGGTGAGCTACCACCGGGAGCGCAATAACGATAGAAAATAGCCAGCACAGTGCCTGGTGACAACAGTAACAAGTAAGCAATAACGATAGAAAACAGCCAGCACAGTGTCTGGTGACAACAATAAAAACTAAGCAATAACGATAGAAAATAGCCAGCACAGTGCCTGGTGACAACAATAACAAGTAAGCAATAACTTACATTGGGAGTACCACATGCAACTGCAAACCCTAGACCTTTGGGTCGCCGCCATTTATGCCATTGCGTTAATTGGCATTGCTACCTATGTATCTCGTGAAAAAGCGGGCCATGAAAAAGATACCAGTGACTACTTTTTAGCAGGCCGTGGTCTGCCCTGGTGGGCCATTGGTGCCTCTCTGATTGCTGCCAATATCTCTGCTGAGCAAATCATCGGCATGTCCGGCTCCGCTTACGTGATGGGCATGGCTATTGCCTCCTACGAATGGATGGCAGCAATCACCTTGATCATTGTGGGGAAATACTTCCTGCCGATCTTTTTGAAGCACGAAATCTATACCATGCCGCAGTTCTTAGAGCAGCGTTATAACCACGCAGTACGTACCGTCATGGCGGTATTCTGGCTGGGCGTTTACATCTTCGTGAACCTGACCTCCATCCTATGGTTAGGGGCATTAGCTATTAATAGCGTGACCGGCTTGGATCTCAATCACGCTTTGGTGGTACTGGCACTCTTCACCGCTGCTTACTCGCTCTATGGAGGCCTTAAGGCGGTGGCGCTCACAGACATCATTCAAGTGGTACTGTTGGTGGCTGGCGGACTGTTCCTTGCCTATTTGAGCTTGGATGCCATTGCCATTAACGCCGGAGGAACCGGCGCGATTCAAGGTTTTGGTATCATGCTGAATGAGCTGCCTGGCAAGTTCGATATGATTCTTGACCCTTCCAATCCCTCATATATTTCGCTTCCAGGCATCTCGGTGCTCGTGGGTGGTATGTGGATCATGAACCTCAGCTACTGGGGCTTCAATCAGTACATCATTCAACGAGCCTTAGCAGCCAAGGATGTGCGCGAAGCTCAAAAGGGCATTGTCTTTGCGGCCTTCCTCAAGTTGCTTATGCCAATTATTGTAGTGCTCCCCGGTATTGCCGCGGTGATGTTACTCCCGGATTTGGATGCGCCGGATAAAGCCTATCCAGAACTGATGAAGTTACTGCCTGTTGGTATTAAGGGAGTGGTTTTCGCCGCACTGATTGCCGCCATTGTGAGCTCCCTCGCTTCAATGGTGAACAGCATATCCACCATCTTCACAATGGATATGTATACACAGTTCAGTAAGAAGACACATACTCAGAAACAGTTAGTTACCGTAGGTCGTACCGTTGGTATGGCCGCGTTAATCCTTGCTGTCATTATTGCTCGCCCATTACTGGGTAACTTTGACCAAGCCTTCCAGTACATTCAGGAGTTCACAGGCTTCTTCACACCAGGAATTGTGGCTATCTTCTTCATGGGCATGTTCTGGAAGAAAGCGAGCGCGGCGGGCGCCTTAACGGCAACCGTGGGCTCGGCGGCCCTTAGCCTGCTACTGAAAATCTTCTGGGAAACGCTACCATTCATGGATCGTGTAGGCGTGGTGTTTATCGCCTGTATGGTATTAGGCGTGATCTTCTCGCTGCTGTTCCCCAATAAGAAAGCAGCGCTGGATAACACTGGCATCAGTTTCGCCACGGATAAGAGTTTCAATGTTGCCGCCGTGGCGGTCAGCCTTATCCTCATAGCGCTCTATGCGGCATGGTGGTAAACAATCCACCTTAAGTTTTTATCCCCTGGGCGCTTCGGCGCCCTTTTTTGACCAGATCTAAACTTAGCGATCAGGCTTCAGAACTGCCTCTAACAACCCACCCGAAGACTTTGACTCTGACTCTGACTCTGACTCTGACTCTGACTCTGACTCTGGCTCTGACTCTGACTCTGACTCTGACTCTGACTCTGACTCTGACTCTGACTCTGACTCTGGCTCTGACTCTGGCTCTGGCTCTGGCTCTGGCTCTGGCTCTGGCTCTGGCTCTGGCTCTGGCTCTGGCTCTGGCTTCAGTATTAGCCCCCAGGTTGGCCATAGCCGCAAGCCCTAAAGTTGAATGTAACTCCAACACACTTTACATTTTTTCACTCGTTTTAATCTGTCACTCTAATTTCTTAGTGGGTACACTAAATACAAACGCTAATAACAAAAGACTTCTTCATGACTAAGCTTATTGCAACATCTGTAGTACGTGGCAGCCAACAGGGGCAAAGCCATGGTGGCGTGTTTCTTGTAGATCTTAAAACTCAATCCACCGAACAGGTATTGGATTGGGACAAGATGGATATCGACTGGCAAGGGCGCGGCTGGGATCGCGGGCTTCGAGGAATTTGTATCATTGGCGAAACCATTTACATTGCCGCCAGTGATGAATTGTTTGCCTACAACCCGCAGTTTGAATGCGTTGGTAGCTGGAAGAATCCGTACCTCAAACACTGCCACGAAATCTTTGAGTATCGAGGCACTATTTTTATTACTTCAACGGCCTACGACGCAATTATTGGCTTCGACCCCAAATCCCAGAAGTTTCATTGGGCCATCCAACTTGATACTAACGGCTTAAGTTTTAGTGCCAAGCGCTTTGACCCGAACGGAAACGAAGGGCCGTTAATGCTTAATAAGATGCACATCAACAACGTTCATTGTAACGATGATGGCATGTACATCAGCGGTTTGAAGACTGGCGGTATGCTTCACTTCAACGGCAAAGACGTTAACATGAGCGCACAATTGCCGCCGGGCACCCATAACGCCCAGCCATACCAGGATGGTGTACTCTTCAACGATACAAAGGCCGACGCGGTTCGTTTTGCCAGCAGAAGTTCTATCGAAGACGAATGTGCTTTCCCAGTGCCGCAATATCCCGTTTCAGAATTAACTGGGATGAATTTGGACGAATCTAAGCTCGCTCGCCCTGGTTTCGGCCGTGGACTATGTGTGGTTGCGCCTGGAATCATTGCGGCCGGGAGTTCTCCGTCAACCATTGCTATCCATGATATGAATCTACGCGTCACCGGGCTCACTGTGCAGCTGACCAACGATGTTCGCCACGCCATTCACGGGCTTGAAGTCTATCCCTTTTAACCAAGCGAAGAGACGCCGCTAAGTTCAAATCCGGGCTAATTGAGTTCGGCAGCACCTTAACGCGCATTGCCATTGATACCCCCACTGCGATTGCGGCACTACCCTAGGACGCAGCGCGGGGAAATATCCCTAATTACTACCCTTATTAGCAGCTAATTCGCTAACGAATTACGACACGATAGATGATCAATCCTAACCATGGAGGGAAGATTGATCATGCCACGCACAGCACGCTTAGTATCACCTGAAGTGCCACTTCACATTGTCCACCGCGGCTTAAACCAACGGCAGTTATTCTATGGACTTCACGACTATCTCCGCTACATCAGGCTGTTGGTAAGCAATGCCCAGGCGTACCATTGTGACATCCACGCCTATTGCCTGATGCCCAATCATATTCACCTGCTTATCACCCCCCACTCTCAGCGTGCACCCGCACTGCTCATGAAGACCTGCGCTCAACAGTATGCGCGGTATATTAATACGGCGTTTGATAGAAGTGGGCCGCTGTGGGATAGCCGCTACACATCCTGCCTGGTGGACAACGATAGCTATGTGCTGGCTTGCTATCGCTACATTGAAGACAACCCAGTTCGCGCTGGCATGGTAACAACACCGGCAAGCTATCCCTGGTCTAGCTACTTAGCCAATGCCGAACAGGATCACTGCCCTTGGATAACGCCGCATCCCAGCTTTCTTGAACTGTGTAACACCAAACAAACTCGCTGCGCGGTGTATCGAAATTCATTTCAAACGCCCTGCCAGCAAGTACAAGCGGCTATTCGCAAAGCTACTCGGAACAACTTTGCGTTCGGCGAAACAAGCTTTTTAGAACGGCATCTAGCTGCCGACAATCGCCGACGAAGCAACGCTCACCGCAAGATATCAAACACTACCTAAAGTAGGCGGCGTTATCGGGGTTGGTATTGATATTGGCTTGGTGTTGGTTTGTGTTGGTTTGGTTTGGTGTTGGTTTGTGTTGGTTTGTGTTGGTTTGGTTTGGTTTGGTGTTGGTTTGGTGTTGGCTTGGTGTCGGTGCAGTCTCCACACCTAAGCACCGGACTAGCCGGCGCTAAAAGGTGTGCTTTGCTGCCTTGTGTTGTGCTATCCGCTCTGTGCTGTGTGATGCGCAAGCAAAAACTTAGCTAGCCGCACTCACCTTCCAACCAGCGGCATCCAGTACCGGCGCTGGGCACGCTTCAATCACCTCATTGAGCTCCTCTTTCCAGAGTTCCAGATGGCTTTCGTAACGCTGCCACAGCCCAAGGGCCGAGGTATAAATAGGCTGGCGAACTTGCTCGGAACTCGCCGTCTTCACCGCGCGCTTGTTCTCGTAGTAACGCAGACATTGCTCCTCAAAGGGCAACCCACAAAACTCCAATACCCTCTCTACCTGCCATGGTAAACGCGTTACCGTGTCTTCATAATGCACATCAAGTATTTCCCCAGGGAAGACCTGATGCCAATGATCCATGATTTTAACGTACTGCTGATAGTATTCAGCCAGCTCAAATTCGTCGTAGGTAAAATTCTGCCCCTTGGCGAATAGCTGCTTATGTGCGCCCAGCAAACTGTCCAAGGGGAAACGGCGGGTATTGATAATTTTGGCATTGGGAAGAATGAGTTTAATCCAGCCAACAAAGCTAAAATTATTGGGCATCTTATCAATAAATAGCGGCGTCCCCTCCACCCGGTGATGCCTCACTTGTTGCAGATACTCTTTACCGTAGGCTGCCCAATCTCGAGCCGTTAGCTCCCCTAATGTTTCAGGGAAACTTAGACCATCACTTCGGTATTTTGCCGTAGAATAGGCGATGTTCGCCGCATTTGGCAGCTCAGAAGTACCCTCAACCTGAGAGTGACTCGACAGAATTTGCTCTACTAACGTAGAGCCAGAGCGCGGCAGACCAACAATAAAAATGGGATCGGGGGCATCGTGGCCTAAGCCAAGATGCTTATTCACAAACTCCGCACTAAATACGGACTGTATACGTGACTGCAACAGCTCAAATTCAACCGGGTCATAGTCAACCAAGCCACGATTTTGTTGGTTCCCTGCGCTGTAGTGCTGCCAGGCATTATCGTAATCCTTGCGATCCTCGTAGGCCTTACCCAACGAGAACTCGAAATGCACCCGCGCCTGCTCACTGAGTTCGGCATTCTCCAATTGAGCTTCCATTGCGACCACTTCCTCATCCTCAAACTTGAAGATTTTTAGGTTCGCCATGCTCCAGTAGCTCTCCCCGAGGTCAGGTTTGAGACGAATCGATTCGCGATAGGACGCCAGCGCGTCCTCCAAACGACCTACCGTTTTATACATATGCGCCAGCGACATGTGCACACCGGCGGACTTAGGGTTAAGGGTCAAGCTCTGTTCGAACGCCGCAATAGCGGCATGTACGTCACCTAGGTTCGAACTCGCATTGCCCAACCCAGCCCAGGCCAAGTCATCTTCGGGCTTAAGTGCCACCAGCTCTTTAAACGCCGCCACGGCCTCCTGCCACTTTTGACTGTCTATCAGTACCGAACCCAAATTGTGCCACGCCTGATGAAAGTCTGGCGCAATCTCTACTGCTCGGCGCAGCAAAGCCTCGGCATCAATGATCTTAGCTCCGGCTTCGTGATAACAGATGGCCAAGAAACGCATGGCGTTAACATTCTGTGGGTTTTCACGCAGTGCATTACGAAACGCTTCTTCGGCTTCTTTTTTTCGTTCGGCACGCCAATGCTCGGCACCCATTGCCACCAGCGCGGCATCGTTGTCACGGTCAAGAAAACCCATGAAGGCCTCATCGGCCTCAGTCGCCCTGCCTGCAGCTACAAGAGCCTGTGCCAATTTTTTGTGAAAGCGCGGCTGCTTTGGATCCATCTGAATAGCGCGCTGCAACAGCCGCACCGCTTCGTCATACTGACCTTCAATGCCCGCTACACTGCCCAGGTCTTCGTAGAACGCGGCATAATCCGGCGCGAGCTTGATGCCAAACTCAATTTGCGCCTTGGCCTCCGCCAGACGATTCATCTGGATTAATGCGTGCCCGAGCACCTGCACGTGCGGAATACTGCTGGGATTCAACACCAAAAAGTCTTTACACAGGCGCTCAGCCTCCTGTGGGTTACGCTGCTTCATCGCGCCAACAGCTTCGGCAATACTGGCTTGCGCCGCTTGATTAGGTGAAATGGTTGCGGTCATAAAGCCCCCTATGCCATCAATGGCTGCAACTGAGAATCTTGCGCCAATGCTTCAAGCAACCACGCTCTGAATAGGCGAATTTTTTCATCGTTCATACGTTCCTGCCGGCATACGGCATACCAGTCACCACCGGCGCGTGAGCGCTGGCCCGGGAATATTTCCTGTAGCATTCCGGAGCGAAGGTCTTTATCAACGTAGGGCTGCATCCCTAGGGCGACACCCAACCCCTGCATTGCCGTTGAAAGCGCATGGTCGTAACTGTCGAACTGTAAACCCTCCGCCGAATCAATATCCTTTACGCCATGATCTTCCAACCAAATGGCCCAATCATGGGGTGATGGGTGTACCTGCAAAATAGGGCAACCCACCAGATCATTAGGTTCATTAAGTTGCTGTTCGGCAATCAATTTTGGCGACGCTACCGGGAACATCTCCGAGGTAAACAAGTAGTCGTAGTGCAAGTCTTCGCTTACACGCTGGCCAATCATCACGCAGACGTCCACATCATCGTGACTAAAGTCCACGTCCACTTGAGAGGTATTCAAGCGAATCTTGATATCGGGGTACGCAGCGTTGAATTCAGGTAACCTGGGAATCATCCAACGAATAGCAAAAGTACTATAGAGTTGAACCGTAAGAATATCGTGATCCTTCGGCTTAAGTATCAGCTCTGTCCCCTCGGCAATTCGGTCAAATGCTTCACGAATTATGGGGTAGTAAGCCTTGCCCGACTTAGTGAGGTGGACCGCTCTAGCCTTGCGTTCGAAGAGACTAATGTCTAAATAGCTCTCCAGTAATTTAACCTGGTGGCTAATGGCAGAGTGTGAGACAAAAAGCTCAGCGGCCGCGTCCTTAAACGAGCCTAATCTGGCAGCAGCTTCAAAGCTTTTTAACGCGGTTAACGGGGGTAAACGTTTGCGCATAATTCAACCCTATTTCGTTATTATAAAATTTATAGGTGAATAAAACTTAACCACTCGAGTTTGAACATTTGCCGCTGCCATGTCAACATGATTGGCTAAAACGCTATTAAATTGCTCACCACCTAGGGGATTTACCATGACTAACGCGCACACTCAAAGCCTTAAAGAAGCCGTTTTTCATGCGCAATCCTTGATTGACAACAACCAGTTCTCGCTTGCTGAAGAGCAGGCCCGTGAGATCCTTGTGGTGGCGCCCGGAAATATCAATGCACTGCGAGTTTTAGGCACGGCACTGCGTAAACAGCAGCGCCTCAGCGAAGCCCAGCAGCACCTTGCCGAGGTCGTTCGCCAACAACCCAAATTTGCCCTAGCGCAGCAGGAACTGGGGCTGTGCTTAGCACAACAGGGCGAGTATGAAGTGGCTGCGCAGCATCTGGAGGCCGCAACAAACCTAGACGCCTCACTTGCCGCAGCATGGCAAGGTTTAGCCAACGCGCACGGTGCTCTGGGCAATGAAGCTGCCAGTAGGGCCGCGCTACATCAGCAATTGCAGCACTCATCGCAGGCCCCCGAGCTAGTGGCAGCCATGCAAGACTTCAATGCTCGCCGTATTGCCGAGGCTGAGCAAAAGGTACGAAACTACCTCAAGCAGCACCCCACCGATGTGTCTGCCATTCGCCTACTGGCCGAAATCGCCATCAAGCTCAAACTCTATAAAGATGCTGAAAGCCTACTGGAGCGCGCACTGGAATTGGCACCGGACTTTCATCTTGCGCGTTTAAACTATGCCAGCGCGCTGCATGGCCGTCAGCGCCCTCAGGAAGCACTGGCGCAAATCGCCATTCTTGAGCAACAGGACAACGTTAATCCCGCTTATCTCACGCTCAAAGCTGCCGCTCAGGCTCAGCTGGGCGAATTGGAAGAAGCGGTTCTCACCTATAACTACCTGATTGAACACTACCCCGCCCAAGCGAATATTGTCATGAGCCTTGGCCATACCCATAAGGCCATTGGCGCTCAGGAGGAGGCGATTGCCGCCTACCTTGAGACCATTAAGCTCAACCCCAACCTGGGCGAAGCCTATTGGAGTTTGGCGAACATGAAGGTATTCAAGTTTGACGACGAACTCCTGGCGCAAATGCACACGCTCGCCAGCAGCGGCGCGCTCACCCGTGAAGATGCCTACCACCTTGCCTTCGCTCTGGGCAAAGCTTATGAGGATCGCAAAGCATACAACAGCTCATTCGAGTACTACGAAAAGGGCAATAACATTAAAGCGGTCATCGAGCGCTACAGTGCAGACGCCAACCACGCCGATTCGCAGCGCACCATTCAAGTTAGCACCCCCGCGTTGTTTGCGGAAACCTCATTGGGCTGCCAGCGACCGGATCCGATTTTTGTTGTTGGCCTACCGCGGTCTGGCTCAACACTGATTGAACAAATTCTCGCCTCGCACAGCCAAGTAGACGGCACCAAGGAGCTCCCTGACATTATCGCCATGGCGAGGCGGCTCTCGGGACGAAATAAGAAGACAGACCCTTCTAACTATCCGGAAGTACTGGCCGAGCTAACGCCAGAGCAGCGCCTTCAATTGGGCGAAGAGTATTTGGAACGCGCTGCCGCCCAGCGCGGTAACGCCCCCTTCTTCATTGATAAGATGCCTAACAACTTCGCACACATTGCGCTCATCCAACTAATCTTACCCAATGCCAAGATTATTGATGCGCGTCGCCACCCCATGGCAGCTTGCTTTGGTGGCTACAAGCAACTCTTCGCCTCGGGGCAGCGTTTTAGCTATCGCCTAGAGGACATTGGCCGCTACTACCAAGATTACGAGCAACTGATGGCTCACTTCGACCAAGTGTTACCTGGACGCATTCATAGGGTGTGTTATGAAAACATGGTCAATGACACTGAAAATGAAATCCGAAAGCTGTTAGACTACTGCAATCTTAATTTCGAAGAGGCTTGCGTGAATTTTCATCAGACGGAACGATCAGTGAGAACGGCCAGTTCTGAACAGGTTCGCCAACCCATTTACACCAGTGCCGTCGAGCTCTGGAAAGCCTACGGCGAAACGCTTTCGCCGCTCCAACACCTACTTCAAGAAACCACACTGAACTACGAGAGGCTCATTTAGAATAATGAGCCTCCCCACCCTATTTGCGCCACCTAAACAGGTGAATTTATCTTACCTATAGACAAATTTTCCTCGTTTGCTTTACCCCGTGCAATGCCATTGAATAGGGAAACACTGCCATGTTTTGGCAGGGTCGTGATGTATCCGTTGCAAAGCGGATTCGACCTCCACTATTCAATAACTATAAGAACGATACTGGAGACAACCAAATGAATAACACTCGCTTGCCGAGTCGCGAGGCTACTAAAGCTTTAAATCGCGCTCTAACTACTCAGCTGAAACGCAAAGATCTTGCCATCGGTATTGGTGCAGCAGTGGCTAGCACCGCTGCCTTCGCGCAAACCGAAGCACCCGTTGCCGCTCAAGCTACGGCAATTGAAGAAGTTTTAGTTACCGCGCGGAAGCGCACCGAAAGCCTGCAAGATGTTCCTATTAGCGTTCAAGCACTCAGTTCGCAGGATTTGGAAAATCAGGGCGTTAGTAACTTCAATGATTACGCGCTCATGCTCCCTAACCTCAGCTATCAGTCGGCCGGCCCAGGTCTTGCGCAGGTTTATATGCGTGGTGCCTCCGATGGTGGCGACGGTAATGCCTCTGGTCAGCACCCAAGTGTTGCCATTTACCTTGATGAGCAGCCAGTTACCGCAATTGGTCGTAACTTAGACGTTCACGTTTATGACATCGCGCGTGTTGAAGCACTTGCCGGCCCACAGGGCACTTTCTTCGGAGCGTCGTCGCAGGGTGGTACGCTTCGTATTATTACCAACCAGCCTGACACCACCCAATTCGAAGGTGGCTTCGATGTCAGCTATGCCAACACCAAGAACGGTGAAGACAGCTACTCAGTAGAAGGTTTTGTAAACATTCCGTTATCGGAAAACGCAGCCATTCGACTAGTAGGTTGGAATAAGGAAGACGGCGGTTACATTGACAATGTCTATGGCGAGCGTACCTATGCGCTGTTCAATCCATCCACCCCAATGGTTGTGGAAGATAACGCCGATCGCGTTGAGGAAGATTTTAACGATCTAACCAACACCGGCGCTCGTGCCGCGCTAAAGGTAGATCTTAACGACAGCTGGACAGTCACCGCGAGTGTGGTGACGCAGAAGCAAGAAACTGAAGGCGTTTGGTTCCACGATCCAGAAAATCCAAATGGCCAAGTGGGCGATCTTGAAATTCAGCGTTTTAATGATGACAGCAGCGTGGATCAGTTCACCCAGTTCTCGTTTGTGGCTGAAGGTGACTTAGGCTTCGCCACCGCCACCTACGCAGGCTCATTGCTAGACCGTGAAGTTGAGTACAACAACGATTACTCAGACTACGCTGACTACTATTCAACCAGCTGGATCCAGTACTACAGCTGTGAGTACTACGGCACGGCAACCGCGCCTTGTACTAGTAACAACATTATGTACGAAGAAGATAACCAGTATGACCGCAGCACCCATGAGTTGCGCTTAGTGTCTAATTCGGAAGGCCCGCTTAACTACAGCGTAGGGGTTTACTACGAAGATAGCGATCACACCTATCGTCAGGAGTGGATTCAGCCGGGTATGGCGAAGGGACCAGATTTTGTTCAATTGGACAAAGCTGATCTTTGGTACCTCACTGATCAAGTTCGTAATGACAAGCAAACGGCAGTATTTGGTGAGATTTCCTATGACTTCACGGATAAGCTAACCGCTACCATGGGCTTGCGTTACTTCGAGACCGAAAGCTCGTTGTCAGGGATTTCTGGGTACGGTGTGATTGCACCAGGCTTCCCAATTATCAACGTGAACTCTTCGGTTAGTGATTCGGACGTCTTGAAGAAATTCAACTTGGCCTATGACCTCACCGATAACGTCAACCTATTCGCTACCTGGTCTGAAGGTTACCGCCCAGGTGGTATCAACCGTGACGAGACAGCGGTAGTAGGGCGTACCTATAAAGCTGACTTCCTAACCAACATGGAACTCGGTTGGAAGAGCTCTTGGGCTGGCAATACGGTTCGCTGGAACGGTGCTATCTACAGCATGGACTGGGAAGATATGCAGTTCACTAAGTTTGACTCAAGCTTTGGTTCACCGGTGGGCTTAACACTTAATGTGGGCGAAGCGGAAATTCAAGGTCTTGAGACTGACCTAACGTGGATTCCAATGGATGGCCTAACGCTCTCGGGCGCCATGGCGTATAACGACGCTTCTTTTGCTGAAGATTTCGTTATCGGCGGCAACTCTTCACCCGCGGGTACCGCACTACCGCATGTTCCCGATGTAAAATGGAACATGGCCGCGCGTTACGAGTTCCCAATGATGGGGCTTGATACTCACGTACAAATGGCCTACGCCAACGTGGATCAAAGCTATAATGACATCTTTAAGTATGCCGGTGGTAACACCAGCATGGATCAGCGCAAAGTTCAGGCAGCCTATGACAACCTGAACCTCACCGCTGGTGTAGAAACGGATGCCTGGGGTGTTGAAGCCTTTATCAATAACGTAACCGATGAGCGTGCTGAAATTACCCGTTTCACCACAAGCTACGATACGTCAATCACCACTAACCGTCCTCGGACCATTGGTGTGCGCTTCAAGATGCGCTTTGAATAAGCTGAAAGGCTGATCAAGGGCGCCGGTCCCGGCGCCCTGTTTACTACATTTTTAGGAGTTCATATATGGAACCACGAGTACCGGGGCTATCGTCTGGTAGTACGGTTTTTATCTCGGCGGGTGCCTCGGGTATCGGCTTAACCATGGCAAAACGCTTCCTTGCACAGGGCTGCTTAGTACACGTGTGCGATATCAATGAGCAAGGCGTGGCTGATTTTATTGCCTCGCACCCCAATGCTTCAGGTGATGTGGTGGATGTGAGCGACTACCAGCGGGTTAAAACAATGTTCGAAGGCATCGCCGCCCAATTCGGCCACCTCGATGTATTAATCAATAACGCTGGGATTGCTGGCCCTACGGCTGCGGTAGAAGACATGGACCCCAACGAATGGGATAAAACCATTGCCATTGACCTCAACAGTATTTTCTATGTGACTAAGGAAGCCACGCCGCTCATGAAAGCACGCGGTGGCGCCATGATTAATATCGCCTCCAATGCCGCACTTTTTGGCTTTCCGTTGCGCGGACCTTACACCGCCGCCAAGTGGGCAATATTGGGCCTAACTAAAACCTGGGCCATGGAGCTGGGCGTCAACAAAATCCGCGTTAACGCGATTTGTCCTGGCAGCGTTAATGGCCCTCGTATTGAAGGCGTGATTGAACGTGACGCAGCCGGCCGTGGTATGACCACCGATGAAATACGGACCGTTTATCAGCGCCAGAGCTCAATGCGGCTGTTTGTGGAAGCGGATGATATTGCCAATACCGCGCTCTTTCTTGCCAGCGATATGGGCAAATCCATTTCTGGGCAAACCATTGCCGTAGATGGACACACCGAAGGCCTTTCAAACTTCCTTGAGCCTTAGGTCATTATTGTTTAAGGGCCGCGCAGAACTTATTGCGCGGCTCAGTTACCCTGCACTGATACCGGCTCAAGCCGCTATAAAGTGAATTATTAAGTACCGGGCGGCATCATTAAGGCCGTCACCAAGCAACATTAGGAGCTAGATATGAAAGCTGCATGGTTTGAATCCTTTGGAGCCGCCGCCGACACCTTAATCATCGGTGACCAGGAAACCCCCACCCCAGGCGCTGGGGAAGTATTAGTCAAAGTGGCGTATACCTGCCCTAACCCTTCCGATGTGAAGAAGCGTGCAGGTGCGTTCCCTAATTTGCTGGATAACGGCCCCGTCATTCCAAACTCCGATGGTTCGGGCGTCATTGAAGCTGTTGGTGAAGGCGTTGACCCATCACGTATTGGTGAACGCGTATTTGTATACCAAGGTCAGTATGGCCGCCTCTTGGGAACGGCTGCGGAGTACATTGCTATTGACAGCAACCGCGCACCAAAGCTTCCAGACGAAGCCCCAATGGAAGTGGGCGCGCTCATTGGCATTCCCATCATGACGGCGCACCGTTGTGTATACGCCGATGGCGATGTTACTGGCAAGACCATCCTGATTACCGGTGGCGCTGGCCGCGTGGGTTACTACGCCATCCAATGGGCGAAAACAGCCGGGGCCACGGTGGTAGCTACCGCCTCTAATCCTGCTGACGAAGCAACCTGTAAAGAGATGGGTGCTGACTTCGTTGTGAATCATCGCGAAGCGAATTGGGGCGAAGCGGTAGTGAATGCATTAGGCGGTGACAAGGTTGACCGCGTGGTGGATGTTGAATTTGGTGCCAACTTACCGGAAGTACTCAAGTGCATCAACATTAACGGCGTGATTGCCACTTACTCGTCTACCCAAGTTAAAGAACCGCAGTTGCCGTTCATTCAGATGATGTTTATGGATTTAACGCTGCGAATGGTGATTGTGTATGCCATGCCTGAAGAGGCCAAGATGCAAGCTATTGCCGATACTCAGCGCATGTTGAGTGAAGGTAAGCTGCAGCATCGCATTGCCCATAATTTGCCATTTAGTGAGATGGTTAAGTCTAACGAACTCATTGAGCAAGGCGGCTTCGGCGGCTGTGTAGTTGTCAAGGTATCTGCTTAATCGAATGATGTTATTGCAGTGTCTTAAGCGTATCGCTGTTATCGCGGTGCTGCCGAGTGTGCTCTTGGGTTGTGGAGACGAAGAACTAAACTCGGTTAGCACCGCGAGCGGCGGTACTTATGTGGGCGTAGAGGAAGCTCAAACATGGAGCTTTCGTGGCATCCCCTTCGCCAAACCGCCAGTAGGTGATCGTCGCTGGCGAGCGCCCGAACCCATTAGTATCCAAGGTGAATATGACGCTACGGCGTTTTCCAGCGCCTGCATTCAGAATGACGGCAACGCGAATTGGTATCAAAGCGTGGCCGATAATTTTAACGGCCCAGAGAAGGTCATCACCACGCCGCCAATCAGTGAAGATTGCCTTTATTTGAATATTTGGACCCCAAAGCCTATTAAACGTGATGCGAGCCTACCGGTAATGGTGTGGATTCACGGCGGCAGTAACGTTAATGGTTGGGGCTTTGAACCCAACTATCTAGGTAGTGAATTCGCCAAACGCAGGGTAGTACTTGTTTCCATTAATTATCGCCTGGGGATTTTCGGCTATTTCTCGCATCCTGAGATGAAAGACTCGCAAGTGGTGCAGAATAACTTCGCGCTACTTGACCAAATTGCGGCGTTAAGCTGGGTTCAGAGCAATATTGAAGCCTTTGGTGGCAACGCCAGTAATGTCACTATTTTCGGCGAATCTGCCGGCGCCGCGAATGTGGGTACTCTGTTAGCGGTGCCCCAAAGCGAAGGACTCTTCGCCAAACTCATCAGCCAAAGTGGCGGCTTTCAACTCCTGGACCGCGCCACGCTAGCGGATGCCTACGAACAGGGACAAGCACTAGCCAGCAAAGCAAATACTGACCTGAACGGTTTGCGAGCGCTTACACACAGCCAGATATCCGAACTTGCTGAAGACATCGATGGCTATTCCCCGGTGGCCGGTGGCCCCACCTTGCCGCTCACCGTGGCAGAGGCCTTAGCGGCAAACACACTGCGCAGCGTGCCACTCATGATTGGTACTAACTTAGATGAATGGCTGATGTACTTGCCAGACACCGTGAGTGAGCAAGCTGTGGCCAACTTTCGCGCCGAGTATCTGTCCACCGCGCAGACGCAAAGCGTTGATGAGGCCCTCGCGGGCTTAACCGCTCGTCAGCAATTAGACCGTCTCACCACCGCACAGCAAATGCTTTGCCCCAGTCTCAGCTTCGCTGAAGCGAATCAGGACACGGCACCAAGCTATGTGTACCGCTTCGATACCACTCGCGCTCACCCAAGTAATCAAATTGGCGCCTACCACGGTGCCGAGATCGCCTACGTGTTTAATACCCACGATGACTGGCTGCCTACGTCCATGGTGGATTTGGCGATTAGCGATGCCATGATTCGCTATTGGGTTAATTTCGCCCGAACAGGCAACCCGAATGATAGCTCGCTGCCTAGTTGGCCCCTGCTTAGCAGCGGACAGCAGCTGATTTTCGGTGATACACCGCAGCGCGCAGTAATCCAACGCGCAATCTGCGATAATCTACTAACAGAATAATAAAAGCACCCACTAGGAGGTTGCAGTGACTCAATCAACGCAAGCCGTATCGCGCGTAGATCGCCCCATGTTCATCACTACTATGCTTACCGTATTATTGGTGAGTGTTCCTATCATTG
Source organism: Umboniibacter marinipuniceus (assembly GCF_003688415.1). Lineage (NCBI taxonomy): Bacteria > Pseudomonadati > Pseudomonadota > Gammaproteobacteria > Cellvibrionales > Cellvibrionaceae > Umboniibacter > Umboniibacter marinipuniceus. The sequence continues at coordinate 315,214 of NZ_REFJ01000004.1, forward strand.
GATTTCATGATACGGCCGGTGCCTTTATTAGTAGTCTCTTCACCGCGCTAACCAATAACTTTGGCGTTTTTTATATTTGGTATGGGGTTGCGGCCGTTGCTATTCTGGCTTGGCTAGGCTTTGGTCGTTACGGCGACATCAAGCTGGGCGACTATGACCACAAACCGGAGTTTTCCACCTTCAGCTGGATTGGTATGTTATTCAGCGCGGGGGTTGGCGCGGGTTTGCTTTACTGGGCCGTGATTGAATGGGGCTTCTATATTGATTCACCCGCTAGAGGCTTTGCGGCACGTAGCACCGAGGCCATTGAATACGCCTCCGCTTACGGTATCTTCCATTGGGGCATTACCGGTTGGGCTATCTTCTGCCTACCAACCTTAGCCATTGCCTACCCGTACTATGTTCGCAAAATTCCCTATCTGCGTTTGAGTACCGGTTGTGTGGCACACCTTCCCAACGGGGTGAACAGCAAGCGCGGTCGCTTCATTGATTTCATTTACATGATTAATTTAATTGGTGGCTCAGGTACCTCACTGGGATTGTCCACCCCGGTCATTGCCGCAAGCTTGGCAAGTATCTTTGGTATCACCCACGATTTTGCTCTAGAAGTGGCGGTGGTGGTGCTCTGTGTAGCCATTTTCGGCACCAGTGCTTGGCTAGGTCTGAGTAAAGGCATTAAGCGCCTAGCGGACATCAACATGTTCGCCGCGCTAGCCTTACTCTTCTTCGTACTAGCGGTTGGCCCTACCCTGTTTATTCTGAAAATGGGCACCAATAGCATTGGCTTGGTACTGCAGGATTTCATTCGTTTTAACACCTGGACGGATCCAGTAGAAAACGGTGGCTTTGTGGAAAGCTGGACGGTGTTCTACTGGGCTTGGTGGATTGCCTACGGGCCGTTTGTTGGCATCTTTGTCACCCGTATTTCGCGTGGCCGAACCATCCGCTCCGTGATCATGAATATGTTGCTTTGGGGCTCATTAGGCGCGGCGCTGTTCTTCATTATCTTCGGTAACTACGCCATGTTCTTGGACATCAATAACATTCTAAACGTGACCGGCATCATGAACGAACAATCGCCCGAAACGGCGATTACCCAAGTGTTCCTCTCCCTACCCGCAGGTGAGTGGGCGCTGGTTCTGTTTGCCTTTGTGGCCATTATCTTTGTGGCAACAACCTACGATTCGGCCTCTTATACCTTGGCGTCTGTGGCCACTGATCACCTTCATGCTGGCGATCACCCCGCGCGCTGGCATAGAATCTTCTGGGCCATTGGGGTGGGTATTTTGCCCTGCTCGCTGATGTTCATTGATGGCGGCATTAAGGTCATGTTATCTACCACCATTGTGGCGAGTATGCCGCTGTTGGTGATTGGCGTAATTATGACCAGCTCACTACTTAAGATGTTACGTGAGGATTATGTTAAGTACGGCGTTATGAGTACTCGCGATGCACGTAAGCGCTTAACGGCGGACCTGAACGAATAGTATTCGTAACGGCTTATCAATCAACCCTCTCACTTAGCGTACGGCCTGAGTTCCTAGCTACCAAGCTGGCATTCGGGCTGACTGCCTAGCGCTCTAACTGGCGCCCTAACTAGTGCCCTGGGGATGCCCGGTGAGGAGCTTGGTGGTCAATCGTCCAAGCGCGTCAGCGCCATGATAATCGCGTCTTCGCGACCCTTACGATCACAGGGGTAATAGTTGTTGCGGACACCCACTTCTACAAAGCCAAGCTTTTCATAGAGCGATATTGCTGAGGTATTTGATTCACGCACCTCAAGAAACTGGGTGGTGGTGTTAGGGAAGATTGACCAAGCCGATTCAATGAGCTTATAGGCCAGCCCCTTGCGCCGATGCCCAAGATCCACGGCGATATTCTGCAGGGTAATTTCATCTAGCACACTGTCGAATACAGCGTACGCCGCCAGTTCTGATTGCGGATCCAAGAAACCCAAGACCTGTGTGCGCGTGGAGCACAGCGCCGAAAGAATGTTGGCGTTGGACCAGGGGTGGCTATGGGAACCCTGTTCTAACCCCTTAACCGCCTCGAAATGCGACTCATGCAAAACCGTAAACTTATAACCCTCTAGCGCTGAACTATCCATGGCTTAGGAGGCGGCTTCTGACGCGGCGCTGTCCTTTTCCCCACCCATGCTCAACTCAAGCAATTGGTTGGCTAGGGTCAATCGTGCGTTGGCACTGGCAAAGAGCTCATTGAACGCCGGTGCCGCATGAAAGCGATAGCGAGCTGTTTGCGCCGCCGATAAGCTCTCACCAATACTTGCACCAAAGCTTACCAATAGTGTTGGCTCACGCGCTTCAATAAAGGCTTGGAGGGTTTCATGGATGCGCGTGTTCAGCTCACTATCGGAGGCGCGAGGCGCGGTGCGCTTAATGGCCTGGGTATCAATTTCCTGCTCGTTAACGTCACCGCGATTAAAGCTACCGGCTAAGATCACCATGGCGTCATTCAAGAGGACTCGGTGCGGATACTGTAAACCTTTGATGTTGTTATCAACGGGTTGTTCAACCACCAGCATCACGCTACCAACTTGGAGTACCGATAACGAAGGCAGCATGGGCGTTGCGTTGCCATCTGCCTCAGCAGCATGCTGCGCATTCACTCCCGAATCCCCATCACGCGGGGTTACGTTCTTGGCCTTGGATGCTGATTTAGCGGCATTCGCTCCCGATTTATCCTCGGCTGCGGCGTTACTAGGGCTAGCACTACCGGATTTCTCAGCGCCATTCGCTGACGCCGCCACGCTGGACTTGAGCGATGCCAACATCTCTTTCGCGGCATCGCGTGCCGCGACCATATTCCCCTGCGAACTGCGGCTAGGGCTTGCCGACGTGCTATGGCCTACCGCCTCGCGCATGGCGGCTAAGCCATTCGCGCCCTCAAGCGCGCGTTCTTTATTTGGCGCCTTACCCTGCGGCACTAAGCGAATACTCGGCTTGGCCCCGGGTAGCTGCTGGCGCGGCACCCAAGACGTTACGCCCATGGCGGCTAAATATTCTAAACGTGCTTTCTCGTAAATCACGGTAAGGCCTTTTTTGTGTAGGACTAGCGCTTAAGCGTAGTAGCGTTCAACCACCCCTAGGAAGTCACTCATCATGTGTTCCGGTAATTTATTCACCCCCGCCGCGGCAGCACGACCACCACCCGTTGGGAACTGACTACAGATATCACCGGCACCCTGTTTGTTCGCTAGTGGCGCTCGAAGGCTGACCATTAGTGTGCCATCGGCGTTGTCAGTAAAGACCACGTGCGCGCGATTTGGCGCCGTATTGGCCAGTTCATTACCAAATACGCCACTCACCCGCTTAGCCCAGAGCTTGTGCGGCAATCTAAAGGCTTCAACTACCTTGGTGCTGTAACAGGCTTCCACTTCGTCAAGTTCAGACATATCGGCTTCATAGGCGCTTTTAAGCTCATAGAAGACCGAGCTTTTATCTTCGCGCAACTCGAACGGAGACAGCGACTTAACTAAACGTTTGAACAGCTCAGCGGGATGAAAATGTAAGTCACCAATATGCTCGCCATAGCCATTATAGTTAACCAAGGTACCAAGCTCCTTGAGGAACTCACGCTGGCCTTCGTTATATTCGGCGGCCGCTACCAGTGAGTCCGCTTTGGCAATGAGGTTATCACCATAGGCGGCAGCAATAGCCCAGGCGTGGTAGGTGCCGTTTAATAGCTCATCAACAATTAGCGCCGTGCAGGTGTTGGCATCTAAATTAATATGTGCGGATAGCGAACCGTGAGCAGGAATATGTCCTGCGCGGTGGTGATCAATGTAAGTGACTTCTGCGCCTAGGTCCAACACGCTATCGAGTGCCTCGGCGTTCTTCTCCATGCTCACGTCTAGCACCGTGATGGAATCTCCTACATCCGGAGAGACCTGCTTGAGCAAAGAAATATCGCGCTTGACACCGGTGATTAACACGCTGTTGGCCGGATGCGCCAAACGCAATTGAACCAGGGACAAAACACCGTCGGCATCGCCGTTAAATACATCGTAATGAGCCAAATTAACTCCTCAGCTGTTATAGCCGTTAGGGTTGTTTGATTGCCAGCGCCAGGTGTCTAGCATCATATCACTGAGTGTTAGCTTAGCTTTCCAGCCTAACTCTCGCTCGGCCTTCATGGGATCAGCGAAGCACGTTGCGATATCACCACTACGGCGTGGCTTAACTTCAAAGGGAATAGTATTTCCACTAGCTCTTTCAAATGCACGGACCATTTCGAGGACGCTTGAACCCACACCTGTCCCCAAATTGTGAACATGACAGCCCGGGTGCTTTTCTAAATAGTCTAATGCCTTTAAATGCCCCTCTGCCAGATCAACAACGTGGATATAGTCCCTTACACCGGTACCATCGGGCGTATCGTAATCATCGCCAAATACACTAAGCTTTGCCAACTTCCCCACGGCGACCTGACTTATAAATGGCACCAAATTGTTAGGAATTCCATTCGGATCTTCGCCTATCGTTCCGCTGTCGTGAGCACCAACTGGATTGAAATAGCGTAACAACGATACGCACCACTCAGGATTTGATATAGTTATGTCTTCCAAAACTCGCTCAACCATATATTTTGACGTTCCGTAAGGATTGGTCGTTCCGCCTACTGGGCTAGTTTCTGTGATAGGCAGCGTTTTCGGATCACCATAAACTGTGGCCGATGAAGAAAAAACAATCTTCTTTACACCCGCTTTTTGCATAGCTGAACAGAGTACAAGGGTACCGTTCACGTTATTGTCATAGTACTCAAGTGGATTCTCAACTGATTCGCCTACCGCTTTCCAACCTGCAAAATGAACAACGGAGTCGAAATCGTGATCCGCGAACAGTCTTTCCAACAACTGAGCGTCACGTATGTCACCTTCAATAAACGCTATGGTTTGCCCTGCCAATTTTTCAAGACGAGCCAGCGCTACACGCGAACTGTTAGATAGGTTATCTAAGACAACAACCTCTTTACCTGCTTCAATCAACTGAAGAACTGTGTGCGAACCGATGTACCCGGCACCGCCTGTTACTAAAACCTTCATCTAAACCTCAACTCCCTGAATTCCCTCAATTACCGCTGCCTTATAGGATTCCTCACGCATGGCGTAAGTCACGAAGGCCTTAATATAGCCTTGCTTTGAACCACAATCATGGGACGCCCCTTCCATACAAAAGGCCTCAACGGTTTCATGCTTAATAATATGATCAATCGCATCGGTGAGCTGAATTTCGCCCCCCGCCCCCGGCGGAGTGCGCTCTAACTCGCCCCATACGGCTGGCGATAATACGTAACGACCTACCACCGCTAAATTAGATGGCGCTTCCTCAGGGCTAGGCTTCTCTACCATGGTTTTAATCACCGCGGTTTCACCCGGTGCCACCGCTACGCCGGCGCAATCGGCAATACCATAGCTGGATACGGCTTCCTCCGGTACAGCTTCAACCATGATCTGCGAGGCGCTGGTTTCTTCGTAGCGCTTAATCATGGAGGCTAAGTTAGCGGTTTTTTGATCGGCCGTGTAAGCATCCAAAATCACATCCGGGAGCACCACTACGAAGGGGTTGTCACGAATAATTGGCCGCGCGCACAGTACCGCGTGTCCCAACCCTTTGGCGTGGCCCTGGCGAACGTGCATGATGGTCACGCCCTTCGGGGTAATAGACTGAACTTCGTCCAATAACTGACGCTTCACCCGTTTTTCTAGCGTGGCTTCAAGTTCAAATGAGGTGTCGAAGTGATCTTCAATTGAGCCCTTGGAGGAATGCGTGACCAAAATAATTTGATCTATACCCGCCGAGGCGCATTCATTCACAATATATTGAATGAGTGGCTTATCCACAATGGGGAGCATTTCCTTGGGGATGGCTTTGGTAGCAGGCAGCATACGTGTGCCTAAGCCGGCAACAGGAATAACGGCGGAAGTGATTTTTCGAGTTACATTATTCGGCACAGTTCAGGACCTCATGGTTCGCTGCTTAGTTAGGATGATTGTAACATGTATCCAATGTTTAGCCTTTGGCTCCGCGCTCAGTCGCTTGAGTTGGCACGGCCATAATCATCATCTAAACGAATAATATCATCTTCGGCGAGATAATCGCCCGTTTGTACCTCGATTATTTCTAACGCGTGAGGTGTATTATTTGCAAGTGAATGAGTTTCGCCAGCTGGGATATACAGGGATTCATTAGCATTCACCGTAAGCTGTTGATTGCCCTTGGTCACCGTTGCCGTTCCGCGCACTACCACCCAGTGCTCAGCGCGATGGTGGTGGTACTGAAGGCTTAAGCGCTGTCCAGGTTTTACCTTGATGCGCTTTACCTTGAAGCCATTACCTTCATCAATACTGTCGTAGCTACCCCAAGGCCTTGAGACCTGGCGGTGCAGCTGCAACTCGGGGCGGTCGGCCTTAGCTAACTGAGCCACAACCTCTCTAAGCTGTTGAGACTGGCTTCGGTGCGCCACCAGCATGGCATCTTTGGTGTCTACCACTACTAGGTCATCAACACCCAGTGTTGCCACCAGTTTATGTTCGGCCACCACCAAATTATTGTGGCTATTGATACTGGTGACATCACCCCAGTGAACATTCCCAGCCGCTTCCTTTGGCAAAAACTCCCACAGGCTTGCGAAGCTACCAATATCACTCCAGTTTCCGGTAAAAGGCACCACCGCACCGCGCTGGGTGTGCTCCATCACGGCGTAATCCACTGACAATGATGGGCAACTCCTAAACGGCTCATGGTCAATACGGATAAAGTCCCTGTCCACGGAAAAATTCGCCGCGAGTTCGCAGCAGTTTGCAATCTCTGGCTGATAGGTGTTGAGCTCAACTAGGAAATCGTGGGCCGAGAACAGAAACATCCCGCTGTTCCACCAGTAATCACCGGACGACAGGTATTGCTCGGCCACTGCTAATGAGGGCTTTTCATGAAACGCTAAAATCGGCGCCGCTTGCTGCGGGTTAACTGTTTGGTGAGTGTGGTCTTCGAGGCTAGCCTTACCTTCAAAGCTGGCTTGGTCTGCAAAGCTGGCTTGGCCTTCAAAGTTAGCTCGCTGAATATAGCCGTAGCCAGTTTCCGCGTGCGTGGGCACAATACCAAAGGCCACTAAACAACCATCCATGGCCGCCTTCGAGGCTGACTCCACCGCGGTGAGCAGTGATTCACCACCGGCCATGACATGATCTGCCGCCAGCACTAACAGTTGCGTGTCTTCACCCAGCGCTTGCTTGGCCCAATTAGCCGCCAGCGCAATGGTGGCCGCGGTATTCTTAGCTTCGGGTTCAAGTAACAGATGGAAGTCATCACCACACACAGCTTGCAGCTGTTCCGCGGCAAGAAAACGATGATGTTCATTGGTCACCACCAGGGGTGCCTGAGTGGACAATGCCTGAGCACGTAACACCGTTTGTTGCAGTAAACTTTGCTCGCCGTTAAAGCGGATGAACTGTTTGGGATGTTGCTGGCGAGACAGCGGCCATAGGCGACTGCCAGAGCCGCCCGCCATAATGACGGGTAAAAGTGCGGGCATAATGTGCGGTTCCGATGATTGATACCGCTAGTGTAGCGAGTTTTAGTGAGGGTAAAAAGAGCGTAGGGACTAGATAGCAGTCCGTAGCCGCCTAACTTTTTACATAACCCTTGGTAGTTAGGGCATCAACCACCGCGGTGGCACAGGCTTCAATACTCAGAGTATCCGTTTGAATGTGAATATCAGGAGCCACCGGCGCCTCATAAGCTGAACCAATACCGGTGAAGTTCTTAATCTCACCTGCACGTGCTTTTTTGTATAAGCCCTTCGGATCTCGGGATTCGCACACTTCAATGGGCGTATCAATAAAGACTTCCAAGAAGTTAGCATCACCAATGAGGCTTTTAGCCTGCGCACGATCAGCAATAAACGGCGAGATAAATGCCGTTAGCACAATCAAACCTGAATCCACAAAGAGTTTAGCCACTTCCGAGATGCGACGAATATTTTCCACTCTATCTTCATCACTAAAGCCAAGATCTTTGTTTAAACCGAAACGAACGTTGTCCCCATCAAGCAAATAGCTGTGAGCGCCTTTTGCAAAGAGCAGACTTTCCACGGCGTTCGCAACCGTGGACTTACCCGAACCACTTAAGCCCGTAAACCAAAGTACCACCGGCTTCTGCTGTTTCTGATCAGCACGCTGTTGCGAGGTGATTTGTGTGTTGTGCCAAACGATGTTGGTGCTCATTGTTGCCTCTACGTCCTGCTTGCTGCTTAGGGAATGATGGTTGAGGATTATATTCGTGACACCACCCTAAAGCGTTCTGTGTGCATTACAGCTTGGAAATATCCTTTACACCCCAGTGAGGATAATGCTTGCGTACATAAGCATTAAGTTCAAGCTCCTGCTCCGAATAAAGTGGCTTTGGCACATCAAACTTGACCGCCTTGGCAATCATACCGGCACCCACGGTGTTGTTGGTAAGCTTATCAATGATAATAAATGAACCCGTACGGCGACTTTGCTGATACAAATCAAACAGCACCCGGGTATCAAAATCAAAGACGACTCGGCCAATTTCATTCAAGTCTAGCTGGGCCGCATCGGACTTTGCTAAGCTGTTCACGTCCACCTTGTACTCAAAGCGCTTAGCGTGCCCCACCGTTTCACAGGTGCCCAGCTTAATTACATAGTCTCGGTCTACCGCTAGGGGCTGATCGTCCATCCATACTACATCTGCCGCAACACTCTCTGAACTGAGGGGGCGTTGATTTGGGCGCACCAACATATCGCCGCGCGAACAATCAATTTCATCTTCTAGTGTGAGCGTAATGGCCATACCCTGCGAAGCCTGTTCAAGCTCGCCATCGAAGGTAATAATTTGTTTAACCTTGCTCTCTTTCCCGGAAGGTAAACTTAGTACTCTGTCACCCACACGAATATCACCCGCGGCGATGGTTCCGGCAAAACCACGGAAATCCAAATTCGGGCGGTTAACATACTGTACTGGCAAGCGAAATTCATTGAACTCACTTGCCGTGCTTTGGACATCAACACTATTCAGTAGGCGCATGAGCGTAGCACCCGGATACCAAGCCATGTTTTCGCTGTTGTTCACCACGTTATCGCCGCGCAGCGCTGACATGGGCACAAAGCGAATATCGGCGAAGTTTAGGTCTTCAGCAAACTCACGATACTCGGCTTTAATCTTTTTGTAGGTGTCTTGGCTGTAGTCAACCAAATCCATTTTATTCACCGCTACAATCACGTGCTTAATGCCTAATAGGCTGCAGATGAAACTGTGACGACGCGTTTGCGTTTGCACGCCGTGGCGCGCGTCAATCAAAATGACGGCCAAATCACAGGTGGACGCCCCCGTTGCCATGTTACGGGTGTATTGCTCGTGTCCGGGTGTATCGGCAATGATGAACTTGCGTTGTTCCGTAGAGAAATAGCGGTAGGCCACATCAATGGTGATGCCCTGCTCGCGCTCACTTTGTAGGCCATCTACCAGTAACGACAAATCAAAATCATCATTGGTGGTATTAAAGCGCTGCGAGTCCTTCTCAATAGCCGCCATCTGATCTTCAAAGATCATCTTTGAATCATACAGTAAGCGCCCAATTAGCGTGGACTTACCGTCATCTACGCTGCCGCAGGTAATAAAACGCAGCATGTCTTTGTTTTCATGAACCTGTAAGTAGGCTTCTATGTCATCGGCGATTAAATCTGAACTGTGTGCCATATTAGAAATAACCTTCCATTTTTTTCTTTTCCATTGAGCCCGAGGAATCGTGATCGATAGCTCGCCCATGTCTTTCCGAGGTGGTTGCCAGTAGCATTTCTTGAATAATCTGAGGGAGCGAGGTTGCTTCAGACTCCACAGCGCCGGTTAACGGGTAGCAGCCTAATGTTCTAAAACGAACGCTCTTCTCTACCACCTCTTCACCCGGTACAATGGGCATACGCTCATCATCCACCATGATTAACATCCCATCGCGATTTACAACCGGACGAGGCTTCGAAAAATACAAACTTGGGATTTGAATATTCTCGAGGTAAATGTACTGCCAGATATCTAACTCAGTGAAGTTACTCAGAGGAAAGACGCGAATACTTTCGCCCTTCTCTACCTTGGAGTTATATACATTCCATAATTCCGGGCGCTGAGCCTTGGGATTCCAGCGGTGCTTTTTATCGCGGAAGGAGTACACACGCTCTTTAGCGCGAGATTTCTCTTCATCTCTGCGTGCGCCACCAAAGGCCGCATCGAAGCCGTACTTGTCTAGCGCCTGCTTAAGGCCCTGAGTTTTCCAAATATCCGTATGTTTGGAGCTGCCGTGATCGAAGGGGTTAATATTATGTGCCTTCGCCTCGGGGTTTTGGTGTACTAGCAAATCAAAACCAATGTCCGTGGCCATTTGATCGCGGAAGCGAATCATCTCATTAAACTTCCAAGTGGTATCCACATGTAATAGCGGGAACGGGATTTTCCCCGGGAAGAATGCCTTGCGCGCTAAATGGAGTAATACGCTGGAGTCTTTGCCAACGGAGTAAAGCATTACCGGGTTATCAAACTCCGCCGCCACTTCCCGAAAGATATGGATAGCTTCAGCTTCCAGTTGTTTTAGATGGGTAACTTTCTGTGGCGACACCAGCATACGAGCACTTAACCTTCTTATTAACGACCTAGTTGTTCTTTGATTACTTTATGCCCTTCTACCGCGGAGCCTTCACACAATAGAAATGACTTGCCACTAACATACTCGTTACACAATGCGATGAAAAGACGTTGGTTGGAGCGTTTTTTCATAACCTTAGAACCATTGTGCGCTTAGATAAATGTGCAAACCCCAGCAAAAATATCTTAGACTGATTAAAACTAACATGAATAGGGTTTTATGGACGCTTCCACGCAACTCGTATTAATTATCAGCTTACTACTGCTGGGATTGCTTATCCAGCAGCGCCGCGCCAGTGCGTTCTTCGCCGTAGCGGCGCTGGCCTGCTACGCCCTGGATATGGTTGATACCAACGAGTTACTGAGTGTGCTTACCAATCAGGGTGTGGTAACCCTAGTGCTCCTGCTTGTTGCCAGCTTTGCTCTGGAGCGTACTCAGTTGGTTTACAGCATGTCTCGCAAGCTGTTTAGCAAGAAACCCAAACACGCCAGAGCGTCTACGCTCACCATGGCGGGTTTGCTGTCATCGGTGCTAAGTAATACCGCTGTGGTAGCGGCACTGATTACGCCCATTAAGCGCAACGGTAAGGTAGCGCCTTCAAAGCTGCTTATCCCACTTAGCTACATCTCCATTGCCGGTGGCACGCTGACCCTGGTGGGTACCTCAACGAACCTCATCATCAATGCGCAAATGGTTGAGAGCGGCATGGCAAGCCTTGGCTTCTTTGATTTCACCCTGGTTGGCCTGGGCGCCTTAGCGGCAGTGGCGTTCGCCGTGAGCGTTTGCCATTACATTCTGCCAACCCGCTGGCCAAAGGATAACGACGAAGAACACTACTTCGTAGAAGCCATGGTGAGTGACGATTCACCACTGGTGAACAAAAGCGTGGAGGAAAACGGCTTACGAACCCTGGAGAATTTCTTTCTGGCAGAGATTGTAAGAGACGGGCGATTAATCTCGCCGGTGAGGCCGTTCCACCATATCCGCGCTGGCGACAAACTGCTGTTTTCTGGCCAAGTCAGCAAGCTGGACTCACTGGCGATTATTGAAGGCATTGAGATCTTCGCGCACCGTGAAGGCTACCCTACTGACAACTTAGTGGAGGTGCTGATTAAGCCCGGCTCTGTATTGGTGGGTAAGAACCTACAGAACATGCGTTTTCGCTCGCGCTTTGATGCCGCTGTGGTGGCCATTCGCCGCCAGGGGGAAACGCTATCCGGCAAACTAGGAGACATTAAGCTACGCGCTGGTGACTTCTTAACCTTAGCTACCGGCCCGGACTTCAATACCCGTCCTAACCTCGCTCGTAACTTCTTTGTATTGAGTGATTTAACTACGGACAGAGTGATTACTGGCTGGCGTCAGATTCTCACGCTTGGTGGCTTTATAGGCGCCTTAAGCACCTCCATTATTATGGGCATACCGTTGCTAAAGCCGCTAATCTTCTACGTAGCGGCCATGTTGATCACCAAGACTTTACTCACCAACGATATCAAACAACGCTTTCCCTATGAGCTGGTAGGTATTGTATTAGGAGCGTTGATTATTGCCTTGGCTTTCCTGAATACGGGACTGAGTGCGTCTATTGCAAGCGCCGCTCAAACTGCGCTAGCCGGCCAAGCACTCTGGATTACCTTGATTGGGGTGTACCTACTCACGCTGATCACCACGGAATTGATTACCAACAATGCCGCCGCAGCCATGGTATTCCCCATTGCGCTGGGTATTGCTGAGGGTTTAGGGGTTAGCCCTATGCCATTCATCATGGCGACGGCGTTTGCGGCGAGTGGCAGCTTTATCAGCCCCTTTGGGTATCAGACCAACTTAATGGTCTTCAACGCGGGGCAATATAAGCTGAAACACTTTTTGATGTGTGGCGTGCCGACATCGATTTGTTATGGCGTGGCGGTGTTGTGTTTGATTCCGGTGGTGTTTCCGTTTTAGAAAAACTAGCGTCTCTGCATAGTTACAAACGCTTCGCTAACTTTCGACGGTAGACTCCAAAATATCCAACATAGAAAGTGCTAATTTAGATCGATCATAAGCTGAAGCCGACGTGATACTGTTCGCTGAGTATTCGTCTAAAACTTCAGGATCCGTCATCTGCAATATAGCTGCTGCAAGCTGCTCAGCGTTTTCCGGTGGAATTACTATTCCAGCTGAAGCACTCTCAATAATGGCTGTCGCTTCACCTTCGGGCACCGATATAATTATGGGTAGCCCCATTCCCATTGACTCAAATATCTTCGAAGGTATTACCGTCTTAAACAGCGGAGCATCTTTGAGGTGCACAAGAGATACGTCACACAGACTCCATAGTTCTGGCATTCTATCTTTTGCTTGACGAGGAATTAGCACGATATTCTTAAGCCCTCGTTCTTCGACCATCCTTTCTACCCTAGGTCTATCCGCTCCTCCACCAGCAAACACGATACGGATATTATCATTACACTCTAACAATTCTGCCGCATCGATAATCTTATCTAGTGCATGCGCTAAACCGTGCGTTCCAATATAACCTGCTACGAATTTGCCTTTTAAATCATACTGATTCGCAAAGTTAGCCGATTTTTCCGTCGCCGGTTCATACTTAGACAAATCCACGCCATTGAGAACCACCTTAATCTTACTGCCGTCAACTCCACGCTCTATCAATTCCGACTTAAAACTATGCGTAACAGAAATGATTGCATGGGCTTGACGGTACAAGAACATCTCTAGCCTCTCTAAGGCAGTGATCACTTTGCTCTTTTTCATTGCTCCGACTGCAGTAATCGAAGCGGGCCAGATATCGCGGAGCTCAAAGACAAATGGGACCCGCTTTAGTTTCGCGAGAGCCCAAGCCGAGACGACCGTAAAGAACTGTGGAGATGTCCCGACTACGACGTCGACTTTCTTGCTGAAGAGACCAAATAAAAAGCTGCTTACCATGAACGAAATGAAATCTAATGTCCGCTTCAGGAAGCCTTCGTTAGCTGTAATAAACGTCTTCACCCTCCAAACATCAATCCCCTCCACCTGCTCCTTACTAAGCCAGCTATTCTTATAGCCTTCAAAAACTCGGCCCTCGGGGAAGTTAGGCGCGCATGTGATAATCGTTACCTTATGACCTTTCTTGACCCATTCGCGGGTGTGCTCGAACGTACGGGTAGCTGGCGCATTTCCTTCAGGAGGAAAGTTGTCGGTAAGAAAAAGAATATGCATACTAAGTAGTTTTCCATGTGAATTCGACAGACTGCTCTTCAGCAGTAAAACGGAGTTCGAGGCATTTATTGGGCTGACTCAATCCAAAACCTGGATGCCAAGTAGTGTCCGATAGCTGCGCCTGTAAATTTTTCAGATCAGCCTTTATTTCGAAGTTTTCACCAATAATTGTAAGACATTCAGAGTTTATAGCCGCCTTGAGTGAGGGGTGTAAATAGAATCTAGCCACTGCAGTTCCATACTCACCGTTAAACGCGTCAACGACCTTGAGGCTATTCTCTGAAAGCTCTAATTGCCGAAAGTGAATCGGCCCTCCTGAGACCTTTTTGAACCCATTGTGACTCGCGCTTAAGACAGCACGATCATCGATCACTCTATGTGAACGTGAAATAACGCGCGCCCTTTTAGCGACACGAAAGCCACTCCAAACCTGCGAAGAATCGAAACCGTCGACCTCAACCGTATTATGTGATTGGGTCCTTCGTTCAACAAGACGTTTTTCCCCTAAGCCATATTGTGAGGTGCCTGTATTAACAAAAACCCGCTGTGGGCCTAAGGATAATTCAAAGGATAGCGTATCAGCGTGGGCGTGCCCTGGGATGTAGTCAGGACCGACATTAGCAGCATCGAATATCAGCTTATTACCATTGCTCATTGCACACATGTAACCGCTTGGCATTGAGTCAATTGCCGAGGTTTGCATAGTATCGAGTTTGTGGACCCGAAATCCTAACGCCCTAGCGTAGGACTCTATTCTAGCTTTAGGCGGAGCAATGCCATCCACAGAGTCGTTGAAGAAACTCACCCCGCCGTCGTTGTGCGACATAAGTTGCATGAACTTCAACATCTTCGGGATGTAGGTCTCCAGCAACAATGTTAATTTACTCGTCTGCTCACTTGGATACGCCCTACATAGATTAAACATATCGAGCATATCCACTAGTATCAGTGAGTGATACATTGGTGTTAGCTCGAAATTCGCGCCATCGGGAAGCGTCTGCTCCGGAATTTCTTTAACGAGTCCAGTAACTGCCAAACCCAACCATCGCGAATTCTGAAATATAATCCCTGCGAAGAGAAGCGCTTTTAGATTAACAAAATAATGGTTTCCTAAAAGATGCTTCTCGAGATCAGTTGAAAGATAGCTAGCCTGAGCGTAGAGGCTCGAAAAATGCGAGCCGTCCAGAGGTAGGCCCGCTTGCCAAGCCTTTAGCATATTTGGAATTCTCAATGAGAGTGGGTATGGTTCCCAACCATTGCCCTCCCCTACCGGATTCCCATCCATCCAAAGGTTTATCAATCGTATGTGTAAAGCATATTTTTGATCCGCGCCGACCGCTAAAAGATCCTCAAAATAGTGCAAGTTATAAACCCACAATTTGCTATGATTTTCATTATTCCAGTCACTAGGAAAACGTAGTTTCTTGCTGCTATTTAAAAAAGTGGCTTCAAGATCGGTCGTAATCTTCTCGCTATAGAGCGCTGTGTGAACCCATAAACTGTTGCGCTTAGGCACCACTCCGCTGAATTCTTCACCAACCCGAGGCTTTGCGAACTTACGATATAGCCGAAAATAAAACTGGGGCCACTTAAGATACTTAAGTGTGTGGATAAGTAATAAGATCTTTTTCATAATTTAAAAAGGGGGCCTAGCCCCCTCTAATCCCAACTATTTCCGAAGAAGCTCAGCTATGTCGACTGAAACTCTCGCAATTTCAAAGATCTCGTCTTGTGGAATGGGAGGGTTACCCCCTTCCTTAACAACATCCATGAAGGCCTTGGCGCAATTCGACTGACCTTTGTCTTGAGACCAAAGATTCATTTTGTTAAACCCTTGCCAGCCGAAACCTTTAAGCTTTCGGAAGTTATCCAGTTGAAGCACGGCATTATCACAGAAAACTTCAATACGCTCTTTTGAAAATGACTTACCACCATTAGCAAAGTAATGAATTGACCCGACTGAACCATCTTCAAACTCAAGCGTGATTATTGCTTTATCTTCCGTAAGAGCCACGAAATCATTGTCACCCATACGGACCGCATTGAAAGACTTAATCTTCGAACCAGCTAAAAAGCGCATTAAATCGATGTAGTGGCACGCCTCACCTATAATCCTACCGCCACCAACTAACGGGTCCTGAGTCCAATGATCACTTGGAATATCGCCCGCATTCATCGTCATTATAAATGTCTTTGGAACAACCTTCTTCTTCAGTAAAGACTTCATCTTTTGGATCTGGGGAGCGAAGCGCCGGTTATAACCAACCATTACCATCTTCTCGCCACTGATCTGCGCCGATTCGATAGCATCAATCTCTGCGTGATTAAGAGCGAGAGGCTTTTCGACAAATACATGTTTGCCAGCATTAAGAGCTGAAATTGCCTGAGTTGCGTGTAAATTGTGCTGAGTAGCAATGACAACCGTATCTGTCTGGTCGTTCAATGCTTGAACCATATCAGTTGAAGCGTGGTTAAAACCGTTCTTTTTCCCGTGGTGTACAGCACTGATACCGCCACTCGTTACAATGCTGGTTAGCGTAGCCCCCGCGCTCTTAAATGCTGGAATCAATACACGTGACGCATAGTTCCCGCCGCCGATGAAAGCCACGTTACCCTTCGACGCTAATGCATGAGACGATTTATTCAATACGACTGTCGATTTAGTAAGTTGCTCAGTGTCTGATTGACCGTAATCTAGGAGAATTCCCAGAGATGAACGATCGTCAAGTTTCTCATAGGCAGCCTTAGCATCATCTATTGAAAAGCGATGGCTAACGAGGGGTTTGATATCAATGGCACCGGACGCCATCAGATCCAAAATTGCTTCAAAATTACGCTGCTCTGTCCAGCGAACAAAAGCCAATGGGTAATCTTTCCCCTTCTCCTCATAATCCTCGTCGTAACGACCTGGGCCATAGGAACAAGAGACCTGAAAGGTAAGCTCTTTCTCGTAAAAATCTGCGCGACTGAGTTCCAAGCCTACTACGCCAACCAAGACAATTCGTCCTCGCTTACGTGACATCGTTGCTGCTTGACTCATGATGTCATTGCTTTTGGAGCTAGCTGTAATCAACACAGCATCGACACCCCGACCACGAGAGAAAGCGTCCGCAGCCACTACTGCATCCTCACCTTTGGAGAGATCGACGACTTCGGCGCCGAATTGCTTTGCTAGCTCGCACTTTGCAGAATCAAAATCGATTCCGAGAACTCGGCAACCATTGGCTTTTAGAATCTGTACGGCTAATAGCCCAATTAACCCTAGTCCGGTAACAACTACAGCCTCGCCCAACGTCGGCTTAACCAACCTTATACCCTGCATCGCAATGGCACCTAGAACCGTAAACGCTGCTGATTCATCATCAACACCATCGGGAATTGCGGCAACTAAGTTTTTAGGTACACGCACAACTTCAGCGTGATTGCCGTTGGACACGACACGAGTTCCGGCTTCGAAGCCAGTGTCACTGCCATCCATCACGATACCGACGTTACAATAACCGAGGGGTAGTGGCTGATCTAACTTCGATTTGACTGCATCATAGGTGGCGGTAATTCCATCGGTTTTGGCTTTCTCAAGCACCATTTTTACTTTATCTGGTTGGGATCGAGCCTTTTCAATCCAGCCTGCTTTACCGAAGTCGACGAGCATTCGCTCAGTACCAACTGAGACTAGCGTACTCGTCGTATTTATTAGGACAGCACCGTTCTTTGCCTTTGGGCATGGGACATCTACAAGGGAAGTTTCACCGCTCGCAAGATTTTGAAGTACTTGTTTCACTTTTGGCCTTCTGAGAAAATCTTCTCTTTATCGTTTGAATTTGGATAGCTGATTAGCACGGCGCGGTATTTACCTTTGAATACGAACAAACTACCCGCGGCAACTCCGATAGGACCGAATTCAGCAATCGTCTGCCCTAGATCCGCGTGATCGGAGGCTCCTCCACACAGTGTAACCGGCACATTAACCGCTTCTTTTACTTTTTTAATCAAAGCCTTATCATAGCCTTGCATGGTTCCGTCGCGGTCGATGCTATTAATAACGATTTCGCCAACTCCGCGAACTTCCAAGTCTTTACAAAAGTCAACGAGATCGACGTTTGAAGCCTTCTTACCGTTGTGAGTAAAGACCTTGTAGCCACCCAACAACCTCTTTTTAACGTCGAGAACTGCAACAACGCTTTGATTCCCGACCTGTGCTGCGATGTCGTTGACAAGACTAGGGTTGCTGATAAGCGCAGAGCTTAAGGCTACCTTTTCGACGCCTAGAGATAATATGTTAAGCGCTTGTTGCAACGTTTTGACGCCTCCGCCGTAGCAAAGAGGCATCCGACATTCCGACGCTAAGTTTTCAATCATTTTATAATCAGGCTCTGATTCGTTAACTGATGCATCAATATCGAAAACGGTCAATTCATCTGCTTCTTTTTCATTGAAGATACGAACCGCGTTAATTGGGTCGCCAACGTACTTATCATCGCCAAACTTCGTGGTTTTAACTAATCCCTTATTTCGAACCAGCAAAACAGGGATAATGCGAGATCTTAGCATTCTACAACTCTGCGAAATTTTTAAGTAAAGCAACACCATTATGGTGGCTTTTTTCTGGGTGACACTGAATACCGTAAATATTCTCTTTTTTTATAACACAACCAATGGTTTTTGAGTATGTTGCGGTTGCAATCACTCCATCCGCATCATCCTTAAAATGATAACTATGAAGGAAGTAAAAACGCAGATCATCATCTAGACCTGAAAATAGCTTCTCGGCTTGATTCACTTTAAGATTATTCCAGCCCATATGTGGAAGCGGGTAGCCGTCTCGACTTTCAAACTTATTAACATTGGCATCTAGCCAGCCTAACCCTTCAGACGACCCTTCATCACTACTTGCAGCCATAATTTGCATTCCGACACAAATCCCCAAAACTGGAACTTTTTTCTTTAGAACCAATTCAGTTAGACTATCTTTGAGACCCGAATCATTCAATCTCTCCATGGCGTAATCAAAAGACCCTACGCCCGGAAGTATTAGATGAGTCGCGCCTTCCAGCTCATTCGGTGTGCTTGCGAAACAGAAAGAAATACCCAATCGGCGGTATATGTTACCGAAAGCTCTAATATTTCCTAAACCGTAATCAACAATCGCTATCAACGTTTACCACCTTTCTCTAAACCAAGCGCCCTCATGACCTTAGCGCCGACGTCGTAAATGTTCTGCATCGACTTGTAATCTTTGTAGGACTTGTTAGGCGCGTCGAGATATCCTTGAAGTTCTTTCGTGGTTATACCTAGCTTATTCGCGATATATTCAAACTCCTGGCGGACTTGATCATCGGTCATCGCTGGTTGATTTAATTGCTCAAGCGCTTCATCTCTGGTCATTTGACCAGTAAGTATGAGGCTCGAAAACTGCACTTTACGTGTGTCGTAACCGAATTTTTTCGGAAGCCAGTAACCTTCGTAAAAACGAGTAAAACGCGATTCAAAGTGTTTCTGAGGGTAACGCTGATAGCCAAAGCGCTCTTCAAGCAGGCGGGTTGCCGCCTCTTTGTCGTATTTCATAAAGTCCAATGGACGAGTGACCTTGATACCCTTTACATAGGGCAGATAAACTTTGTGCCAAAGAATGTTAGTTACTGGATATTTTTTTAGAGGCTTGGTGCCGAACTTCTTTTGTATATCCTTCAACTGACGCGAATCAGATTGATAGTACATCCACTCCAATGGATTTCTAATACACTCTGTCGAGTAGTTACCACCCGTAAGAATATTCTTAACGCCATGCTTGCTAGCAAACTTATACATCGTTGCAAAAAAAGCGTGATCCTGAGGTGTATCAATATGGGAAACTCCCGATTTAAAAAATGCAAGTTGCAAGTCCTTCATTTCTTCCCAATCGATCACTTCGGTATAGAGATCTAGCCCAAGCCCATCGACCAACCGCTCAATGTTATGCACAGCTTCTTGTGAATTCCAACCAGCGTCAACATGAAACACTAACGGGCGCAGCTTCATTTTCTCAACTGCCAAATAAAGCAGATACGAACTATCAATCCCTCCACTCATACCTATCAAACAGTCGAAGTCGCGGCTGCTACCATCCCTACGGATACGCTCCGCTAAATCTTCTAGAGCAAGATCGTCAATACCGTCAGGCGCCCACTTTGGTAAAATATCGCTAAAATAGGTGTCGCAGTGGTCACAACGCCCTTGATCATCGAATACAATAGCTCGATCAGTGGAGTCCATTACACAATGGCTACACAACGTAATTTTACTGCTACTTTTCATCCAAAAGCACCTCTTTTATATTTAAGTACGAAACATTCCAGCAAACTGGCAAGACTCCAACGTGCGAAAAAGAATCCGAAGAGCAATTTTCTATCTTCTTTAAACCGTTATTCACGACCTGAAATATATCGAGCCCATCGAGAGGATCAAAGTAGAACGTTTGATAATTCTGACAAACTTCTTTAGCAAAATCCCTATTACTAGTGAATATCGGTTTTCTCGCAGCAATAGCCTCAATATGGCTTGAAGAGAACGACTCCAATAGAGTAGGCATAATAACGTAATCAACCGCGTTGTAGAGCCGGTGTATATCAGCATAAGGAATAGAACCTAAAATTTCAAAAAAATCATCTAACTCAAGAAGCTTAATCTTGTTTATTAGCCGACGAGCAGCGCTCCCTTGGCTCTCATCAATTGTCAATACAAAGGTCCAATTAAGACTAGCCCGCTTTGCTAAGCAAGCAACATCGATTAGAATCTCAATGTTTTTATGGGTGTAATACTTTGTTAAATAAAGGAAGCACTTCCGATCGGCGCTCGACCCCAATGGAAATTTAACGTTGTCACGCATGAAATGATTAGGGATCGAATTGGGGATGATCAAAATACGCTCATCTTCGACAAACCCACTTAATCGATTTGCGATCGTTTTAGTCTGACATATCACTACGGCACAAGTTGTAATATACCTTAAGATTAGCGCGCGCTTGACGTTACGTGAAATTCGATCAACAAAGGGCATTCGAAGCCATATTTCCGTGTCGTTGTAAAGCGCATACGCCCAGTCGAAATAATAGACAACCCTACACCTGACACGTGGAATTAGGTCGCCGAAATTCAACAAAACCTCAGCACGGTATCGGTTTACATACCATTCGATAAAAAAACGATAGAATATAATATTCAGGAGCGGCATCAGAGCCAACTTAGATACCTTAATGAGATCAATATTCTCAGACTCGTAATCGGAAAAGAGACTTGGCCTGGAAACGAGTAGAACATATCGTGTATCGCGACAACTATCTCTCAAAGCCTGGCCAAGAAAGTTCCTAACAACCGTCAATCCACCCGCGGAGTTTGAGTTGATTGCGTTTACTAAAACCGTAGTCATCGAACATCCTCTATAGCACGTATCATTTGATTACACATAATCTCTACGGTACAGTTTTCCAAATAAAACTTATATGCATTAGCCCCTAGCTCTGAAGCTAAATCTCTATCTCGATTGAGCGCATCAATTTTTTTGATCAGGTCGTCGACGTCCTTTACGAAGTACCCGTTATACGAATTAATTATATTGAACTTTTCACTTCCTGATATAGAGTCACGATGAGTGATAAAAGGAACACCAAAAGCTAGACTCTGAAGCACACTCAACCCGGCTTGCCCGTAAGAAACAGAGCACAATGCTCTCGAATAAAAGATTTCTAATTCATCAGCATTAGTTATTTTGCCAACCATCGATACTTTGCTTTGTAGACCGAGCCGATGAACGTACCTCGAAACTGCTTCATAACAACTGCCGTCTCCGACTAAAATAAGCTTTAGTGAACTATTCGACTGAATAGCGTTAAACGCGTCGACTAAGTCTGGTAGCCGCTTTCTGCTATCAAAGCTTCCAACGAATAGGATTATGTCCTTATTAGACTTGCTTGTATCTTTTGATTGTAATACGGGAAAGGTATTATTCGCGAAAAAACACCTACTCTCATCCAAACCCATACCTATAAACTGACGCATGGTATGTGAACTATAAAAGACGATTCGATTGTCAAAACGTCTGGCTAAAGATAACTTCAATCCAAGTGCAGCGCGACCTTTTCCCTTATCAAGGCCCCATAAAACCATGTTTTTTCCAAATCTATGACGCATATAAGAAATCACCACTATTAACCGCAAATCGAAGGGTGCGATTACAAATTCAGGGCTAACACGATCAATTAACGTTCGAAGCGCCGGTACATAAGCGAATCGGTAGAAATATTTAAAGTCGGTCTTTAGAATTTCGAACCTAACATCTTTCTCGAGAATTTTGTCATCGATAGCTCCCACTAAAACAACAACTTTATATCTTTCCGTCAAGGCATTGAAGAACTCTACACGATAATGCATCAAAGACTCTTGAAATATAAGTAACGTTTTACGAGCCTGCATATATCTCACCTCGAATGAGACGTAAAAAAACATAACCAAGAAACGTAAAAATACCGGACACGATGATTTGAAATAAGAACAAATCGAAACCCCCACCTCGAATTAAAATCAAAAAACTGTACACAAAAAACAAAGAAAGCAGAGAATAAGAATAATTTGCTACACGAACTCTATCCGTTAGCTTTATGAAAAGCGTTTCAAAAAGCAAGAAGATATAAAAAGCGACTGCAAAACCTATAAACGAAAAATTCCAAAATATCTCTGCATAAAAATTTGGTGGCCAAGAGCCTCCCTTCGCCCTGAATGAGGGGTCATACATCAGCGTGTACAAATCCACAAAGCTTTGGGGCTTGCTTTCGAACAACTCCCTCGGAACTACCAAAAAGATAAACTTTACGATCGTTTCGCCATAAGCAATTAAGCTCGAATCGCCTAGAATGTATTCGACTGCTTGTATCGAATGAAAGAAAGTATAATTTACCTCAATATTGTTAAAAAAATACACAAGAAAAAGGTCAGACATTAAATAGTCTTTTACAAGTGGAATCGCGTCGCTTACGGAATTTACGTCATAGCCGCCATAACCCCTCGTGATTGACATAACAACAATTAAAAAAACAATAAAAAATACCAACGCTAGCGTTACTAAAATAATACGAATATTTATCTTATTGACGTTGAATAGTAACTCTAAGTAAACAATTGGAAACACAAGAAAAATGGCATCGCGCTTATCAGAAAACGAAAAGTACGAAAAGCCCAAAAGAATCAACATATAAATAACGTACCGCGAGCTGCCCAAACGAACACACGAATAATAGATCAGCGATATTGCGACGAGTGCTTTGGGAATCACCGCGATGCCGCCAGACCCTCCCACCACACTTAAATCGACGTCAAAAAAGGCGAAAGGGAGCGAGACTAGTAACGTAGTAAAAAACAAATATTTAGCGCGAGCAGCAACTTCCCGCCTCTCAACTGCGTTTATACTGTAATTTGACCTTAACAGACTCGAACTAGTCTTTGTATAAACTAAGAATACAATAAAATTGAATGCTAGCATTACAAATGTCGCTAGCTGATAATACTGCCAACTTTTATAATTATTGAGATTATCTAAACTGTACACCAAGCCTTTGCTATAAGCCCAGCTACCAAGAGAAAATGAAACCAACACATACAGCAGTGTTAGAACTGTCGGCCTCATGAAATCTATAAGCGCACCTTTAGTTCGCACATACGACAGCAACACCATTAGTTGCGATGCGTATAGAAGAAAACTATAGTCCCTTACACTCTCATCATCGAACAAGAATACAAATATACAAGGAAGTAAAAATATAAAACTATGCATGATTTCGCTTGGCGATCCTTGCGTTATAAACCATCAAAAACGCCAATACCATTTCAGATAATAGTGTTGACAATGCCGCACCCGATACCCCATAGCGAGCGATAAAAACGTAATTAAATAGAACATTCAACAAAAGACTTATTGTGACGTAAATCGGCATTAGCTTGACAAACCCTTGGTAATTACTCAAATGAAAACCGTAAAGGTATAACACGTGAAACAAGAAGCTTATAATCAATATTCTCGCCACCACATCGGAATTCCGATACTCAATCGGAAAGTGTTCGATTATGGGATCATAAATAACAGACAAGAAGAAAATTAAAATAACAAGACAGCATGCAGCAATTGAACATACTTTAAAAAGAATCCTCTGTGCAACACACAGTGTTTTAACACGGTAAAACACAGGTGTATAATATATAAAAATTACGCTCAGTGAAAAGAAAGCTAGCGAAGCAACATTGTATGAGAATCCGTATACAGCGAGATCGACCACACTCAACATATCCTTTACCATAATTCGATCGACAAAGCTGTACATAATATTAATTAAAGATTGCATTGCAAAAGGCACTAAAACTAAAACACTGTTTAACTTTGGCAGAGCTTCGACAAAACCTAGCGATAATGGGTCGGCTATATGATTTCGCAAGGACGTTACGACGACTGCGATAAAAAGTGCCGCTGGGTATGAGAGGCTTTGAGCTCCCAACACAACCACTAAGAACATACAAATTGCGAACTTCAATGACTGAAACAGTAACTTGGAGCGAAAATAGTCGCGATGTTGACCGTCTGCCCTAAACTTTATGTTCTTGAGCTCGTAAACCGCCAACATGACGCTTGAACAAAGTATTAGTAAAAAAGGCACTCCCTTACTCAGAGATGCAATCCCTGAGATGAAGGTAACAAGACCAACACTTGTAACGATAATAGCTATAAAGAAAATCACAGATATTGCTATGCCGTATTGAGTTAATTTTGCTCCGAGACTTTCGCTTGACTGATAAACTTTTATAAAGTAATTGGATTGCCCGAACAGAAGTAACGACACTAGCACCTGTTCAACTGCGACGTAAAATACGACGTACCCAAATTCTGTTGGCGTTAGAAGTAAAGGCAGTATAAGAATAAGCCCAAGACTAAGCCCTCTAGCCAAGAGTTCATTCACACCATATCTTACCAAGCCGAATATGCTTTTCATCCGATACTGTATCTATAAACCTAAAAAGCCTTTTCCATTAAGTCCGACTAGCACATAAGAGGCCTTTAGTATCTACAATAAAATCCGAATCAATATCAATATTCTCAAATTGCTGATGCCTTACCAATAGGACATGGATATCTGCCTGAGTAATAGCTTCATCCATATCAACTAAAGTAACTTGGTCTATACTTAGTTCGGATACATTTGGTTCAACGACTAGTATCTTCCCTAGGTGATTCTTTGCGAACGATACTACAATATCTATTGATGGGCTTTCCCTTAGATCATCTATATCTGGCTTGAATGCAAGGCCATAAAAGGCGACCGCCACATCGATTTGCGATTTTCTGGGATTAAGTTCGAGGTACTTACCAACTGTTTGCGATACCTTTTCTTCTACCCAAGAAGGCTTTTCGTCATTGATTGTTCGGGCGGTCTTTACCAAACGCGCTTCATCCGGGGTTTTGGAAACTATAAACCAAGGGTCCACAGCGATACAATGACCCCCAACACCTGGACCTGGCTCTAGTATATTGATTCGCGGATGCCTGTTAGCCAACGAGATTAACTCCCAAACATTAATACTTAATTTATCACAGATTATTGATAGCTCATTGGCGAATGCAATTTGAACATCACGACAGGCGTTCTCTGTAAGCTTCGCCATTTCTGCAGTGCGCGCATTCGTAGTTACGCACTCACCCTCTACAAACGTTTTATAGAGCTCAATCGCAGCAGTCGAGCACCAGGGCGTCATGCCTCCAATCACTCGATCGTTTTCGACAAGCTCTCGTACGACTTGCCCGGGTAAAACACGCTCCGGACAGTGTGCTACGCGTATATCAGAGTCTTCACCGTGTGTTTTTGGGAAACTAAGATCTGGGCGAGCCGCTGCGAGCCACTCGGCCATTTGCTCGGTCGCGCCAACCGGGGAGGTCGATTCTAATATTACTAAGTTGCCTTTTTTCAAGACTGGCGCAATAGCGTTCGCTGCCGACTCAATATAACTCAGGTCTGGCTCAGGAATTTCGCTGCCGTTATTCTTAAACGGCGTAGGTACTGCGATGAGGAAAGCATCGGCCGGTTCTGGCGTCGTCACCGCTCTAAGATAACCCTCATTGACTGCTGCGTGTACTATCATATCGAGCTCAGGCTCAACAATGTGAATCTCTCCTCGATTAATCGTGTCTACCGCATGTTGATTTACATCAACACCAATGACTTTTTTCTTACGCGAGGCAAACATTGCCGCTGTGGGTAGGCCGATATACCCAAGGCCGACTACTGAGATGGTTTCAAAAGACATATCTTTACTCTTTATTTTGCTAGCTGATCTAAAATACGCTCACACGCCTTACCGTCACCGTAAGGGTTATGAGCGAAGCTCATTTCGTTATAGGTTGCTTGATCTGTAAGCAGCCGATTTAAGTTTTGTGTGATGATTTCCACATCGGTACCCACCAACTTGACCGTACCCGCGCTTACCGCCTCGGGTCGCTCGGTCGTATCGCGCATTACCAACACCGGCTTACCTAAACTTGGAGCCTCCTCTTGGATACCTCCCGAATCGGTAAGGATGATGTGAGCGCGGGTCATTAGGTATACAAACGGTAAGTACTGCTGCGGCTCAATCAAGTGTATGTTCGCTGCACAACCAAGAATTCGATTGACTGGCTCTTGCACATTGGGATTTAGGTGCACCGGGTAAAGAACTTGCACATCTTCGTGCTGTTGAGCGACTTTAGCTAACGCCTCACAGATACGCTCGAAACCACCACCAAAGCTTTCGCGACGGTGGCCAGTGACTAAAATTAGCTTTTTACTATCTTCGAGCATCGGAAATTTAGCAGCCAAATGGGACGAAAGCGTTTCGTCGTTTGCTAGCTTCTCGGTAATCATCAACAGCGCATCGATAACGGTATTACCCGTCACATGAATATCGTCTTCACTGAAGTTTTCTTTTAGCAGATTTTGCTTAGATGTTTCCGTTGGGGCAAAGTGATACTTAGTTAGCGCACCCGTTAGCTTACGATTGCCTTCTTCTGGCCATGGCGAGTAAATATCGCCCGTGCGCAGCCCTGCCTCTATGTGCCCAACAGGAATTTGCTCGTAGTAGGCCGCCAAGCTCGCCGCAAACGTAGTAGCGGTGTCGCCATGCACCAACACTACATCTGGCTTGAACTCCTCAAGCACTGGCTTTAACTCAGTAACAATTCGAGCCGTTACTTGGTTTAGCGTTTGCCCTGCCTTCATTAGGTTTAAGTCGTAATCCGGAGCAATCTCGAATAACTCCAGAACCTGATCGAGCATTTCTCGGTGTTGTGCCGTTACGCAGCACTTTGCATCGAATCGATCGTCGTTTGCCAGCGCATGGACCAGAGGTGCCATCTTGATAGCTTCCGGACGAGTACCGAATACGGTTAATACTTTCTTCTTATTCATTTATGATTACTCTACCGTTACACTCTTCGCCAAATTTCTTGGCTGATCTACATCCGTACCCTTAATCAGCGCAACATAATAACTGAGCAACTGCAATGGAATGTTATACACCAGCGGCGACATCACATCGCTCACGTGAGGCACATCCATGAGGGTAATACCTTCGCCGTCAGTGAAGTCGGCGTTTTTATCTTTAAATACAAACAACTCACCGCCGCGCGCTCTCACTTCCTCAAGGTTACTCTTGAGCTTATCGAGGAGTTCGTCATTTGGCGCTACGGCTATTACCGGCATATCTTCGTCAATGAGTGCTAATGGGCCGTGTTTTAATTCACCCGCCGCATAAGCTTCGGCGTGGATGTAACTAATTTCTTTCAGCTTTAGCGCCCCTTCCATGGCGACAGGGTACTGAACTCCTCGCCCTAGGAACAGCGCATGCTGCTTATGAATGAACTCAGCGGAGAGATGCTCAATACCAGCGGCCATACTTAGTGCATCGCTCAAAATAGCAGGTAGCTTATGCAAGTCATTACACAGCTCAACCTCTTGCGCTTGGCTGTAACCGCGTGTCTTCGCCAACTGCAACGTCACTAGCAACAAACTCACTAGTTGCGCCGTGAAGGCCTTAGTGGATGCCACGCCCACCTCAGTGCCCGCACGGGTCATAAAGGCGGCATCGCTCTCACGCACCAAGCTTGAACCCGGAACATTACAAATGGTTAAGCTGCTTACAAAACCACGGTCAAGCGCCACCCGCAACCCTGCTAGCGTATCCGCAGTTTCACCACTTTGAGAGATGGTCAACAGCATGGCGTTCTTAGGCGGAGCAATCTTGCGGTAGCGGAACTCACTAGCAATCTCTACATTGCAGGGAATACCTGCCAACTCTTCAATCCAATAGCGCGCCACTAGGCCTGCATGGTAGCTGGTACCACAGGCAATAATAGTGATATTTTCGATAGTTTTAAACAGCTCAACGGTTTTTGCATCAAACGCTTCTGGCAATAAGCCATTAGCACCAATACGCCCTTCCAAGATGCGCTGCACCACGGAAGGCTGCTCGTAAATTTCCTTGAGCATAAAGTGGCGATACTCGCCCTTACTCACCGCGGCATTAAATTCGGTATCGCGAGCCTGATCACGCAGTACGTGCTCACCACGGTCATTATAAATATCTATCTTGGTGGTGGTTACCTTGGCAACATCACCCTCCTCAAGGTAGGTAAACTGACTGGTGTGCTCGGCTAATGCCAGCGGGTCAGAGGCCACATAATTTTCGCCTTCGCCATGACCAATCACTAACGGCGAGCCACTACGGGCCACCACCAACTGATCAGGGTGCTTTTGATCAATAATCACCATGCCGTAGGCACCATGAAGAATACGCGAGGCACGTTGCACTGCTCTTAGCAGGCTAATATTTTCAGCAGCTAGCAAGCTATGGACTAAATGAGCAATCACTTCGGTATCCGTATCCGAGGTGAACACATAGCCATTGCCTTTAAGCTCATCTCGAAGTGTTGCGTAGTTCTCAATGATACCATTGTGTACCACGGCAATATTACTACTCACGTGTGGGTGAGCATTTGCCTCAGTTGGCTGGCCGTGAGTGGCCCAACGGGTATGCGCAATGCCTACAACACCCTGCACCGGCGTAGCTTCAATCACATTAGCAAGGTTCTGCACCTTACCCACAGCCCGGCGACGCTCGAGCTTGCCGCCATTAAGCAAGGCAACGCCGGCACTGTCATAACCTCTATATTCAAGCTTACGCAATCCATCAACAAGTGACGCTGTCACATCATGATTGGCAATAGCGCCAACAATTCCACACATTGGAGTATCCTAGTATTTTATTTTATCGCCTACACCCCCCGCGAATTAGTTAGCTATCGTTCTCATACTAATCCAAGAGGGAGAGATTGAAACACAAAGCAAGAGGTACAGCTAGATTCATCCGTTCAATGTAAATGCGCTACCGAGCTAAGCCTAAACTCACCCCAGAAACTTGCTATCCTTAGCAGTAACTCGAAGCACGTAATCCTACGTAGTTCACACTTTTTTTCAAGCGTTAATGTGAGTTTTTACGTCATCAAACTAAAATAAGTTATTAGTTTGGTACGCGCCAGCGCGTTGACGTACGCCCACCCGCTACACCAGCCAACCTAGGACCGTAACTCAATTTCTGTCCGCCATCACGCGTAAGCGGCATCCAGCCAAAGCTAGCTCGGCTCACCGTATGCTCCGTAGAGATTAAATCGAAGGGTATTGAGATGCCAAAGCCCTTGGTAAAGGACCCTTCCCCGTACTCCTCGGCACTCAAATTGGTCTTGGTGGCAAATGCCATAACGGAGACACCCGAGCGGAACACTTTACTAACGTTTACCGTAGCACCGTAATCCCCCGCCAGGTAACGCCCTGCGCTCATCACTAGGCTCACGTCATTAATCCAGGATAACTGCGGCTTGTAGTAAACTGACACATGCCCGGTGGCAATGCCGTCCTGCACCTCATAACAGGTGCCGCCCGTACACTGGTCAGGACCGTCGTATATTCCAAAGGCCGTACTCGGATCTCGCTGCGCCACGTATGCCAGCTCCATTCCCACTGCCCAGTTACTATCAACTAATTTATAAAAGTATTCACCCGCCACGCCGGCGAACATTCGCTCTAGGTAGCCGCCGTGAAGTCCATAGAAGTGGTTTTCACCAAAGCGATTAAGATAACTCAACTGTAAACGCTCGGCGGCCACCGCGTTATTTTCCAGGTACTCGCGCACTAAGGTACGAACGCGCGGAATGCTAGTGCCGTCACTTGGGATGGTGTAATTGAATTTATCGAAGTTATCTACAATATTTACGTATGCGGTACCTGAGAGCTGCAAGTGATCACTCAACCAGTAGCCAGCCTTGAAATCCAATCCTAGATTATAGAGATAAAACCCCTCAGCACTGCCAAAGCTCTGTCCCAGCACGGGTTCAACGGAGTAACTCAACGCGGGCCGATTTTCATACATGGGTTCATGGGTGCCATAGCTAGGCGCCAGGCGAGTTTCAATACCCTCATAACGCAGCTGGGGAGAAGCGGCCATGGCCACAGCAGCCAAGTCTTCAGACTGCACACTGGTGGACACCGAAGGCACTCGCTGACGCACATCAATAACCGTTAGCCGTTCTGCAGATTGAGCTTGGTTAGCCATCAGCGTAAAGGCACGTTCATTGGCCTGATTACTATCACGGTACTTAAACTGCTGAGCCTCCACCACAAACTCATTATCAACCGTGTATACCCGTGAGACCTCATAACCCGCGCCAGTGCGCATTTGATAGGCAAAGCGCTCCAAACTCTCTGACTCCGTATCACCCGGTGACTTTAACACCGGCGGTGGAGAATCATTCCAACCACGACTTAGATCACTAAAATCCGCAATGAAATTAAAGCCAAGTGTAATGGTATTACCGCGCTGATAGCTAAGACTGAGCTGCCCCCAATCATCGAAGGCATACACCGCCCCCATGTTAAAACGGGAATCAACTGGCATCTCAGATTCACCCCTGCGTACAGGTAAATCGTTTGTGTAATCGTTGCCGTCGTACTCAAGCTTCAAACTCAGTGGCTGGTAAGGCGTTTGATACTGCACCCCACCAAAAAGCGCCACACAGCCAGTAAACCAGCGCTGGTAATCAATCTGTCCACCCTTACCACTGTAGGAAGCATCTCGCCCACAACTAATGGACGAAGATTGATCACCGTGCAAGTCTGCGGACTGCCCCAGATAACCAAAACCTAGCCCTAAGCTAAAATCAAATTGGTTGTAACGCTTTGATGCCACAATGTATTCGCCACCAAAGAGCCCGGTTCCGCCAATATCCCGCAACCCTACCGCCAATTCCGGCAGCCACTGTGACTCCCGCAGTAACCTAGCCTTAAGATCAATACCCTTATCTGTATACTTGGTGTCACCGCTAAACCCTGGATAAGGACTGTAAAGGACATCATTCACTAAGGTATAGCGAATGGTGGACTCAAGCCACGGAAACAACTGCACCGAGGCGTTAAAAAATTGATAATCGGCATTTGCGTGATAACCTAGGTTGAGCACACCCTCAGTATTATTACGGGCGGTAGGCGTTTGGAAAATCCCCACCCCACCAAAGTTACTGTAACTATTTTGCGAGGCTGGATAACTGTAGTTGTCCGCAATAGTTAGCGGCACCCCAAGCACTAACGGAGCCAGCAATACACTCGTTATAAGCTTCATTGCAGTAATGCCCCTATATTTGTCAACTCTTCAATCAGCAAGGGCTCAATATCACCATCCCAGCCGCTACCCAGATAAACAATTGTAGCGCTCTCGGGAATAGGCACATCTGAGTCATTCCAACTCTCATAACCTATCTTTCTAACGCCTGTCGAAGTGCTCAATAACGCCCAACCGGATCCGCAGGGGGGCGCCAATTGATCTAAATGCGCGGACATCAATCGCTTCGAAGCCTCTAGCACAGCGGTGGTCCCGCTGCCATTTAAAACTGCCGGTGCTTGCGCGAAGGCAGCCAGGTGGAGCGTGTAGCGACCTGGTAATAAGGGGTTATCTTTCAGCTTAAGCCTTGCGCTATCATAACCAACACGCAATGCGAACTTAGAAAGCAAAGGCGCTTCAGACAACCGCTCCTTGAGCAAGCTGGCCGTATTGCACTCCTCACTTTCTTGCACTTCACTAAGCAAACGCAACAAATGCTCTCGCTGCTCAACTCTTTGCGGGCTAGGTGCTTGAAAAAGCCCGGAGCTATCCCAATCAATTAAACCATTTTGAGCTGAACTACTGGCGTGCTGGGCACGAACATAATCTAGAGCCTGTGATAGGCGAACGGTTTGCTGAAAGCCAATAGACTTCTCCATAGGCAGCGAGGCATCTTTGAGATCTATCACTGTAGGATGAACCTGGGCTTGAACTAAACGCGGCGCCAGAGTAACTAATAAAGACATTGCAATAACGAAAGCTCCAACACTCTTAATAGCAAGCATTACATTGCTCCCGGTACGGCTTTGCCGACTCAATAGTTATTAGTAGCTCACCTGGAAGTACATACTGCTGAGACTTCACTATCTGCCCAGTGTCTAAGCTCACCCAGTATAAATTATCAAAAGTCAGCGCTAGCGAGGGAATGGTTATTGACTCTCTAATCTGTTTAGTTGCCACCTCACCTAGTGACAATCTCAATACCGAACCCCCGAGCACCTCAAAGCGATGAGTAGTAGTGTAGCTTTCATAAACGTTCGCACCCTCAACCCAGCTTCGCTGCCCCACAAAGGTTGCCTCTGTTTGCACATTAAGCAGGCCCAACTCAAAGGGATCGACTTCTTTAAAGCTAGTAGCCACTAAACGGGCGCCCAGCATGCGGGATGTCGAAAGCAACCTGCCCTGCGAAGTTTTTATTCGAACATCATCCGCCGTGCGCCACAGCATGGCTTCACTGGCACCGAGATAACTAGCCGCCCCTTCATCGCGAAACGCCAACACGACAAAAGCTCGTGGGCCTTCGTTGATAGCAAGCAGTATACTTGGGTAGGGGGTAGAGCGAACCTGTTCACTGTAATCACCTTCATCTAAAAAGAGCGCACGATTTAAGTCTGAACTCATCTTTTGATAGCGCTGCGTGCAGCCTACAATGAGTAGCAAGGCCAGTATTGAAACTAGGTATTTAGGTGTTTTATTCAAGTAGACCGCCAATTTAAAGCAAAGTAGCAAGTGCCTCGCAAACTAGAGACATATTATGGTGGCGCCAGATTACCGAAGAACAAGCGCACTATTATATTTGAGCTAGTTTAGCTAACTAACAGACATAAAAAAAGCCGCTAACGCGGCTTTTCTACGATCACTAAAACTAATTAGGTGTTCGTAGTGGTAGTAGTAGTAACAGGCGGCTCTGTTGGCTCTTCAGGAGAAGTAGAGTCATCACCCGCAATAGATACGGCTGTACCCACTGCAACGGCTGCTACACCAATTGAAACACCTAATGCTACGCCAGAGCTTGCGCCCATTGCACCAGCACCAGCCTGTGGAGCTACTGGCTCAACGGCTACGGTTTCTACGTTATTTGCTAAAGCACCGGTTGATGCCAAAGCAGCGATTAATACTAAGCTTGCTTTTTTCATAACTACATCTACTCCTTTAGAGTACTAATTGAACGATCCAACGGCGGACCGTTAGAACTTATGTGCAGATTATCACATTTCGAAACAAAGTCAAAAACTGAGTTCAGTAATATTAGACGCCGTATTTACGACGGAAACGCTTAACGAAACGTACTAAACGCCATGATCTCGTCATCACTCGCAAGTACCAAACCCCTAAGGCCATAAACACTAGCAGAGAAAGCTGGGGAGCCAACTGCTTTATGAGCAAACCAGCAACTGCGTAAAGTACGGCCACCGCTAGTATCAGATAAAGCGCTTCACGAGCACTAAAACCCATGCGCATAACAATATGATGAAGATGGGTCCTATCTGGATGAAAGGGATGCTGCCCCTTGAGCACTCTACGCAACATAATGGTAAAGGTATCAAATAACGGCAGGGCGACACACCACAGCGCATCAACCGCACTAAAGCTAAGTGCATTGGAAGATTCCTGAGCCACCGCCAGAAGCAGCACAATAGTACAAAACCCCAGCATCATACTACCTGCGTCACCTAAGAAAATCTTAACCGATGATAACAAGCCCAGATTCTTTAGCAGAAACACCCCAACCGAAGCCAGCACTAGCGAAGTAAAATCAATAAACGCACTACTACCTAACGCAAACTGAAACATTAACAAGGCGCCTAACGCTACGGCAACAACACCACCACCTAGACCATCAATCCCATCCATCATATTGAATGAGTTGATCATACCCACCACAGCAACCGCGGTAATTGGCACACCAAGTACGCCCAACTCAACGTTACCAACAATAGGTAAAATTCCGGTATTCTCAATATTCAACCCACCGAAGCCTATCACGAGGACCGCCACCAAAAATTCAGCTAACAGGCGCTTGACCGGACTAATCCCCCGGAGGTCATCAATTACTCCAACTCCTAACATCAGTCCCGCGCCAATCATCAAGGCAATAATTAGTTCGCTAGGTGGATAAGTGATAACGTAGCCAAAGAGCATGCCAACGTAAATAATCACACCACCAATGAGAGGCGTGGGAACGGCATGCTTCTTTCGCCCACCAGGTATATCCAGCAAACCTACCCGAAACGCCACTGGGCGAAACAAATAATTCGCCGCATAAACCGATGCAACCACTACCAGCAGCTCAACAGGAGAAATCACGAACCACCCCCGCTTAGCCCTTGCAACTCTACAAACGTATCCATACTGACTCTCATTTAACTTTCGTTACTTTCATAATTATAATGATAGTAAGCATAGTTATAGCGTGTGCGGGCTGTTTCTTCCACTCCATTTAACACAAAAGCATTAAGCTTAACGCCGGATTGCTCAAAACGTTGCATGGCGATTTCAACTTCCTTGAGCGTAGTAAGGTTGAAACGACCTATCAAAAGGTTAACACCTGAATACTTCCCTACAATCGTTGGATCCGTTACGGCCAGCACCGGCGGCGTATCCACAATCACAATATCATAAGAATTAGATAGGTGGACCATCAACGCGCCCATGCGCTCATGCATTAGTAGCTCACTGGGGTTAGGCGGCACCTCACCACGGGGAACAAAACTGAAGCCTTCAGCGCCTACATCCTCACAGACTAGCTCATCAATCTCAGTTAGCCCTTGAAGATAGCCAGAAAGCCCCGGAGACTTGTCAACTCTCAGTTCCTTCTCCATATGCCCTTTGCGCATGTCAGCATCTACAACTACAACCCTATGGCCACTCAAGGCCAAACTCATACCCAAGTTTGCGGAGACAAAAGACTTACCCGCCGCTGGCGAAGGGCCGGTAATCATAACCACGTTGTTAGGTGCATCCATCAACGAAAAATGCAAACTCGTGCGGAGGGAGCGGATAGCTTCAACTGACAAATCAGCTGGATTTTCCAGACTGAGCAACTTTATATCTTTAGCTTTATCTAAGGTTAACGCTTTCTGAGCAGGAGAATTCGGAATATTACCGTAAACCGGCAAGCCTAGCGCTTCTACGCCATCGGTAGACTCAAGCCCCTTATTCATAAAACTACGAACCAGTACAATTGCTACACCCAACATCCCACCAAGCAGGGTGGCCAGCACAGCAATTAAGGGCTTCTTCGGTTTTACCGGCTTTAGTGCACTTTTCGCATTATCCAGAATTCGCACAAAACCAACCGTTCCCGCACGGACTACATTAAGCTCCTGAGTACGATTCAATAATAGCGTGTAAACCTCTTGATTTACCTGTAGCTCACGGCTTCTACGCAACACTTCGCGCTGAGTTTCCGGCAACTCACGAATACGAGCATCCAATTCCACGCGCTGCTTTTCCAAAGTCTTACGATTTTCTAGTAGCGCTTTATAGGCGGGATGTGACGTTGTAAAACGCTGAGAAATTTCCGCTTCACGGAAGGACAAATCATTGAGCTGGGACTCTAAATCCACAATCACTTCCAGCAACGCTTCTGCTTCGCGATTTAAATCCACACTCTCGCGACTTTGACGATAGGCATTCAGATCTTCCTCTGAGCTTTCCAAGCGGCTGCGAACATCAGGTAACTGTTGCTCTAGAAAGTTAATACTCTTCTCTGCTTGCTGTGATTCGCGCGCCACGTTCTGCGCTTCGTAGTTACGAGCAACATGGTCCAAAATACTTTCGATTTTAGCCGAATCTTCACCTTCAATGGCGAGAGACAAGATACCACTCTGCTTGCCACGCTCACTCACGGAGAGACGCTTTTGCAGATCCGTCACCACCTCTAACCAGTACTCTTTCTTTACCAGAAACTCGTCGCCCGGCGATCCCACAATATCGCCAACCTGAAGGGCAACACCAGATTCATTCACAAGCTCGCCAATAGCAGCCTCGAATAGCAGTTCATCATCCAACCCGTACAAGCGATAGCGATCAGCCTCCAGCAATTCTAGGCGCAGAGCTTTACCAAGAAGATCATCACTCACACCTAGCGTGTCAATCCGAATACTGCGGGGCTCACCAAATAGCCGATTTAAGCCTCTCCCCACAACCGGGAAGTATGACGGCGCGGCGACATTGGTCAAACCTAGTTCGTCCACGGTACGCCCAATCACCATGCGACTCTTTAGGATTTCGATCTCGGTGACCGCAGACCCCTCCGCCGAAAACATATCACCTAAGCCTTCGGTTAGACTGGAAAGACCCGAGGACTTCTCCTCTACCTGCAATAGGGCGTCGGCACGATAGATGGGCGTAGATAACAGCGCAATCATCACACCTACAACGGCAAAGAACGCCGTAACAGCAACAATCCAATACTTACCGTCAAGTAAGGTTCCGAATAACACCCCGAGGTCTATCTCGTCATTTTGACTGGATGCTCTGTTGCTTTGATTTGAAACTGTATCTGTCATTCTACTCTCGATTTATATACAACATTGACGAATCGCCAAATGAAAAATTTTATACTCTCGCCGCTAAAGGCGGCCGACTAACGGCGCAATAGTAACTTACTGGCACAACCAGCTGATTATGCCAACTTAGCAACCCAACCTTCACAGGCCTTCTCTAGTAGTTGGTAGGCATGTTCAAATGCCTCCATCTGCTGACGATGAGGATCAGGAATTTCGTCAACACCAATCCACTTACCAATCAACATGGTCTTGCCGCTCGCCTGAGGAAATCGTTCCGCCACATCTTTAACATGCTGCGGCTCCATCACCAAAATAAGATCATTCTCAGCACATATTTCAGGGGTTAACCTACGCGCCTTATGACTATCAATTGGAATCCCCGCAGAAGAGCAAAGCTGCACTGAGCTTGGATCCGCCGGCATATCATTTTTTGCAACAATTCCAGCAGAGCTAACAACCTTGCCGGGCAACCCTGCCGCCAGCATCGCCTCGCCAATGGGCGAACGACAAATATTGCCGGCGCAGACTACTAATATTGACTTAAACATCAGTTAATAAAGTCGTCACGAGTACGACCGATATAATAAATGGTTTGAGCGGTTGGCAGTAAATTCACAATCAGACGATTCCATACGGCAACCGGCTCCGTGGCAACATACACCACATCTCGACTTTGAAGCTTGAACTCACTTGCTAGAATTAAGGAGGCTGCATTCTCCATATCCAACTGATAGATCTGAGCAATCTTATCCCCGCCATCACTGGCACGCATCACAAATACGCCCGACGCGTCCGCCGTTAGCTCATCCAAACCGCCGGCATTAGCAAGTGCTTCCGTTAACGACATATCACTACGATTAATATCTACCACGGTAGTTTCAGCCACCGAACCCATCACGAAAACCTTCGCGCCGTCGTTTCGTGCTATGTGAATAATGTCGCCATCCTGAAGCAAATAGTCCTGACTTAAATCACCGGCTTTCATTAAACGCTGAAGACTGACTGGGTATTCCTCTCCCTGACGAGTAAGCACTACATCATTCCAGTCTGCAAACTCCGCCAAACCACCACTTTGATTCACCGCCTCAAGCAATGTGAGCGGTACGTTAGTCACCGGCAAACGACCGGGAACATTCACCTCACCGGTAACATGAACCTTCTGCGAGCGGAAGGAAGAGATACTGACATCTACTTGCGGACTTTCGATGTATTCCGACAGGCGCTCAGCGATCAAATCGCGCACCTCGGAAACGGTTTTACCTGCCACATAAACTTGACCAATGTAGGGGTAAAAAATAGTGCCATCTGCGTGAACCCAGTTGCCCGAGCTTTCAGCTGAACGGTACGAGCCAGCGGGAATAGTTAACTCAGGATGATCCCAAACCGTTACATTGAGCACATCCGCCACACCAATGCGATAGTCATAGCTGGCAATCAGCGCGTTCATTTCGGTGTTTACCGTAGCGGCTGGCAGAGCCTGCTGCGCCTTAAGCTGCTGAACAAGCGCAGGGGTGATAGCTAAGATTTCCACCTGTGAGTTTAGGTTTGCCTCACCGGTGTCGACCGTTTCGATATCTGAAGTCTTGAGATTTGAGCCGGGAATTGAACACGCCGATAACAGCGCTGCACAAACTAACGCGAGCGGCAGCTTTACAATTGAGACTGATTGCATTGAATTCTCTACTTATAGCTATATTTTTTTAGCGCGTTACTGCGCCATTTATTTAGGTGATTGTAATAGATATTGGCCTTAGCTTGAACTGTTTATTTGTAGGAATATGACCACTGAGGAGTTATTAGAGCCATTTGGGCGGATCAGAGCAGAAAACATACCGCCACGTGAGGTAGCTCACGTTGAGGAATTACAGGCAATAAAAAAGGCCCAACCTAACGGTTGAGCCTTCTTTATTGTATTAAGTGCCTGGCGGTGACCTACTCTCACATGGGGAAACCCCACACTACCATCGGCGATGAAACGTTTCACTTCTGAGTTCGGGATGGGATCAG